>JAIROG010000009.1 GCA_031257675.1 Treponema sp. | reverse complement strand
GTTCCTAATTTTAACAATTACAAGCTTTAGGTATTTTGCAATAAAGCGCTATTAATACCCCCCCCCCCCCCGATAATAACTAGCAATTATACTATACAGCCACTCTGCGCCGTCAAGGGGCATTCTCACCATTCGCATTAGAAGGGCTCTACGCTTGAATGCCGTTTAGAAATAAACGAATTTACAAGCGATCCGGACGATATGCGCGCCAAGATGTCGAGCGTCGTATCCCGCAAGCGAACCGTGTCTGTGGCGGCGAATGAAACAAGGAGGTGTGAGACAGTATGTTTAGTCCATATTTAAGGGAATAGATTATCAAAACGGAATTCTCGAGCTTGTACCTCTTGCAACGCCAATTTAACCAAAAACCAGTATAAACAGGGTTATTGCGCGGACATACGTTCAACAGAGGACGTAAAAACCTTTTATAAGGATACGAAAAGAAAGATGATATAGTGAATATAGATTATGTCGCCAACGAACATGGTTAAGCCGATACGCTGTGTGACTAGGAATAAAATGAACTTCCCGTCTGAAAAGGGGCTGTTTCAACACCAACCTGAACGTAGTCCGCGTTTTGAGACAGCCCCTCAATCACTATGCGCAACGTCCGTTCGCCGCTTAAAAAGGTTTTGACACCTTTTATTCTTTAATAGTATTATACATCATGTTTTTTTGCAGGAGAAAGCAATCGCTATGCTTTCTTACCCCCCCCCCCCCCCATAACCAAGCGGGTTTTGAAACAAGCTCTATATGCCAAATTTGCCAATCATAGCGAGGTTTATTGTGAAGAAAAAGTCCGTTTTTTCTGACTGTTTTTATCTGCGCCGTCATTACTGCGTTGATGAATTTCTTGATTATTTTTCTGTTCCGCAGCCCGGAGTCCGTCTTGAGCCAGCTTTTATTGAGGGTAGGGCTTCCCGGGGTTGTGTTATATCCCGGCGGCGGCGTTTCTTCAGGGTCTGGACTGTTTCGCGGTTCAGGGGGAGGAGTACGCCCTCGCCCTGAAAAAGCTGGGCGCCACCCCGATACGGATGATCGCGCCGGGCGTATTCCTTGAAATGATCCTGCCGGGATCGATCTTTATACAGGGGAACAAGCGGAAATCAAGACCTCTCTTTTTCTCGCGGCTCTTTCCCTGGACATATTGATCGGCAGTTTGTGTATGTGCTGTCGGACAGCCTTGTGTCCAGAACCTTCATCTCCTGCGAACTCCACGCCACCCACGGGATTTGCGGGAAATGGACGCATTGCAATCCGATTCCCGTGAAATTTCGGGCAGTATGGACGAGATGGCGCGGAGCGTGTCCAGCGTGAACAAGAACGCCATACAGGTGTCAGACCTTGCGGCGCATGCCCGGTCCCGCCATTGAAAATATCGCCGTGATTGTGGGCGGCTTCTAGCTGTAGGTCACAACTGAAATTTTGGAAAAGACTCAGTCAGGAGAGCAATTTTTCTTTAAACAGTTTGCTCCCGAAAAGACCTCTTCAGCGTCAAATCAAGACATAAGTGGCATAAACTTAGACGCGGGCGACATCAGTGGCGAGTAACGCAGTCGCCTAATCTGCGGGCAGGCGCACAGCCGGAAGCGTCCCGTTCTTTATTCATGAGTGTTTTGCAACAAAGAGCAATCGCCGCGATTCCGCAAGCCTCCAACCATAAAGAGGGGTTTGTCGTGAAAAAACAGACTGTCCTTTTTTCTGATTGTTATTGTGCGCGCCATCATTACCGTGAATGAAGAGGCGCGCCTATTGAAAAACGAAAGGTTTATCTCTATAATAGCGCTAATATGGGTAAAAAAAGCGTTGTTTGGAAGGCTGGTTTAACGCCCTGCCGAACCTTCGATTTGCGCTCTGCGCCGCGCGCATCCTGTTGCGGCCCAAGACAGTCCCGCGTTCCGCGCCGCCGTTTTTCACACAAACAGTGATGGCTGAAACCGGCGAACACGGGGCGTATGCGGGTTGTCCAACGCCTGTTTTCTGTATTTTCCTCCTCCTCTCTATACTGTCCTGTTCAGATGTGAGCGGGAAATTGTCCATATTGGAAGGGAACTTTTATCAGATGCGAGGGCTTTCAAATCAGGCCATCGCCGCATACCTCAAAGCGGCTTCGCATCCAGAAACAAAAGCCTACGCGGAGTTTGGGCTTGGCGCCGTGTATCATTCGCTGGATGAACGGGAAGCGGCGTTGGAACGCTTCAAAGACGCAGAAGCGACAGTCAATAGCGCTCCCAGACAGGAACATCAGGAGTTGCTCTACCGCATCAGGTACAATTCCGGCATCATTGTGTTTGAGAGCGGGCGCTACGACGAGGCGGCGTCCTGTTTCAGGCAGGCGCTGGAACTTAATCCGAGCCGCGTCGAGGCGAAACGGAATCTGGAGTTGAGCCTTGCGGCGCGGCGACACGAAGAACGCGACCCGAAAAGCAAAGCCGGGGAAGGTCAGAAACAGGAAAACGCGGAAACTGATGCGCTGTTTGAATATTTACGTGAAAAGGAACGCCGGCAATGGAAAAGCAGGGAATGGATAGAAGATGCTCCCGAAGACGGGCCGGATTATTAGGTCTTGCCCTGATTTGCGCAAAGTCGTACGCTCTCGTGTGTCTTTTAACGCCGCATGGCTTTCTTTTCGCCCAAGAGGACGCGGCGTTTGACGGGGCCCTTGGCGGAATGCCTGACGAGACGTTGCCTGGGGCGGCAACCGATCTAGTCGAAGCCGCGCAACCTGCGGTTCCCGCCGATGATCAGGCGGACTCCGGCTGGCTTGAAATAACCTTCTCGTCTCCCACGCCTGTCAGCAGTGTCCCGTGGACAATCACCTTTCTGGTGGATTACCCCTATCCGCCCGGCGTTATGGTGCATCCGCCGGAATTTCCAGAAGAGCTTGCGCTTGAGGAAGTGCGCGTCGAACCGCGCCTTGTCGTCACTACCGCCGGCGAGCGCCGCTCTGCCGTACAATTCACCTTTATTCCCCAACGAGCCGCGCAGGTGACTCTCGGTCCTTTTGAAGTGAGGACTCCCCAGCGGAGCGCGTTCACCGCGGAAATACCTGTTGTCATAGAAAACGCCGGTTCCGGCGCCAAAACGCGTCGCCCGTATTTTACGTGGGAAGGCGATAAAAATGGCTTCACTATTGGGGAAGGCGGCGACCTTTTCATGCGACTCCACGATTGGGATGACGCACAAAAACGCCCGCAAAACCTCTTCCGTTTTGAAGCGCCGGAACATGCGATTCTGGAAGAACACCCCCTCACGCAGGCTGAAATCGCCCGCGACATCGTACTGCATCTTACGCTTATCCCGCTTGAAGGTTCTGAAATAACGATAGATACCCACTGTTTTCAACACGAAGGTTATACGCTTGAAATTCCCCAACTTCACTTGAAGGTCGCTCCGAAGGAGGCGGGACACGGGCCGCAGGCGGACGAGGCGCTGTCCGGCGCCGGACAAGACGCCGCGCCGGACAGCGCGGCAACGGACGCCGCATCCGACGCCCCTTTTCCGGACTTCTTCGTTGATACGGGCAATCTCTTGCATATTTTAAGAAAAGCCGGCATATTCGGAATAGACTCTCGTATAGATGAGGCGAGAACGCTATGGCGGCAAAGGCGGACAGCCGAGTCGCTTGCTCTTATACGCAAAACAGAGCGGGATCACACGTTTGGACCCTCTTTTGTGAATGGAAGGCGGGAATTGGAGCGCCTTGTCGCCCTTGATCCCATTCATGATGAAACATGGATGCCGAGAAATCTGTGTTTTGTTCTTTTCTTGTGCGCTCTTGCGGCGCTTTCATTGTGTATAGCGCGTGGTCTTCTCGAAAAAAAATGGAAAATAATTCCTATTATCGTTATAGCCCTCTTGTTGCCGGCGCTCTTTTTTGCCTTTGCCGGTGTAGTGCGCCCGAAGGAAGCCGTACTGCGCGCCTCAGACGCTTTTTATGTGCCGGACATGAAGAGCGAAATACAGAGCCATTTTAATGAAGGGCAGTGCGCCTTTGTCCGTTCAATTTCAGGCGATTGGGTTCTTGTCGAAACGTTTGACAACCGGACAGGCTGGGTTAGGTTTAAAGATGCGGTGTTTTACTGAAATCGGCAGTCGCGACGGTGAAGGATGTTGCGGCTAGATGGATTTTGGCGATATTCTTGACGCATGGGAAAAACAGACCGCCATTCCACAGGGGGATCGGAAAAGGCGCAAGCTGAAACTCCCGCATAAAGAAGAGATGGAAAAAAGCGGCGCGGGAGACGGCGAAAAAAAGAAAAGTCCGAATGCCCCTTCGGGTGAAAAGCTCCAGCGACAGCCGCAACAACCTTCGCGGTCATCCCTTTCCCATGACGCGCTTGCCGCGTGGCTTGACGCCCACGACATTTATGACAAAGATGCGGATACAGAAGCCGCGTTCTCAGCCGCTGAAAATCGCATCCGCATCCTCCGCAAGAAACCGGACGCCACCATTGACCTTCACAATCTTACTCATGACAAAGCGTGGCAAGAGCTTGAAGATTTTTTTCAAAAATGTTCGGCGCGGAAACTCGAAAAGGCGCTTATTATTCATGGAAAAGGGAATCATTCCAAAGGCGAGGCTGTCCTAAAACGTCTTGTACAGAAATTTATTGAAAAGAGTCCGCTTGCCGGAGAAAGCGGGTATAATCCCGCCAAAAGCGGCGGATCAGGCGCGACATGGGTTATTCTTAAGAAGTGACAACTCCCCCACTCTAGAAATCTTGAGATTTTTGGCTTGATGTTTGTTGCCATCGTCCAACTTGCTTCTCCAGTCACACCATAGCCATATCAGAGTGAAATTAGAATGGCATCCGCTTTTGAAAATGCCGGGTTTTAGAGAAATCCATCTTTTCGAAGACTTTTTTGTCTATCTGTTCTCTGTATTTATTATTATATTCATTATTGACCGCCACTCCACACTATATCTTGATGGAAATCCCATAGTTTGAGACTACCTTACGCCTAAAGGCATACGCCGCGGAATTTCTAGACGGCATCCACCGTATTTCGCTTTACGGCGCTACCGCTACATTAGTGCTCGCGGTAAATGATGCGTCCTCTGCTCAAATCGTAGGGTGAAAGCGCGACTTTCACTCTATCGCCGGGTACGATGCGGATATAATGCTTGCGCATTTTACCCGAAAGATGCGCAAGTATGAGATGACCGTTTTGGTTGTCCAATTCTACTCTAAACATGGTGTTGGGAAGCGCCTCTTTGACAATTCCTTCCACTTCAATAGCTTCTTCTTTAGCCACAATAACTCCTTTTGTTATAGTACGGGAAATAGCGGAAAAAGTCAAGGTCTCCGCGAATTTCGGACCCGGAGATGCGCGGATTCACAGAATCACTCCCTCTTCGAAGCGTCCGTCCCATGCAGGCGCCCTTGACACGCGCCCTCTATTATGCAAAAATAAACGTATGAACATAAAAGATTTACAAGAAACAGCCGCGCTTGCCCACCTCAACCTTACAGACGAGGAGATCAAGGCGGCGTTTCCGGCGTTTGAGCAGATGCTTGATTTTTTCGCCGCTATGCAGGCATCTGGCGACGACGCCGAAGCCTTTTCCGTTCCCATTGCCGAGCTTTCCCATCAGACTCATACCGTCTCTTCGGAGTTCTTCCGTGAAGATGTCTTGCGCGCCGCTCCACCTGAAGGCGCGGCGCGCGATCAGAGCGAAAGGCTTCTTGAGAATGAGTATCTGTTAAACAGCGCGGGTGAGCGGGACGGCAAATTCATAGTGATACCAAACGTCTTGTAAAGGAAGAACCATGGGGGAATATAAAGAGTACTTCAAGAGATGGGAAGAAAAGATAGGCGCATTCATTGAGATTGACGAAAAAGCGATAGAAAACAGCGATTTCAAAGGCGGCGGAAAAGCCGCCGGTGAAAAGTTTAGGGAAAAAAGGAAAAAAGAAACGGTGTTCGGGTTGCCGTTTGCGGTGAAGGACAATATCGCGGTGAAGGGACGCTCCATAAGTTGCGGTTCAAAATTGCTGGAAAACGTCAAATCTCCCTACACCGCAACGGTGGTCAAAAAGCTGGAAGACCAGGGTGCGCGGGTGATCGGAAAAACCAACCTCGACGAGTTCGGCATGGGATCTTCGACCGACAATTCCGCGCTCAAGAAAACGAACAACCCGTGGGACGTAGGCAGGGTCGCGGGCGGCTCCTCGGGCGGTTCAGCGGCTGCGGTCGCCGCAGGACTGGTTCCCTTTGCGCTTGGTACGGACACAGGCGGCTCCATACGCCAGCCTGCGGCCTTTTGCGGCGTTGTGGGACTAAAACCCACGTATGGCGCCGTGTCCCGCTTCGGGTTGGTCGCCTACGCTTCAAGCCTTGAAACGGCCGGTGTGCTTGCCGATTCCATAGAGCGGTGCAGGGCGGTGTTTTCGATCATGAGAGGCAAGGACGGGAACGATCAAACCAGCGTAGAAGCGCCCGCGAAAGCGCCCGGTCTGGAAGAAAGGAGCGGCGCGCCGCGAATCATCGGCGTACTGCCCGCAGAGTCCGTTGCAAAAGCAATCGCGGCGGTTGCGGGTGACGGCGCGGACAGCGAGCAGGCGCTCTCCATTGCGGCGCAAGCCGCCACGCTGGAGGAAGAAGTGCGCAGAGGTTTTGAGACGGCGAAAAGAAATCTCGCCGACTTGGGACACACCTTGGTTGATGTGGAGATTCCCAGCCTCAAATATGGCGTGCCGGCGTATTACGCCATAGCTGCGGCGGAAGCAAGCGCGAATCTCGCCCGTTTCGACGGCATACGCTACGGCAAACGCCCGGATTGGGCGGAAAACCCCGATGACCTCATTGACAAGGCGCGGGAAGCCGGCTTTGGCAGTGAGGTGAAACTCCGCATCCTGCTCGGCGCCTTTGTTCTGCGTTCCGGTTTTCAGGATCGCTACTATCTCCGCGCCCAGCGCATCCGCGCCGGCATACGGCGAAACTTTGAAACCCTGCTCGGCGGCGCGGATTACGCCAACGGCGCCAGCGCAACCTGTGATGCCATTCTGCTCCCCGTATTCCCCACCCGCGCCTTTGATCGCGGACCATCAACTCTGTCGCCCTTTGCCCAAAAAGCCGCGGACCTCTACACCTGTTGCGCAAACCTCGCGGGGCTTCCCGCGCTTTCCTTCCCCGCGTCTGTGGAAAATGGTTTGCCTGTGGGAGTTCAGCTTCTGGGACGCGCCTTTGCTGAGGCCGTACTATTGGATATTGCCGAAGGATACGAAAAGGCGCATCCATTCCCGCATCCCGCAGGCTATGAGTCGTTCTGGGATTAAAAAACGCCCGCAAGGGCGCGCTCAGGCGCTTGACATTTTATTTAAAGTTTGTTAGAGTGATATTACCTCCAAAGTAGGGGCCGCTAGCTCAGTCGGTAGAGCAACGCCCTTTTAAGGCGTGGGTCACGTGTTCGAATCCCGTGCGGCTCAATTGATTAATGTACTGTCCTGTAAATACTACAGGACGCTTCTATATTTGTTGGTTAGGGAGTTTTGTGACGCTCAGATTGCAAAACCTTCCCGTGTCGCGCTCAATTCGAGCGTGAGAAATTCCCCTCAAATGGATGGCAGTCCCCGTAAATTCGGGGCTTTTTATTATCATCATCACCGTCAATAATAAATTTTAACCTTCTATCATAAAAAAGCATATAGCGGATGCCAGCCCGTTGCTAAAACAATTCCCCCTGCGCAGGAAGATGCGCGGGAGCCGGGTCGCCGGAAACCAGCCTCGCGGCTTTGTCAATAAGGTGGAGAAACTGTTTTTCATCAATAACCGGCACGCCCAAATTCT
The DNA here is from genome assembly GCA_031257675.1 of Treponema sp. Classification (GTDB taxonomy): domain Bacteria; phylum Spirochaetota; class Spirochaetia; order Treponematales; family Breznakiellaceae; genus JAIRKH01. Next base: position 5,033 of record JAIROG010000009.1, on the reverse strand, counting down.
GCGCTTTCTTGTTTTTCGCCGAACCTGACTCCGTATCATTAGTGACAAGATAAGAAAGCCCTTTCACCACCGAAGCTTTTGGCGAACCACCTAAAATTTTCACCTTTTCTTCAGCTTCGCTTCGCTTCATGGCGATGAGTTCTCCGGTGAAACAGAAGGAGAGTCCTTTGAGCGGTCGCTTTGATTCATCGGGCGGATCCGCTATGGCGATGACGCCGGCGCTAAGTACGGCGTCCATTTCCCGCGCCGCCTGTTCCATGCCTTGCGCAATGGTTTTCGCGGTCACCTCCCCGATGCCCTCCACAATGGCAAGCGCGTCGGTGTCAGCGGCACGGAGTCTTTCAAGCGTATTAAAGCCAAAATCGACAATTTTTTCCATGATCGTCTCGCCCACGCCTTCAAAATCAAATCCCGCGATAAATTTGGCGAGCGGAATATCCCGCGTTGTGCGTATGTATTTGACGACCTTGTTCGCGGAAACTGTTCCCATGCGGTCGAATGCGGCGAGTTCTTCAGGCGTAAGCGTATACAGGTCGTGTATCTGGGTGACTCTGCCTGCGGAGAACAACTGCCCAATCAGTTTCTCCCCGATCTCCCGAATGTCAAGGACTTTGATCCATTTTTCCAGCCGGTGGAGGAGCAGCTTGGGACACGCCGGATTGGGGCAGTACAGGCGGGTGTCTTCGTCAACAAGCGCGGCGCCGCACACTGAGCATGAGACGGGAAACACAATGTCCGATTCCTCCGGCAGATCAACATCGGGAAGCGCGCCTGGCGGCGCCACATTCTCAATTTTGGGGATGATTTCTCCGCGCTTCACCACGGATACAACCGAGCCGATGTTAAGATTCATTGAGCGGATCATGCCGGGATTGTTAAGACTCGCCCGTTTAACGGTTGTTCCGGCAAGCCGCACCGGATCGATTAGACCCACTGGCGTGTAGGTCGCTCCGGCTTCGCTCCACTCAACCGCGCGAAGAATGGTATAGGCGGTTTCAAGCTCAAACTTGAAGGCGATTTGGCGTTCAGGGCGGACGCGGCGGAGATCGTCCATGTTGGTCGCGCGGTCTTTCACCACAAGCCCGTCTATATCCACGTCAAGGTCTCGCCGCGTATCCGCGATTATTGCGCGGTAAGCGATGATCGCCTCCGCGTCCGTAAATTCCTTTGTCTCAGAAACCGTAAACCCCTGCGCCTCAAGCCATGCGATCTTCTCGATTTCATTCTTAAAAAAACCGTCGTTTCCGGTTGCGGAAGCGTCATAGGCGAGAAAGATAAGGTTTTCACAGCCTGCGCCATCTTTACGCCGCATGATGCCGTTCGCGGCGTTGCGGCAGTTCGCTTTATTTGCGTACTTTTCCTTCCATACCGTACGCGGCATAAGCACTTCGCCCCGTACGCCGCCGGAAAAGTCCGCGTTGAGCGTAGGCAGTACGCCGCTCATGCGCAGGGCGTTCCGCGTTATTTCATCGCCGACAACGCCATCTCCGCGGGTAACGGCGCGGACGAGGCTGCCTTTCTCGTATTGCAGTTCAAGGCTCGCGCCGTCGAGCTTGAACTGCACCACATAGACAGGCGCTTGTATCTTCTGTGCCCATGCGCGAAAAGCATCCGGATCAGCGGCTTTGTCCTGGCTGCCCATCGGGATAAGGTGGGCGGCTTTGGGAAAACCGTCTATGTCATCCACGCCGTCCGCGCCTAGTTGGGCTAACACGGGGCTGTCCGGCGCAAACCGTTTCAACTCGTCCCACAGGAGGTCGAATTCAGCGTCTGTTATTTCAGCTTCGCCATTGTAATACGAAGACTGATAGCCCTGTATGAGGTTTTCAAGTTCGATAATGCGTTTTTTTCTTTGCAACCCGGTCATAAATGGCTCCATTATTTCGTACTATCTATAATATTGTTTTAGTAATAGAGAAACTGGTTCAAAACGGTTTTGGTCTGAATCAGATACACCAGTGCGCCACTGTACTCGTTGAACCGCAGCCAATGCGGTTCAGACAATGCTTCTTGATTGGAACTCCGGGGGGTCAAACATCCGTCCACAACCTGTCTGCCATAGCTGCCACACCCTTTATGGGGGGAGACTCATTTTTAGCTGTTCAATTTAATAGGATGCCGTGATTATAAAGAGAGGATGCCGTTTTGTCAAGCGTCCGCGTTGCATCACGGGAAATGCCGCCGGAAAGGATATATGTCTCAAATTGAAAATGCCGCCCAAGAAGGAGGACGCGCCGGCGGGGTTACGTGTGAAAGAGAAAGAGGCGGCGCGGGGATATGCGCCCCGGCGTCAAAAGGCGCTCAGAAAAGTGAAGCCGGCTTTGCCGGACGAGTCCGCCCGGGCGGCCGGTCGCCGCCGGAAGTCCGCGGGACGGCTTTTATGCGGCAAGCCGGTCAGGGAAGCCCTTTTCCACCTGAACGGGGCGGAAAAAAGCGTCCCGCCACCCCCAAGTAAAGACGAGTCTATGACAGCGAGTCCATCGCCTCCGGCCGCCCGGTCCGGTATAAACGCGGGAAGACCGCCGCCCTCCTCTTGCGGCGGACGGCCGGATTTCAACGCCACCTCTGAGATTGCGGGGAAACTCAAATACGGTAAAGTCGAGCGCCATAACGCTACTCCTTGCCACGTTCTTTAAGCGCGGCGCTTTAATGTAATGGCCGCTGCGCCGGATTCGTTTGTGTCAACGGTGGACGTGGACTTCACGGTAAGGGTCGTGAGGATTTCGTTCTCCGACACGGAGAGGAGTCCACTGTCGCTGACGCTGGTTCCGTCCGCTGCGCCAGTTTCCACGATGGACCAAGCGACGGTTTGAGCCGGGTTATGGAGGGAGAAAACAGACGCCGCTCCAAGCGCCGCCCGCTTTTCCTCCACGCATTTATAAAGAATTGGAAAACCATCGCAATTTTGAAAAATAGACCGCCAGTTTCAAGGGGAGCGTTGGGCCCGGAAGCGTCCAAGCTGTTGTATTTTATCTGTCCGTAATCCCTATAGTTCAGCATGAATGCCCGGCAAAAGCAAGAATTGTTGCGCCATACAGCCTAAAATATTCCCGATAAGAGCGTATAACTGGACACTATCGCCGGTTTTCTGTAACATTTGGCGTACTACGGTTGTTGATATAGAAAGACCGCATAAAAAGGCAAAATGAAGGAGAAAACGTCCCCATGTATTCTTTACAACGAACATTCCGCTACTCATACCATAACGCGATTCTCTACCTCATCGGTATTAATACGCTGGTTTACGCCGCACAACAGCTTTCCCGTCCGGTTGTTTACTATCTCGCGCTTATTCCGGCCGCAATTCTTTCCGGCTGGATGTGGCAGTTTGTCACCTACATGTTCGCTCACGGCAGCGTCACGCACTTTTTGTTCAATATGCTGGCGCTTTTCATTTTTGGCTCGCGGGTTGAACAGCAGATCGGCACAAAGGAATTTCTCGCATATTACTTTACAACGGGCATATTGGCGGGGGTGTTTTCCTTCGCGGTCTATTTCTTCACCGGCGCCAACGTGATGCTGTTAGGGGCATCCGGAGCGGTTTTCGCGGTTGAACTCGCCTACGCCGCTCTGTTTCCCCGGTCGATCATGTACGTTTGGGGCATATTGCCGCTTCGCGCTCCGGTCATGGTACTGGGCTTTACGGCTTTGGAATTAATCCTGTCCATCACCGGCTTGCAAGGCGGCGTCGCCCACTTGACCCATTTGGCGGGCTTCGGATTCGGCTGGCTCTATTTCCTTATCCGGTTCGGCAGAAATCCCTGGCGTATGTTTAAGTAGACGCCATACGCAGTCATGGGTTTTCTTCTATAAATAAAGTCATCGTCCATTACGGGTTCGCTGGCGTAGTAGGCGAAGGAGCCGTCACGATACGGATCGCCACCGGTACCGCCGCGTTGCAAATGCCGGTTACATGGAGTTCGACATCCGTTTCCTCACGGATACGACCCATAAGTTCTTTGCAGTTTGCCCATGTTTATCTGATCCAGATTATATTCGCCCTCCCTTGACACCGCCGGCAAGAACCTCACGGACGCCGTCAACGGACTTCGCCGCCTGCGCCGCCCTCAGCCTCCCCGCAAGCCCTCTACCTGGGCGCCGACGTGTTTATCAATACCATATCCCTTGTGACCATCACGGCGTCCTCGTACGACGCGGTGAGCGCCTATACGGACGCATGGCAGGTCAATGCGGAAACGGCATCCAATATCAATACGGGCAAGGACAAATACGGAACGGACCACAAGCCCATAATCATCACCGGACCGTGGACAATTACCCGTGAAGCGGGAGTTGCATTGAGTCCGGAAGCGGTGTCCCCTGACCTGCGGTCCATGGTTTTTAACCCCCTAAGGGAGTATCCCGGCGAGACGCCTCATTTAAAAATGCCGCCGAAGCTGGCAGGGCTTCTATTGTGAATGCGGTTTGCCTGGGCAAGCCGCTGAAGTTCCGCTGGCAGGACTTGGCTTCTTTGGAACCCGCCATGGTCTTGCGTTTAAGTTTTTGAGCGGGCGTGAAAAAGTTAAGGAGAAGAGCCGGCGGTCGGGATGTCCCGCTTTCTGTGACAGCCGCGCCGTTTCGATGAAACAGCCGCCGCCCTTCTTGTGGCCGCGGTTGCGGGTGGAGGGGAGGGTCCCTTTCCTGCGCCGGATTTCGGCGGCGCGGCGCGTAGTCGATGTTCGGGAGGGCGTTAAAGGTACGGGAATGGGCGCTGTTTGGGAGGGGCGGAGTTCCGTCCGGCCGGAGGCGCCCCCGGCGGCCGTCCGTGTCAATGCGCCGGAAGCCGGATGTTCTCCGCTCCTCAGCGGCGTAGAGCGCTCTGACCGGGATGATGCGGCTTTTCAGAGGATGCGGGGGCTTTTCCCCTTGAGCTTGGAGGCCCCGCCTTTTTTCAGGTTGCGGGCAACGCTCGCGGGGCTTATGGCTTTGAGTTCCCCCGCAATCTCAGGGGTGGCGTTGAAGTCCGGCCGTCCGCCGCCGCAAGAGGAGGGCGGCGGTCTTCCCGCGTTTATGCCGGAAGCGCCTCCAGACCG
>JAIROG010000073.1 GCA_031257675.1 Treponema sp. | reverse complement strand
CTGGTGAGCTATGAGAAGAAAGCGAGGAACTATCAGGGTCTGGTAGCGTTTGCCTGTGCTATTATTGTCTGGCGAAACCTGATTCCGGTTTATCCCGGTCTTATTCCCGGATAAGCTCTTTAAGCTCTTAGTTTTGTGATCTGCAAAACGTATAATTGGGTCAAGTTTAGCCTGCGGCTGAGGGCTGATCGGCAGCCTCCCGTAACGGAGACTAAACTTGACCTGCGGATTGCCGGTGTAACTTCAACGGTCTTGTGTAACGGACGTTAGCCGGTAGTAAGAAAAGAATAAAGGAAAGAATATATGTATGAAAATGATGAAAACACATATTTTAAAGCGGTATTCCTTAAAGATGAATTTATCGAAATGTTTGATCCCCGGAAGGAATACGGTAAGGAATTTACCTTTCGTAATGTGGAATCGCGGCCTGTTCCGAGTCCGAATGGCGCGATCGTATTGCAAGCAGGGGATACAGTGGGAAATGTTTACGGAACCTCTAACGACCCTAAACATAACTGTGGCGCAACCTGGAAAGCTATAATGATCAGCCTAAACTATGTATGGCCCGCAACATGTCCTATATGCGGCATGAGTACAAATCCCGGAAGCGGCTCGCACATGACTAGAGTCAACACGGATACTGTTTATACGACGAACCCACCGGATAATCCGGCGGGCGCCGTTAAAGTTGCTTGTGGTTCTGATGATGTATTTATAGTTCCGACATGCGCCGGATGTAATCACAAGCAATACGCGCTTACTATACAAACACAAGTGACAGCTATGAAACTTACGAATTTTATGCAGGGGGTTAGAGCGTCTTAAGAAAGGCTGTATCCAAACGCCACATATAGTTTAAAGGCTGTTCAGTAGCGGCGCGCTGGAGACGGCGGCGAGGGGGATTGAGGAACAAGCTCCCCTCGCCAGTCATTCACTTCCTGCGGATGTCGTCCCGGACCAGAAGCCGTTCATACGGCGTGACAGGCTGGTCAGACATTCCCGTTATTGGAATGCACGGGTGTAATACACCGCCCCGTCTTGAATATCAGACTTATGTGTCTGACACTTTACCCTGCCAGCATACCGGAAATACCTCGCGTGAATCAATCCGTGAACGCTTTATGTGTCTGGCACTTTTTCTGACACTTTTAGATGTCATTTTACGCTTGGCAATATGTTGAAAAATGGTTAGACTATTAGGCAATAGCGACCGAAAAGAAGGGTTTATATTAAACACCCTTGCGGTGTCCCTTTGAAGTAGATCATTTTTTTTAAGCTGGTATACAAGAGATGAAAACCGTTTTACTGGTTGACGGGGCATTTATACGAAAAAAATTTCGCTCCACTTTGAAAAGAGACATAACGGCGCCGGATCTTCCGCATATTGCGGAGTGGGTTTTCAAGGAGTTGGGTAGCGCACCGGAACAGTACCGGGTTTATTTTTATGATTGCCCTCCGTGTTCTGAAAAAACGTCCTTTCCTATAAGCCATTCGGCACTTGATTTTGCTTCTAAGTGTCTGACCCTTCTTGCTAAGCTGTGTCGAAGAACAGCCGGAGCGTGGCTTTCATAGCCTCCCTCGGTATGTCCACCACATCACGCCTTCCCAGCATATCGTGATATAAGCCGCCATGCTCCCACTCCTCCGCCCTCGCCACCATCTTCGCAGCCACCGGGTTCTCATCGACATACCTGAAAGCCTTCAAAAATTGATCCGCATTTTCAATTATTTTCGAGAAAAACCGATCGCCCCACAAATGCCCTTCCGTATGATGCGCCTTGTTCCAGCGTTTTGCGAAGTTCCCTTTGATCCACTGCATGATCTTGGAGAGCGACTGACTCTCGCCAGGCTTGATAATAAGATGGATGTGGTTGTCCATGACGCAGAAGTTCAAGAGTTGGAAGGGATACTTCCGCTTGGCTCTTTTTATGAAGGACAAGAACATGATCTTGAACTGAGGGGGGCGCAGCTCCATGGCGCCGCGGTTGATTTTGGAGGCGACGTGATACACCGCCCCGTCTTGGAGTTTTCGTAAAGGTCTCATACCTATTAAAAGGGTTGGGATGCGGAATGCTTTATAATGCTTTGTGTGTCTGACCCTTTTATCTATAATGCTTTGTGTGTCTGACCCTTTTATCAGATATGCATGTCTGACCCTTTTTGACCCTTTTATCTATATGCGTGGATATGCGTGTCTGACCCTTTTATGTGACCCTTTTATGATATGCATTGTCTGACCCTTTACTCTGCCAGCATTACCGGGAACACCTCGCGTATAAAACAAATGAGTTGCCCCGGACTTGAAATCCGGGGCAACTCATTACGCGGAATTTTGGACGCGAGCTTGCGTCCTGTTATTCCAGCGCAACTTCGAAGCGCATCTCCTTTGCGCTTAAGCCATTGAATTTAAGATATATCCTGTCTGTCTTGCCCTCCGCTCCCGCCTCTTCTTTCAAAAGCGGCTGGGCTGTCACCGTTATGCTTCCCCTCGTGATGTGCAACGCATGGCTATGGGATACTAACGATGCGATATTCGGGCCGTACTTTTTATCCATCTCGCTTTGAATGGCAAGATGCTGTTCCGCTATTTTATAGTTTGCCGTGTCAAGGGCGGCGGTAAAGACGGCGATAAATTCATCAAGGGCGATACTGGTTGTATTCATCAATATTCTCCGGTTTCCTGGTGAAAGCCACATGATAATTCGTCCGTTGCATACAGAATTCATGCTCTCCAATCATAAAACGTCCTATGGATGTATCTTTCCCGATAATGGTTCCTCTCGGATACCCCGAAAGCAACTTGTTTAAGTATTCCACCTGTTTAACCTGTTTTTCTTCCGACAGAGGATTATTGGGATCAAGTCCGCCGACGGTAACAATATGCATATAGCGGGTGTCACTTATTTGTGGGCTTTCTTTTCTGATTGCGCCTGTCATCCTCGCCTCCTTCTTCCGGCTTTTCCACTCCTTCCTCCCGCGAAAGCTCGCAAACAATGTCGTGTTCCAGAATTTCCTTTCGTGTTTCCGCCAGTTTTTTGTTCAACATCTCTTTATAAGGTTCCAGAGACTCGTAGACGCTAAGATCCCTCCTGTCTTCCGCCTTATCCTCATCCATGCGTTGAATTCCGGTAAGCTGTGAAAGCAAACGGACAAGGCGCAATTCCTTCCGGTAAAGTTTCTTTCTGGTCTCGTGATTGTGCTGGTCCTCATCGTCCAGTTTGTTTCCGTCGGAGTCAATCGGACGCTTCTCGTGTATAGTGGGAATAAAATTCTGCCCCAACTGGTCGAGAAACCTCGCCAACCCTTCTACAACCGGCTCGCTCTCTATTTCAATTTCAAAATCAAGCCGGGATGTCTGGGCGCTCCGCGCAGATTCCGCGGATGTAACTTTGGTATAAATATTAACTTGGCCATTGCTGCTGTCAACTTCCTGAACTTCCGTAGAAAACTGAACTTTGCTTTTCGACACCTTTAAGCCGCTTAACGGTATAATCGAAAGCAGGGGTATCTCCAATCCTATTTTTTCAGAATAGAGCATGTCCAAATCGTCATGCCGTATCTGGTCGTATACCAGTTGCAACGTTTTTAATTGCACCACCGGATAACCGTCATCGTCGATTCCCTTGTCATCGCTGAATTTCATGATAGTGTCAATCATGTTCTGACTCATCTGCGCGTTGGCTTCGATGATTGGCTCCAGCGATCCATACACCAATTGCCGTAAATTAACCCGCGCCTGCGGTTCCACTTGCATAACTTGTCTCCTTAATTCTCAAAATTTCGGGGCTTTTTAAGCCCCGAAAAATTCCTTAATGTTTCATAAGCAAGGCGTTGTAATTTGCCCGCTCTTTCGCCAGCAATTTCTCCTGTTCCTTAAAGGCTTTGTAGTCTTGAACAGCGTCGTCAAAACAAGTCTTAATTGTAGGAATATCGCCCTCCACAACTGTCACAAGAGCCGAAGCGTTGGCGTCGACCTTTTTCATGGCAAACAGCGAGGACATGTTGGCAGTCTCGGTCTTGCCGTACATCGCTTCCACCGTCATACGCGAATCCGCTATGACACGATCCCATGAATTGCTCAGTCCCTGCAAAACATCCATGTATTTCGCGCGATCTGCATCGCTGTCGGCAGTCGCGTTCAACTTTGTTTGGACTTCCATTTTTTGGGCGTTCAGGAAACTCAGAGAGCTGTCTTTCAATCTCTTGATAGCGTTTTCGTACTGTTCGGACGCGGCCTTGCAGGCGGTTCCCAGCCGTTGCTGGTTTTCGTAAGACGCCTGCAATTTGGCGCGTTTGTCCTTCGTCGCCGCGTCCGCTTCCTTGCCGTTATTGTCCACCATTTTGCTTGCCAGCAGAGTTGGCGCGGCGGCGGCGGCAAGAATGTCCAGCACCCGCGCGAGACCTTCCGGCGTTCCGTGATTCGCGGCGCGCACGTCCACATGATATTTCGCCGAATTATCGCTGCTACGGGTATTGCTTTGATGCACCGACACGCTGCCGCTGATACTCACTTTGAACGGTCCAATACCCACCGAAGCGGAAAAAGAACCGCCCGCGTCAAGGGCGGACTCCGACTTCTCGCATTCCTTCACTTCCATATCGAAAAGGATGTTCACCTCGTCTATTTGCAGGTTCGGAATAGGCACGATTGCCAGCAGGGGAACCTGTAGGGACATCTCATTCCTGATAGGGTTTCCCAAAGGATCCATGTCGCTCTTTTCATACTTGAACACCATGGTCCGCGCGCTTTTATCTGGATTAAAACCAACATTGTTGATAAAATCCGCCGTACTTTGCGCAAGATTAATACTTGCATTGGCCGCCGCGCTTAATGGTCCGCCTATAAGCTTTTCCATATCAAGTCCAGCGAATTGCGCTCCAATTGACATAACTCTCTTCTCCTCTATAACATGAGCGTTTCCGCATCCGGCGGGTACAACGTACCCTTCGCTTGACAGCAGGATGCGGTAAACGCTGATTCTCACTATACTGTTATACCTGCGCTGGCAAACGCGCTGATAATCCTGTTCGTAAACGAATCTTCAAAAGTCAAGGATTCCAAAAATAGATTCGGAATTTCCTGTGCGTCTTGCCTGATAATCCTTTCGACCATAGCGCCCAATATTATATTGTTAGTCGCTAACTTTATGTCCGGATTAAAAGCTTGCAGTCCGTCTTTATAGCAGTCCCTGATATAATCTTTCCAGTTCTTCAGTACACTATCGCTAGGGCTGTCCGGTATTCGCCAATTGTCCCCTCTGCCCAGATGTATAGAAGAAGCGGGATAGCCAAAGGATTGCATAAAAAGCGCACACGGCAAGCACGAAGAAACCTTTGTTGTTCCGGACCCAAGAGCGATCTCCGCAAAAACGCTGTCACACCCTGGAGGATTATCCCTGCGATTCACCATTGCTCGTATCATGCCGTGGCCACTGCCAAAAAGATGCCCCGGTTTGTACGGGATATTAAAATCCGAATAGTCGGTGACATGCAAACCCCGCGTTATCGCCAGAACTGCGGCATTGGTATTCATTACCGCATTGCGGTACGCGATAGCAATAGGTTCTTGTTCTTCCGGGCTTATCATACGAAAGATGGGTCTGTGTAGCGATAAAGACGAGGGTCCGTAAATAGATGGATCGTCTACAATGTCTCCCGCTCCATCCACAAGAATTTGAACGCCGATGTACGCGCCTTGGGGAGAGGTTTGATTTTTGTTGGGGTCGGGTTCATTCGCCTCATTCATCATGGCATCAATTTCTTTAACCCACACGTTAAGGCTCTTTTTGAAGTTTTCCAACTGAAGCCCCGTTAAATCGGTTCCCAAGATATAGGGAAACTCAGCCTGACTGACGGACTTTCCAATATCAATGCATACACCGACTTTTGCAAAAAGAATTTTTACTTTTTCATAGGCCGCCTTGTCTTCATCTTTATCGTACTCAAAACACAACTTGTTCCGTTTCTCGTTCTCGCGGGCAAACCCCAGGGTAATCACCGTACAAAGCGCATCCGCTATTGGTTTGTTTAAAACACACATGTTATTTCTTCTCCTTGTTTATCCAGTTGACCGTAAAGGTCTCTTCTTTCGTAACCTCGCCGCGAATGGCAGCAACACTTCCATCTTTATTGGGGCGCAGGTATTTTCCAAAACAAGACTTGAGGGCAATGCCGGCGCCAGCCGCCTCCACCCTCCAGATCGCGGATTTAAGCGCTTCACGCTCATCGCATCGCACTGTTTCGCCTCCGTCTTTCACTGATAAATACATGCCGTGGTAAGATTTGAGCGCTATTTTGTCCTCGCCATGATGCTCCACTCTGAACTGCTCCCATTCTCTCTCCCAGTCCCGATTCCACTCAAGCCCGCCATTCCCCACAGCGGAGAGGTATTTGCCTTGATACGATTTCAAGGATATGGTCCCGCTCCCGGTAATTTCACATGGTTTCGGTCCATCCGAAAAATCCGCGACTCCATCAAAAATTTGTCCAAGAGAATCCATAAGACGACCGTTCAGGGGATTCCCATTTTGTTTGTCAGACATATATGTCCTCCTTGCGTTATTTTTCCGCCCCCACCCATGCTTCCGCGCAGGCGTATAAAGGGGCGTTTTTACCTGTTCAACAATGCGCTCACTTCTTTTTTAAAGTCCTCGAATTTGTCCGGATGTTTTGTCCACAAACGCGGACAATCTTTCCATCCCACAACCATGTTATGAGTTCCCACACGCTCAATCGGAATCCGATAGGTTTTGCATAAATAGGCCGTCAATTCCGCCGCGGACTGAAGCGTTTCAGGGGAGAAATTCCCCTCGTCATCAAGGACGCACATCTCAATGCCTATCGCCGCATTGTTCGGGGAATTGTTTTTCGGGTCTTCGGCGTATTTGCCGAAAATCTCCCGCGCCCAATCCGTGTAGATTCTCTTGCTCTTGGGGTCAACTTGAGATGAACCGCAATGATAGGCCACGTCGTCATCCGGGATAAGCCGGTAAATCGCGCCGTCAAGATCGATACAGTAATGCGCGGATGCGTATGTTTTTCCGGCGCACCCGTACTCAAAGTACTTCCATACCGCTAAGGCGCCCTGTCGGGGTACGCCAACCCAGTGCAGGATGACGGCCCGCTTCTCCTTGAGCTTCCTGCCGGGCGGATGGGTGTACTCATTCTCGCTTAGAAATTTGTCTATTGTCTTCATAAGACCTCCTAGACAATATAATACAACAGTATGTAGACTAAATGGCAAAGCGCGTCGGCAGGAATCCATGTCTGCCATCCATATCGCTAAAGATCTTAAAAGACCGCAAATTCTGGATGACAAATCTTGCCCGCTCCATTTCTTCATGGCAACTTCGCGGAATCACGGATTGAAAACCCATAGAATCAAGACCATACGTGTGGATTTTGAAACTGGCTCAGGCTTAGAAGGGGGATGGCGACAGTTAAAGTACACATGCCGTGAGTTGAATGCCGGATATGCCCAAATTTCGAGTCGAAAAATTTTAAAAAAATTGAAAAAAAGTTAAAAAGGTAGTTGACATAGTCTACATACTGTTGTATTATGTTGTTATGAATTGTAATAATGAAGAATTTGCCGCCTACAGGGAATGGCTCAACGGGCATGAGAAATCAAAGCTCTCAATAGAGAAAAACATACGGGACATCGTAAAATTTCGACAGTTTTATGGGAAGAGTCTGGAAACGATAACAAAACAGGATATTTTGAACTATAAAGAACATCTTATTAAAAGATATAAGTCGGCAAGCGTCAATTCCTACCTTATTTCGGTGAATAATTTTCTGAAATTCACGGATCGAGATTCGTTGCGGGTAAAAACAATTAGAATTCAGCGTAGAAACAGTCTGGACTATGTTTTAGATGAAAAAGAGTACGCCGCGTTGGTGGAATGCGCAAAAAACTGGAAAAACAGGTGGCTTTACTACCTTATCAGGACACTCGCGTCAAGCGGCATTCGAGTAGGCGAACTCCAGTATATTACGGACAGTATGCTTGAGACAGGAAAAACCAATGCCTACAACAAAACCAAAATGCGTGAAATTATCCTTCCAAAGAACCTCTGCATGGAATTGCGGAAGTATTGCGAGGAACGGCATATTACGGGAATAATCTTTCATGGAAAACAGGCTAATACGCTTATCGACAAAGCTCATATCTGGCGGGAATTAAAACGGCTTGCAAAGGCGGCGGGCGTTCCTGTAGAAAAAGTTCACGCCCATAGTTTTCGTCATTTCTTTGCAAAGCAGTTTCTGTCAGAATACCACGATATTGTAGATTTAGCGGATATTCTCGGACACAATTCCATCGAAACCACCCGCATTTACACTCGAACCAGCAGACAGGAAAAACAGACCCGTATTGACGGGCTTAACTTATAGTCCGAATGTCGCGGTGATACCGGTGTATCTCGCGCTTTTTTCATAGTTTCTTCATATATATGAAGAGTATATGAGACTTTTCTCACGCCGGCAACGCCGCTCACTTCTCAAACGCCGCCTTCACCCCGATTGTCGCGGTGAAACCCTGCATGGGGTAGTCCTGAACGGACACGTAGGACACGTTCAGCATGTTGCGCAACACGCAAAACAGCGTGATGTGCGGACGCAAGGCATCCGGCGGGCGCCCCGCGTTTGATGTCCGGGCGGCGAGGGTCTGGTTTATCGTGAGGTTGAGCAGGAAATATGGCTTCAGCGCGGTGATGTTCAAGGTCTCCGTGTAGCGCATGCCGGTGTAATGACCGGAAAGCCGCAAAAAGCCGGTTTTCCACTGCGCGTCAAGGGCGACGCCAAAGGCGTGTTCAGGCATGTAGGGCATACGGACGCCGGAGGCAAAGGTGAGTCCCTCGGTCAGGATGTAACTCAACAGGTATTGATAGGAAAAAGACGGCGTGATTGCGCGGATAAATCCGGGTGATTTTCCATTTGAAAGGGAAAATTTTTTTTGTATGCGGGCGTCCGCGCCGAAAAACGCCGCGGCGCCAATGTTGACCGGCATCCACACGCCGCTTGCGCTCCGCCAGTGGATGCTGTCCTTCACATACGAGGCGTATACGGCAATGTCAAGCGTAAAGGCGCCGTTGTACAACGCCCCTATGTCCGCGCCCCAGCCGTCTTCCGGGCGCAACCCGGGATTGCCCTTGGCGGTCGCGTCGCCTGACCAGTGGCGGTCATTGAATGTAGGCAGCTTGAACACGCGAAAATAGTTGTTAAAAAGAGAAAGATTTCCGGTCGCTTGCCACGCAAAGCCCAGTTTCGGTACCGGAACAAGGGCGCCGCCGCTGAAAACCAGCTTTACCGAAGGAATGATCTGAACAGCGCCTCCCCATTCGCCGGTCAGGTATACGCCTGCGGTATGCGCCTCTTGAACGCCGGTGTTGGTCGAGTCAAGGCGGTTGTAGGCGTAATCCCAGCCGGTCTTGAGGGTGAAGGTCTTTGCCGCATACCATGACCAGCGATTGGCGGCTTGCAGGGCGCACAGTGTATGAAGGGATGCGCCATTGGCGGAGAGCGGAATGTCTTCATACCCGATCCGTTCCCGGGCGTAACTCACACTCGCCTCAACGGCAAGATTGTCGCGGAACACCGGACGGAACACCGCGGGGTTGTCAAGGAACAGGGCGTTGCGGGTTGAAAAGTCGCGTTGCTTGCCGTAATTCACGGCTGTCATAGTACCGGGCGTGTTTTTGTCCCCGTAATACAGGCTGCCTGAATACACGAGCCGCGTCAGATCCGCGAATGTTCCGGAAAGGGAAATCGCGGTTCCGGCGTCCCACACCTCGTTGTTGTTTCTGCGGCGTTTTATTCCATAATAGTCATTAAACAGGAAGTGGTTTTCAGCGCGGTTCGCAAAAACGCTCGCGGAAAAAGCGTACTCGCCAGCGGCGCCGGCGTTCCATCCCTTATACACAAAGGCGTTGACATTCTGGGCGTCGAGCAGGTCGCGGCACTCCGCGTCCCCGGTGGAGCCGTCCCGCTTTTGGTACGCGCCGGGCAGGGCGCCGGTGTTGGAAACGCCGCCGCCGAAGCGCAGCCCTTGCCGCTGTTGTTTCACGGTGACAATGTTGATGACGCCGCCCATTGCGCCTGATACGTTGAATTTCGTGTCAGCGCCGCCGTACATCACCTCGATCCGCTCAATGGCGTTGACGCCGACGCTTTCAAGGTTGAATGTCCCGGACTGGGCGGAGTTAACCGGCGCGCCGTCAACGAGTATGGCGGCGCGTCCCGCTCCCAACCCCCGCATGTTTACGGACGCGGCGTTGCCGTAGGGTCCGTAGCTCGTCGCGCCCAGATTAAACAGTTCTTCCAGCAACGCGGTGATCGTGGGCGCGTGAATTCGCTCAATGTCTTCTTTAGTGACAATCCGCGTCTGCCGGGTGGCTTCCGGACTTCCGGCAATGGTTATCCCTTCATCCTCTCCAATCTGCAAAGCGTCTTCCGGGAAATCGCGCGCGGGTTCCTGCGCCGCGGGTTCCTGTGCGAGGAGAGGGTGAAAGGCGAAGAGAAGCAACGCGCATAGAGAGGCAAATCCAGGAAACGCTATTGTTTCTTGCATGTGCTGTGGGTGTTAAAGTATCCATTCGCTACAGTAATAGAAGGAATATCTTTCTCGGCAAACACGGCGCCTACCGGCAATTCCGCATTATTTTCCGCCCCGTAAGCGTCTGACAATTCAACGCCGCCAACTTTTAATTCCCTCCAATGAATGACATAATATTCATTGTCATCGGCATCTTTGAGCGTTGGCTCATAGTCGGGGGCGGGTCCATAGTCAGTGTATTGCGTGTATTTGATAGTAATATAACCGGCTCCTAATCCATCTTTACGAGTGGCGGTAATAGTTCCCGAATAGGAAAGACCGGGTCCATAAGACTTTGTAAATGCGCTATCCGTGATCGTATACGTTTCTCCGAATCCAGAAACCCATGTTCCAAGAGGAAGCCCGTCTAATAGGTCTTCCTCCGGAGCGCACGCCGAAAACAGCGCAAGCGCGAGCGCGCACGCCATACCCATGGAAAAAAGCTTTTTCCTTTCCACAAAAAATGAGAACATACAAACTCCTTAGTCCCAATCCACGAGGACTGCAAGTGTTGGCGGGGAGACAACGCTCCCCCATATACCAAAGTCTCCTGGCTTACGCGCCGGCTGATCTAACAGCCGCCCCTTGCCGCAGCCTTCCCAGCGATTGCCAGCAGTTTGTTGCGCTTCGCGCATAAAACTTCGAAAAATCGCCGATTAGGCGATTTTTTACCTTGCAAACTGCCAAAGCGACCTTTGAATCATGGTTTTTGCGGCGCAAAGTGATGCAAAAACCTACAAGCGCGACAGGCGGCCAGTGGCTATTTTGCGGCGGAGGGTGACGATGGCGGCGTTGAGCCGCCGTCCGGCAAACACGATCACAGTTACGGGATAGCGGAGGATTCACGGCATGGCGCCGCCCGCCTCGCTTCCTTTGAAATATACGAAAGCAACTATAAAGAAACGTGGGAAATTTGTCAATGTAGAAAAAATGGAGATATACGGCTTTTATCAGGGACTGAGACCAGATTCAGACTGGCTTCCTGATTTTACCAGACAGAACCCGTTCTCTTCGACGCTTTCCAGACCAGTTTGGCGCTTTCAATCTAGTCAGTATTTCCGCCTTTAGGCGTCGCCACCTTAAACCGCTCGGTACATGAGCAGCAGACGATATTAAACTGGATACAGGGAGTTGCTGGGCTTGGAAACCCACTGGCAGGCTTGGAAACAGGCTGTACCTGCCAGCGGGTATGAAGTTATTTGACGAAATACACCTCTCGTCCATTCAAGGCTTGAATCGGACGGTTGTTACTTGCATAGAGGGACGTAAAGGCT
>JAIROG010000126.1 GCA_031257675.1 Treponema sp. | reverse complement strand
GCTTGAACGAAACATGTCATTTCGGACTTTATATGCCGGATTGCGAGGATGAATCAATCGAGAGCGTCTTGATTCTCCGCGCTTTTTACCATTTGCCAAAAGAAGTCCGTTTTTCATTGTTGAGCGAGGCGCTGCGGACGGGCAAGACAATCGACCTGCAAAAACCGGATGGTGAGGAGAGCGAGCCGGCGGGCGAGTTGTGCGGAATTGTCGGGTACGACGTGGACGCGCTGGATAACGGGGGCTGTATCCGGCTTGTTAAAACGAAGCGGCGGAAAAGCGGCGTTTTTGTAGGGACGATTCCAGACGCGCTCTCCCCGCGCTTCCGTTTTTTATACCTGCTGTTTTTATACGCCCTGCGCGAGCATGGGGCGTATGTGGCGTTCAATGACATTAAAAGCACGCGAAATCTCCGCGGTGAGGATTTCCTGTTGCCGGAGGATGCGCGCGGGGCGCTGGACGACTGTATGACCGTCAATTACGGCGTGTGCGAGACACGCTATTTTGCGTCGGAAAGCCTCATACATTTAGGGTATGTCAAAGCTGATGCGAAGAACAATGTCATTATCCGGGACCAGCAATACGGGTTTATGGGCGGAGAGACGCAGAGCGCGGTAAACTATCGGCAAAGCGATCAACTGCCTTTCGGCGTTCTCGAGCGGCTGGGCGTACAGCATTTCGCGGAAAGAATCGCCCGTCTCAATCCGCCCAAGCCTGAAGCCGGCGAGACGCTGAGGTACGGCGTTTTTATGGAAGAGGGCTATTTGGAAGACGGGGTCGACCTTGTTCTTGAGGGATTCGCATCCGCGGTCTCCCGCGGACTGAACGCGATGCTGGCGATAAAAACCCCGGATGCGGCGGCTTTGGCGGACAAGAATTTTCCTCTGCACAACGCCGCGTCGAAGTTCAACAAGAATTACGGCGCTCTGCTCAAGAGCGGATATGACCGCGTGAGGCTGGAACAAAAAAGCCGGGCGCTTGGGCTGGAAGGGAAGATTGAAATTATACGGAAAAACATGACCGTTGATGAGATTGTCAGTTTGATCGCGTCGTTTGACGGCTTTGTCTGCGCAACGCGGGGGCTTCTTGTCCCGTGCGAGGCGTACGCGGCGCTCTTGCTGGGCCGGAGGGTGTTTATTCCGGCCCATTGCGTTCTTGACGGGCGTTTCGCGGGCGGGGCGGCGCGGATTTCCTCAACGCCGCGGCCATTCTGGAAAGCTCTTGCGGTTCCGGTGTACAGCAACAACGCTGGATTTCTCGCCTATGAGATTGACAGCGGCGAGTTGGGGGAAAAAATAGCGCGGGGGAAGCCGGCGGCGGGCGTTGAGGGAGAGCATGAGGGGTATATCAAAGAAATAACGGCGGAAAATGAAGAGGCGATAAAGGACTTTATTTTTGGATAAACCAGACCGCGGTATGTTTATAAGCCGCTTCGTACGAAGCGGCGATATTATTTTCGCCGCCCTCCGTATAAACCGGTTATATGGCGAACGGCAAAGGAGATCATTATGAATATGGTGATGGAAGCGTTTGAGCAATCAAACGGATTTTCGGCGTTGACGGCGGACGAGCTGTTTTTCGTGAATGGAGGGAGTGATAATAGCGGGAGTATGGGAAACGCACTCAGCGGTATTACTTTCGGCAACGCAGGGAATAATAGCAACTTTGGATCTCTATCTCTTGGCCCTGGAGCAAATCTATCTTTTGGACCTGGCTTAGGGTTCACAATGACCGCGACAGCGGGATCACTTTCAATGTCGGGAAGTATGAGCTATAATCCTAGTAATTCATCGGTCAGCCTAGGTATTACTGCAAAGATTTCATTCTAATCTCAGGGGGCTTAATTCCCCGCCCCTTGGGGCGTAAAACTGAGGGTGCGGGGAATTCGTTCCCCTGCATACGCAAAGGTTTCAAAGAGAAATCTTCAATACCCCGCCGTTTAGGGGATTATTTATTTCTTTGAATTCTCTGAAATGATATTTGCGTGATTGGGAAGACATTCTATCAATAGATTGTATATTTATCGATCACAACTATAGTTATAATATCGTGTTACAAAACGATGCAAGGAGATATATTTATGTATAAGAACCTATTAATACCGGCGTTGTTCATACTGTTTTCACGCGGTGTAGAAGCAAAAGTCCTCGTGGAAATTCCTTTTGCCATAAATGACGAAGGACGGATGCTGGCATTCGGTACGATCAACGACGTGACCGGCTTCTATATGATTGATACAGGCGTAATAGATATAATATCGCTCAGTCCGGTTTCAAATCTGGAAGCGGCGCGTGACGCGCCATTCGAATTCTGGATGCTTGGAGAGGCGTTTACTACCATGAGATATAAGATTGACACTGTATATCTAGGGAATGTAGCTATCAACAGAGGATTCGGCGTAATAGAACCGCCGGAACATATCAAAGATCTCATGCCAAAAGAAATACGCGGCATTATAAATCCATGTATTTTTGACACAGTGTATGTCGAGTTTTCTTTTTCTGAAAAGAAAATAAAATTGCATGATTCTTTGCCGGAAAATTATGTGAAAAACGTCCCTTATACATATGAATTTCCAAAACCTTTTATAAAAATAGAAACAAATGGCGCTTCTTACGATTTTCAAATAGACACCGGCGCAGCCGTCGCCATAGGCTTTCCAGAAAAAGCGCTGGATGACGTAGACGCGAAAAGCAAGATTAAAATTGCGGTTAGCAATAATGATGTCCCGGCGGATTACACTGAGTATTCTCTATTTAAGCACAGCGGCTTTTCTTTGTTCGATCATGTGTACAACAACGTCATTTGCGAAACCAACACGCTTTACCAGAAGGAAGAAGTCGGGGTGATAGGCTTGGAATTGTTGCGGCAGTATGATTTTGTTTTTGATCCATTTGAAAATAAATTCTATTACCAGCCGCTGTTGCCGGACGCCTTTTACAATATGTTTTTCAGAAATGAGTCCAAAGCGAGCGGATTGGTTCAAATTGATTATACCGAAGGAGGCTTGACAGTCAAAAGAATAATCGTTGACAGCCCCGCGTGGAAAGCCGGACTGCGTCCGGGTCATATAATAACCAAAATAAATTCATACGACGCCAGAGGCGTGTCAAAAGACTATCTTATAAGGACAATTCAGTCGAATAATTCTGTAAAGATAGAATATGAAGATGGAGAGAGAAGGAGAAGCGCGCGTATAAAATCGAAATTATTAATAAAATAATATGATGAGATGGCTGGCTCAAGCGGGATTTCTTGCCAGATGACTTATAATCAGGAGAAGAGACATGCGGAGAATTTTTTTATTATTGCTGTCTGTTTTTGCTTGCGCGGAATTGCAAGCGTTAGAAGACATGTATTTAATCTTAGGCAATGTGTCAATAGGATTGGACACAGATTTTTCTTCCGCCGATTATTACACGTCTTTTGAATTTTTTGATTTCAACCTGCAAGGGAGAACAGGTTTAGGAGCAAGTTTTACGCCGTTGAAATTCAAAGGGAACCTTGATTTTTTTAAAGGTTTGGCCAGCGAAGACGATGAAGCCATAAAAAACAACGCGAATTTTGGAGAGCATAATGACTTTAATTTAACCTTCATAAACGCTCATTTATATTATAATATTTTAAGAGACGAGAATTTAATGCTCGGCCCTTTTTTGAGAGTTAATGCTGTCAGCATTTCAAAAATTGACGCTTTTGAGTTCACAACAGGCGTTATATTTTCTTTCAGAGGTGAGATGGAAGGGCTTGACACTGTCTTGCCGGTTTTTTGTGAATTTGTACAATTTCAGATGGGATACAAATACAATAATGAAAAACCTGAGAAAGGACGGTTTTTTGCGCAAGCGGGCGTTGATTTAACAGGCTTTTTTGTTGGGATTTATAAAAATATAGCGCGTTGAGCTGACGCCGCTTGATTAGTTTTGTAAAATACAAAAAATATAGCCTATAGAGGCTATGTACGCCATCCGGCGAGGGAGAAGGTTATGACAATGGCAATGGAAGCGTTTGAGCAATCAAACGGATTTTCGGCGTTGACGGCGGACGAGCTGTTCTTCGTGAATGGAGGGAGCAGTAACACCAGAGGCCGGGATGTAGCAGCAGGTGCTTGTATGGTCGAGGTTGGCGCAACACTTGTAAAAGGTGCAGCCACCGCTATGAACACAGGGACAGTCGCGGGTGTTATTACTGGCGTTGCTTTTGGTCTTATAGGTGTTGCAATAATCGGGGTGGGTGTTGATCTCGCAGATGGCAATGGCTTAGACAAAACACAAGCTATTATTAATGGAATGCCAAGGAAATAAAAATTATGACTATTTTAGCAATTATGTTTGCCGTTTTAGTAATTATAACGACAAATGCTCAGGTTGTCGCATCTTTCCATATACAACGGCATCAAGAGGACGACGAGTTGCCGCCGTTAGTGAAATTTTACGAAAAAAGAAGCGTCGTATCAGCCATAGTGATGGGTTTATTACCGCTATCGTGTGGTTTTCTTGTCATGTTATGGCCTCAATACCAGCGTCTTTTTGGAGTTATTGCGATCTTTCTAGCTTGGTGTGCGGCAAGCGTATTTTTCCATTATGTATCGCGGTATATATCTCTGCGAAAAGAAATGTCCAAACGGAAAATTCAATTGCCGAAAAAGGTGTAACAATGAATGCTCCACCCCACAAGCGGGGGATCATTCATGGAGGAATTAAAAAATCTTGCTGATTGTTTTCCAAAAACTGACGGGCGCGGATTTTGCTTCCCGGTATATCCAGTATGTCAAGCATTATTCGTTTATAAGGTAATTGAGAATATTGTATGTTAAAGAATAATGAAATAGCGGCGTTTTTTGACGAGCGGCGGGAAAACAAATTTGTGTTGACTAATTCTTATCTTTCGGCTCATGGACTAGGTTTGATGGGGATTAGCTTTCTACAAAATTATGACCTGCTTTTAGATATTGCCATATTGCCGAGTTGCGCGATCACGAGATGTCCGCCGTGTATTACGAATCAGTTGTTCCGCCGGAGGAGCGGCAATATGTCCCTTATAGCCGCTTCGACAAGAGTCCGGAATCTGGGATATTGACCCAAGTTGCGCTGCCCGATGGGATGGTTCTCCCCATCGACATGCTTGAAAACAGCGCCGCCCATAGGATGTTTGGACTGGAGCCGGGCATAGCGGTTTCCAAAGTGGACGGCAAGTCGACGGGAGATTTTGGGTTTGCGGGACTAGATGAGGCGACGGACGAAATTGCCATCGTGGAAAACGGCGTGGAGCGAATTGTCCGGCGGGAAAACGCCAACCCATGAAATGCCGCCAACAACTGGATGAAACTGGCTGTGGTTCCGCGTAATGAATATGCGGGCGGGGGCGGCGCGGATTTCCTCAACGCCGCCGCCTTTCGAGAAGTTTCTTGCGGTTCCGGTATACAGTAGCAACGCTGGATTTCTCGCCATGTGGTTGACAGCGGCGAATTGGGGGAAAAGATAACGCGGAAGAAGCCGGCGGCAGGCGCTGGCGGGGAGCATAACGATTATATCAAAGAAATAACAGCAAAAAATGAAGAGACGATAAAGGATTTTATTTTTGGATAAACCAGACAGCAATCTGTTTATAAGCCGTTTCGTATGAAGCGGTAAGATTATTTTTGCTAGATGGCGTATAGAGGCGCTTATATACACTATCCGGTAAAAGAGGCGTTTATGACGATGGCAATGCAATCGTTTGGGCAATCAAACGGATTTTCGGCGTTGACGGCGAACGAACTGTTATTCGTGAATGGAGGGAGCGGAGGAGGATGCGGCTGGGATGCGCTAACAGGCGTTGGTACGCTTGATGTTAGTACAACACTTATAAAGGGTGGAGTCACTGGTATAAAAACAGGGACAGTTGCGGGTGTTATTACCGGACTTGGATTGAGACTTATAGGCGTGGCAATGGTTGCGATGGGCGCCGATATGGCAGATGGCAATGGCTTAGACAAAACGCAAGCCGTTGTTAATGGAGTTTTAGGGAAATAAAGATTATGACTATTTTAGCAGTTATGTTTGCCGGTTTAGTAATTATAATAACAAATGCTCAGGTTGTCGCATCTTTCCATATACAATGGTGTCAACAGGACGATGAGTTGCCGCCGTTAGTGAAATTTTAAAAAAAGAATCGTCATATCCGTTATAGTGATGGTTTTATTAGGGTTGCTGAGCGGTTTGCCTGCTGTGATATGGTATCAATACCAGCGTCTTTTTATGATTATTGCCATTCTTCTATCTTGGTGGGTGTCAGAGGTGGTTTTCTTTTATGTATTGCGGTATATATCCCTGCGAAGAGAAATGTCCAAACGGAAAATTCAATTGCCGAAAAAGGTGTAACAATGCATGATCCCCCACAGGCGGGGGATCATGCTTGGAGGAATTAAAGAATCTTGCCGATTGTTTTCCAAAAACTGATAGGCGCGGATTTTGCTTCCCGGTATATCCAGTATGTCAAGCCTTATTCGTTTATAAAGCAATGGAGAATATTGTATGTTAAAGAATAATGAAATAACGGCGTTATTTCTTGCCCATTATCGAATAGGGCGTAATTCTATCGCCCTGTAGGAAAACACCGCCTCATGAAATGCCGCCAACAACTGGACGAAACGGACTGCGGTCCTGCGTGTCTGGCAATGATCGCCTCTCACTACAAACTGTTCAAGCCCGTCGCCGCCATACGGAGCGCATACGGTCAAAGCTCTTGAGGCGGAAACAAAAATGTTTGAGGAATACGAAAAACTACAGATGAAGGCGGCATGGACGAGTTGGAAGACGAGCCGTTTCGGCGTCCTCCATGGGTTTCTCACGGGCGTCACAGGCGGCTTGCGCGGCGTCGTCAACTTTACCCGCGCAAGCCGCTTCTTTCGATTTTTTTACTTTTTTCGCTTGACAGGTGTTTTAACCGGGTATACGATTATATCTCAGCTTCTAATGAAGCCGCCCGCGTTCCGTCATCCGTGATTGTTGCGCTCGCTGTCGATCTTTCAACCTGAGGTGTTGATAAGTATGGACGTTTTTGAAGAAAATCATGAAACGGCGCCTGTAGTGTCTGTCGTCATTCCCACGTATAACCGCGCCGCTTGTTTGCAGCCGACCCTGCTGTGTCTGTTGCGCCAGAAGCTTAGCCGGAATGTCCGCTACGAAATCATTGTCGTTGACTCGGGCGGCGATGTCACCGGGCTCTTGATCGCCAACTTGCAGAAAGCGTATCCCGGCGTCATTAGATATAAGAAGATTGAAACTTCGCAAAACCGCTCGCTGTTGCGCAACAGCGGCGCGGAATTGGCGGCGGGGGAGGTTCTCATCTTTGTGGACAACGACATGATGGTTCCGCCGGAATTTATCGAGGCCCATTGCAACGCGCATAAAGAGACCGGCAATCTGGTGTTGCTGGGGAAGCGGCTGGCCCTGATGGAGTTTTCCGTTTTCCAGTTCAGCTACAACCTGCTATTGAACAACTTTTCCCTGTTGGAAACCATGCCCTATTACCGCGACGTGCGGGACGAAGCTCTTGACGACCGGGGGCTTTCCATTGAAGACGTGGAATGCCCTTGGCGTTTTTGCTGGTCCCACAACTTTTCAATCCGGCGGGAACTCTTTTTCGCGGCCGGAGGGTTCAACGTGGAATTCGGGGAGAACTGGGGGTATGAGGACATTGAGCTAGGGTGGCGGGTCTACCGCCTGGGCGGCGTGTTCAGAATTGAAAAAAGCCTGCCGGTGTACCACCAGCAGCATTTTGAGCAAAGCAAAACCGAGGAGCTGACCGCCAAACACAACCTCAACTTGTTTCTGCGCCTGCATCGCCGCTATGACGTGGAGCTTTTTCTCGTTTTTGGCAACGAATTTGACCGGCATATAGGCGCGGTTAGAAAAGTGAAGGACGCTTTTTCTTCCCCGCTGCCGGCGGAAATGGCGGACAAGTATGACATGGTGTTGGGCTGTCTGGACGGCTTGAACGAAACATGTCATTTCGGACTTTATATGCCGGATTGCGAGGATGAATCAATCGAGAGCGTCTTGATTCTCCGCGCTTTTTACCATTTGCCAAAAGAAGTCCGTTTTTCATTG
>JAIROG010000069.1 GCA_031257675.1 Treponema sp. | reverse complement strand
CGGCGGGGTGTTTTAAGATTTTTGTCCGGCATTTAATCAAACAGCGCGGGCTGTTCGCCATTCCCCGTCTTCCGCGGTTGTTTGTAACGCTCCGCCCTTCCTTGTGATCTCATATAATTTCCTGTCACATATTCATTTCCATCCCCGCTCGCCGCGCTTATGAAACGCCCGTCAGAATTCCCCTCCCCACACCTTCTTTTCTACTTCAGGGCGTTTCGCCAACGCTTCTCCCGCTGTCTTTGTTGGACTATACATCGCCGCTGGCCGCGCAAAAAAACGCGCGTGATCCCCTTCCGTCTTATGCGCCTTTTGGCTTGTCTCAGCCTTTTGTGAAACGGGAGAAACAACGGTAAATACGGCGACACCCGCCGCCAAAATAATCGCGCTCCAAAATGCGGCGTATTCCCATGCCTCCACGAGAACTTCATCGCATCTCACAACGGCGGCGGCAATTAAAACAATAACCGCAATTATCGTTAAACAAATGCCCCGCCGGAGTGTTCTCACTGCCGTTGCAGTGTAAATCCCGCAGGCGGCGTATGGAATAAATAGGCAGGCGTATTTTTCCGCGTCTTCGGTTGATAAGCCATAAACGCCTTGAAAAGTATTTATAGAGCTTTACGAAAAGATAGGCAAGAGGGCGTTTGGATTTCCTCCGGTTTGAAGGACAGCGGGTTAAGCCGCAATGAAAGGAGAATGCGTTTGCTATGTTCCTTTCCAAACCTTCTTCATGCTCAATCAACCGCATGATTGCCTTTGTCCCCTTGTCAAAAATCGCAAAATATGTCATAATTCGCTATGGAAATTCGTTCAATCTTTCGCAATATATCCCCTATTGATCACCGGTATTCGATTTCGGAAAAAGACCTGTTTGACGCGCTTGCGCCATGGATTTCAGAGGAAGCCTCCATTAGGGCGTGCGTCAAGGCGGAGACGGCCCTTGTCATCGCGCGCCTTGCGGCGCGAGGCGCTTTGACGCCTGCATTGCGGGACGCTCTTGAAAAAGCCGGAGACAGCGTGGAGCCAGAGGAAGTGTACGCCGAAGAGGAGAAAACGCGGCACAACATACGGGCGCTGGTGAATGTACTGAAGAAAAAAGCGCCGCCAGGGACCGCGCCGCTCGTGCACCTAGGCGCGACTAGCGTTGACATACTGGATACAAGCCTTTCCTACCGCATGAAGCGTGTTACGCAAGAGGTCGTACTGCCGAATCTGAGAAAACTGGAGCGCTTGCTCTGCGATTTCGCGGAAAAAGAGGCTGAAACTCCGCAGGTGGGGCGCACACACGGGCAACACGCGGTGCCGATTACCTTGGGTTTTGCCATAGCCGAATATGTTTCCCGGCTTGGCAAGTCCGTTCTGGAAATCGAGAAGCGCTCTGCGCAACTCAAGGGCAAGCTCGCGGGCGCAGCGGGCGCGTACAACGCGACGGCGATGATAGTCAAAGACCCGGAAGACCTGGAAAAAATGTATCTTGCCGAACTGGGGCTTGAACCGTCCGAACACGCCACCCAACTCGTGGAGCCTGAATACCTCTTGCGGCTTCTTCTGGAATTCAACACCGCGTTCGGCATCATCGCAAACCTTGCCGATGATCTCCGCAACCTTCAGCGCAGCGAGATCGGCGAACTGAGGGAAGGCTTCGCGTCAGAACAAGTTGGATCTTCCACCATGCCGCAAAAACGCAACCCGTGGAACAGCGAACACGTCAAAAGCCTGTGGAAGGCGTTCATGCCCCGCGTACAAACTTTTTTTATGGATCAGATAAGCGAACATCAGCGGGATCTCTCCAATTCGGCGAGCCAGCGCTTCATGGCGGATTATGTGGCCGGTTTTTGCATGGCTGTCAGCCGTATGACCTGCGTGATAGAAGGGCTTGGCGTTGATCGGGAGCGCTTGTTGTCCAACCTGCGCGGCGGCGGCATTCCGGGCGGCGTCATGGCCGAGCCGGCGTACATCCTGCTTGCCGAGACCGGCGTTTCGGACGCCCATGAGGTTGTCCGCAAAATCACCCTGTCCGCCGAAAAAGAAAAGACGAGTTTTGCGGAGGCTTTGGCGAAACAGCCGGACGTTTTGGAGCGCATCGGGCGAAAGCTCGTGGAATTAGGGCGGATTCCTTCAAAAGAAGACGCGCTTTTGTTTTTTGGGCGGCCTGAACGGTACTGCGGGCTTGCTCCGGAAAAGGCGAAGGCGCTTGCCAAAAAGTACCGGAACTTGATGAACGAAAACGCCCCGACGGCGTAGTTTTATATAGATCGCCGCGACAAGCGGCTCAAAGAGGAGAAAAATATGTTTACCGAAGCCTATTCTTACGATGATGTCCTTCTGTTGCCCGGGTATTCCGACATTCTGCCCAAGGACTGCGATGTGCGGACTACATTATGCGCTGATGTGAAGTTGAATGCGCCTGTGATTTCAGCGGCAATGGACACGGTTACCGAAGAAAAACTCGCTATAGCCATCGCCCTCGAAGGCGGAAGCGGAGTCATTCATCGCAACCTGAGTCCAGAACGCCAGGCGCGACAGGTCGCCAATGTCAAACGGTACCTCAACTGGATCATAGACACGCCGGTTACCGTGGGCGCAGACGCGCTGGTCAAAGATATTAAGGTGATGATGGAGAAATTCAACGTGTCCGGTATGCCGGTCGTCGATAAGAACGGCACGCTTCTCGGCATCATCACGAGCAGGGACCTGCGTTTTTGCAGAGACGACGGTCTTCCTGTTGTCAAGGTGATGACCCATAAAGTGATCGTTGAGGAAGGCGATCCGTCTGTCGCAAGCGCGCGGGAGAAATTCGACAAACATCGCATTGAAAAACTGCCGGTGGTGGACGAACAAAGGCGTCTCACTGGGTTGATCACGGTGAAGGACATGGAAAAACACGCCAACTTCCCGCTTGCGGCGACTGACAAGACCGGACGGCTCATTGTCGGCGCGGCGGTGTCTCCGCAGGATTACACGGCGCGTATGCCGCTTCTTAAAAACGCCAAGGTCGATTACGTTGTGCTTGACACGGCGCACGGGGATTCGAAAAACGTATGCGACGCGGTGAAAGGCATAAAGGATCGCTTTGACATCCCGGTTGTCGCCGGAAATGTCGCGGCGAAAGACGGAACCCGGCGGCTCATCGACGCCGGAGCGGACGCCGTAAAAGTGGGCGTTGGTCCGGGATCGATCTGCACCACCCGCGTTGTGGCGGGCGTGGGCGTACCTCAATTCAGCGCGGTGTGGGACTGCGCTGAAGAAGCCGCATTTTGCAACATACCGGTTATCGCGGACGGCGGAATCAAGTTTTCGGGCGACATCACCAAGGCAATCGGCGCGGGCGCAAACCTCGTGATGATCGGCAACCTGTTCGCGGGACTGAAAGAAGCGCCCGGGCGGGAGATCATCTACGACGGGCGCATCTACAAGGAGTACCGCGGCATGGGCAGCCTCGGCGCCATTAAAGACGGCGCGGGCGACCGGTACCAGATTTCCAAGGACGAAATTCCGGCGCCGGAAGGCATTGAAGGCAGGGTGCCGTACAAGGGGGAATTGCGGAACTATCTGCACCAGTTGGTGTCCGGCTTGCGCAAAGGCATGGGGTATTGTGGGTGCAAGAACATTGATGAATTGAAAAAGTACCGCAGATTCGTGAAGATTACGGACGCCGGTCTCAAGGAAAGCCATACGCACGATGTTGCCATTACGCAGGAAGCGCCGAATTATTCGAGGGGGTAGGAAATGGCTATAGCGCGACACATACGGAACAGTCTTGCGTCGTCTTCCGCGATCAGAAAACTGTTTGAAGAAGGAACCGCATTAAAAAAACAGTACGGCGCGGACAAGGTTTTTGATTTTTCCATTGGAAACCCGGATGTCGAGCCTCCGCCGGCGTTTCATGAGGTTTTTCTGCGCCTGGCCCAGGAAGACGCCAAAGGTTCGCACGGGTACATGCCAAACGCGGGGTTTCCGGACGCGCGGGAGAAGATAGCGCGGAAAGCCGGGCGCGAACATAACGTTGTCTTGGACTACAGCCATGTGGTGATGGCAGTCGGGGCGGCGGGAGGGCTTAACGCGGCGTTCAAAACCATTCTCAACCCCGGTGACGAAGTTATCGTGCCAACGCCGTACTTTATGGAATACCGCTCATACGTGTCGAACCACAACGGCGCGCTCATAGAAGTTCCCACAACGGATGACTTTAACCTTGACATTAACGCGATACGGGCGAAGCTGACGGAGAAAACAGCGGCGATTCTCATCAATTCGCCGCACAACCCAACCGGACGCATCTATCCTGAACAAACCATCGCGGCGCTGGCAGATGCGCTCACGGATCACGGCAAGACATGCGGACGCCTCCCGTACCTTGTCGCTGATGAGCCGTACCGCGAGATCGCGTACAACACGGTTGTTCCTCCCATACTTTCCGCCTACAGCGAATCTATTGTCGTGTCTTCCTATTCAAAGAGCCTTTCACTGCCGGGCGAACGCATCGGGTACATCGCGGCAAGTCCGGACATTTCCGCTAAAAACGATGTGATGAACGGGTTGATATACGCCACCCGCATACTTGGGTTTGTAAATGCGCCCGCGCTTATGCAGCGCATTGTCGCGGAACTCACCGAATCGCGGGTCGATGTGGAGGTGTACGCCCGCCGGCGCGACGCTTTTAAGCGGGCGCTTGACGACGCGGGGCTTGCATACGCGGAGCCTGAAGGCGCGTTTTACCTGTTCGTCAAAACGCCGTCTGCGGCGGGCGGCGATGACGTGAAATTCTCGGATCGCCTCAAGAAACACCTGATACTCGGCGTTCCGGGATCAAATTTCGGCAAACCGGGCTGGATCCGTTTCGCCTATTGTGTTGATGAAAAAATCATCCGCGCGTCCGCGAACGCGTTCAAGGAGGCGGTGGAAACGTTTCAGGCTTCTTGATTTTTTATTCGCAGTGAGTCCCCTCCCACTTGGGATGGAAAATCGGGGCGCGGAGGATTTGTTCCCCGCATACGCTGCCATCCGCAAACATATACAGACTGAACCGATTGGATAAGGAGTTGCGTTCATGCGCGCGTCATCTATATTTTACATACCCCCTGCGCGGCGGCGACTCTTTTGCTGGTTACACATTATTTTTCTGAGATTTTTGCGCGGGACGCCGGGAAAACGCCGCCTGTAATACTGTCAGGGCGGAACGGAGCGTTTGTTAAAATATGAAAATCAAGCGGAGGCTTTTTTGAAGAAAAACGGGCTTGCCGTCATCTCTTTAATTGTCGAACGGAATGTGGTGAAACACAGGAAGCCGCGCAAGGAGTTTCGCCCGCTCATTCCCGGGTATGCGCTTCTTGAAAGCGTACATGAACCGGATTGGTTGGAATTGCGGCAATCTGAATATATATTTTATCCGTTTCGCTATGCTGACAATGAAACGCGGCTGCGTGGCAAGGATTTGGAATTTGCGCAATGGCTAAAAAAGCATGATGGAACAATCGGGATTTCCAGGGCGATACAAGCCGGAAACAGGATAAGGATACTAGACGGACCCTTAAAAGAATATGAGAGGATAATGAAGAACCCAGGAGCAAGCTCCTGGGTATCAAAGATTGCACTTTGAAATCTTTTCGTATGGTGGGGGAACAAATCCCCCACGCCCCCAGTTTTCCGCAGCAAGCTGCGGGGTATT
>JAIROG010000014.1 GCA_031257675.1 Treponema sp. | reverse complement strand
ATTATGGCGGCGGTCTGGCAACGCCGCCTTTCCTGTATTTCCGTTTCATTGACCGGGTAGATGGTGTTCCCCGCCGTGATATTCCTCATCATGTCCCGCAACAGGCTGCGGATGTTCCTGCGGTTTGCCAAGCGCCGGAGCGGAACATTGTCAATCCCGTCCGCTCCTCCCTAGTGGCCGTCCTCGACTTCCAACTGGTAGACTCCCGTTTCCCATAATACTGATTCAGTTAATACTGCTATTTAGTTCCTCCTCTTAGAATATAATGATCCATTCGCCTTCTTAGTAATAAGACTCCTTGCCGGCTTTTCAATGGGAAATCGGGACTATTTACAGAACGGCTTGGCGGACGCTTCGGCAAATAAGAACCGCTGTGGGAAATACGGATAGGACGAAAAGAGGGCGGGGAACAAACAAAACGCCTGTTGTCGGCGTGAAAGAGAGAAGAGCAAAAAAGTATACGCCCAAGTAGCTTTACTGAATGAAAATGGACAAAAATTATCCGGGAGACAGCTTTTAAATATTCTTGACAAAGTTTGCAAGGATGAAACGACGGTAATAGAGTTGTTCAATAACCAACCGGATTGTTGAACAAGTCCAATAAGCGATGATTTTACCGGCTATAATATTCTTGACAAACAGCATAAAAATAAATTTGTGCGTTTGACGGCAAATCATTCCGCTGGTGAATTTGCGGTTGGAAATATTCATGCCAATAACATAGGATCGTTTTGGAGCCGCTTCAAACGGGCGTGGTATGGGACGTGGCGCCATTTCAGCGTGAAATATATGCAACGATATGTTGACGAGCGCTGTTTTCGGTCAAACAATCGGGAGATTTCGGCGCGTTTTGACACTTTACTGGGGCAGGCGGTGGTGAAGAAGTCCGCTTGAACAATTTTAACTAATTTCTCATATTATATATGTAAAATCTTTTGGTAACGGCCGATTAGCTCTCGGACTTTACTACCAAAAGGCGCCGGGCTATCCTTTATCGGCTTTAGGATAGCCCTTTTATTGAATATCGATAGACACTAATCTTGCTGACGCAACATTTTGATTTTCGCCAAGTTTACTAAGAGACGAAAATTATTTTGATCTCCTTTCTTAAAAGTTACTGCTGAAATCCAAGGTGTAATTGCCTTTGCAATTGAATATATGCGCAATGTCGCATCGAGTAGTGTTTGTGTCGTTCATGTGCTGGCTTGGCTCTGTGGTATGATGAGCGATTTTTATTATTGGCAATAAAAATCTAATCGCATGCCATAAATAATAGTTTTTAATTTGCCTTAAACTATGCTCAACTCCGGTATTCACAAGTTCTACCTTAATTCCTGAAGGATCATTTATTGCTGTTTTATTTTCATAACTTTGTTTAAAGAAAATTCTGTAGTAATTTTTTAACATTTCAATTGACGTTTTTCTTTCATCATCTGTTTTTGGATTTTTAATTTCGGTAAAGCATTTGTTTTCTTCAGCATTGATTTCAATCGAATAGATGGAGATTATTAACATCTATGTTGTTTTCCGCTTCTCTCAAAACCTGTTCAAACAATGACTTCACGTTACATTCAAAATATATTTTCTCAAATAATCTAACATCTGTATCTGAAAAGTTAACTTCATAAGGAGTTCCGTTTTCTTGAGACTGTAATGGAGCAAAGAGGATGTCTTTTCTTGAAATCATATTTATTTAGTTTATAAAATACAATTTTTCAAGAATAAAATAACTGATTGAATAACGGAAACCACAGGTTTGATTTTATCGAAAAGGAGACGCCGCGGATAGTCAGGAATTATGAATTGATTGGCGTGGAAGATTTAAATCCGCAAAAATATCTGAAACTCTCAGACAGGAAGCGGACTTGCCCGCATTGTGGGGCGGAACATAGTCGTGATAAAAATGCGGCGGTTAATATAAAACAAGAAAGCAAAAGATTACTGACAGCGAATCAGGAACTTTCAAAAAAGTCTATGGAGAATCATTTGGGGGTCGTAGGAACAAATTGATAATTAATAAAATTCTCTTGCATAAACCCGCCTAATAAACTCGCCATGTCATTTAACCAGCGCCGCGCTGGCGCCAATAAATATCTAGACAGTTATATATTTTTCTAAAGAATTCTACATAGATATTATTATTATCTATCCATATGTATCTATTCTTCATTATTTTTAATATATTGGACTTGTTCAACAACCCGGTTGGTTGTCTCACAAGTCTCGCGGATTTGGCGTATTTTTTGCAAAAATACGCCAAATCCGCCCGTTTTTTAGCGGAGGTTGTTCAATAACTGAAGTTATTGAACAACTCTATTTTAGAATCAACGTATGGCTCGCGAATACGTGAAAATAAGGCGGCATTTACGAAAGAAAGATTGAAAGACTTGCTAAAATTATAAAAGACACACTAAAGATGAAAGGAAATGTTATTATTCCCGCTTTTGACTTGGATATGGCGCGGCGAATATTTATTGATTTACACTGTATTGAAAAAGATATTTTAGAAAGCAATTGAAATGGAATTATATCAGACGAACAAAAAATAGAAATATCATGCAAGGCGTCTTTACATTAACTAAAGGTTTGAAAGACAAACAACGGAGACAAACGCGGGATGAGATGGATAAATTGTATGAACAGGAAAAGATGGATAATAATAAATGTTTTATTCCTGAAGAAATGCGAAAGAAATAGGCGCGATTTTAGACAAGAATAATATACAAGAAATTGACAGGCTCGATATAAGAACAAATTCCTCGTTAATTAAAGGAATAAATAATATCTATCTACCGCATCTTATTGACACGTCATTTTATGGCAAGGTCAATAATGAGGAAGTTAAATAAAATTAATATTACATTGTCTCATATTAAATGCAGAATTGAGGACTTGTCAGAGTGTTATTCAAGTCATGCTGACAAAGAGCAACTAATCAATTACATCGTTGATAATAAAAATGACGCTAGAACAACGGAACCGTGAAGCGCTAAAGAAAGGGCTGGAAGAACCGCAAAGAGAAAATATGCCGGTGAAGTTGGCTGAATTTAATAAATGGTTTAATGTTAATAATGACGAATATGAAAAGGAAGGCGATGTTGCCGTTGATTTATTAGAAGGGGCGAATATCAACAGCATACTGTTTAAATGACTCATGTTACGCATACTTGACATAAGGGATGGAAAGAATACAAGAGTATGGATGGGGACACACTTGATTTATACAGTGATCGCCTGTTGGCAAGCGCCAGGAAAGCGACGGCAACTGGTCTGTCAGATCTGGTTGACAAGGCGACAAGCCAAGGTCAAATCATCCGGTTTCTTGCCGGAGAAGACTTGAAGGGCAAATCATTATGGCTAAAGATCAAAAAGCTGATGCGACTATGAGAACGCCGGCGGATGTCTTATGTTTGACGACGCGATGGCGGAAAAGGCGTACTATGAATGAGAATGAAACAATCTGTTGGCGTTACGGCCATAGCAAGGGGAGGAACGCCAAAGGGATGAATAAACTGGGGCGTTTTACCCATGGGGGATAATGGCGCTTTTGCGTAACATGAGTTAAATATTATGAAACAGAAGGAATAGAAATATTTATTCCTGCAAATTACCCTGAAGAAAAGGCGATAAAAACAATTGATTGCCTTCAAATGTCATTGAATCAAAATGAATTGCCGCGCCCTGAAGTTCCGCCCTCCAGGTCGCGGCAGTTCATTTGAACCTGCCGCCCTGCATAAACGACTGCATCGCGTTTGGGTTTTTGCTCATCTTTGACATTTTCTTCATCATGGTCTTCATCTTCTCGAATTGCTTCAAAAGCCGGGCGACCTCGGCGACTGAGGATCCGGAGCCGCGCGCTATACGCGATCTCCGGCTTGGACCTATGATAAGGTGGTTCGCCCGCTCTTTTTTAGTCATGGAAAGGATGATGGCTTCCTGGGTTTTGAGGTTCGCCTTGTCGATGTCCTGTTCGCTTATCTGACCGGACATGCCCGGAATCATGTCGAGCATGGATTGCAGACTGCCCATTTTCTTGACCGATTGCAGTTGGGTGAGCCAATCTTCAAGCGTGAACGTCTCCTTTTCCATCTTTTTCTGTAGTTCGA
Organism: Treponema sp.; assembly: GCA_031257675.1. Taxonomy (GTDB): domain Bacteria; phylum Spirochaetota; class Spirochaetia; order Treponematales; family Breznakiellaceae; genus JAIRKH01. Next base: position 17,402 of record JAIROG010000014.1, on the reverse strand, counting down.
GGGCTTCCTTTTTATCGATGACGTTCTGTGCTTTTTCAACAAGGCTTACGATGTCGCCCATGCCGAGTATGCGGCTTGCCATGCGTTCCGGGTGAAACGGCTCGAGGTCCTCCAGTTTCTCGCCCACACCCACAAATTTGACGGGCTTGCCGGTGACGGTTTTGAGGGACAGCGCCGCGCCGCCGCGGGCGTCCGAGTCGAATTTGGTAAGTATGACGCCGGTAAGTTGGATTTTCTCGTCAAACGACTTGGCTATGTCAACCGCGGACTGTCCGGTCATAGAGTCCGCCACAAGGAGGAGTTCATCAGGAGACGAGGCGTTTTTAAGTTCGAACAGTTCCCTCATCATGGGTTCATCTATCTGGAGCCGTCCAGCGGTGTCGATGATCAGCGTGTCGATGAGGTTTTGCTTTGCCCATGAGACGGCTTCTTTGTACACACGCAGGCTGTCTTTCGCGCCGTCAACTTTATACACCGGCGTCCCGATGCGATTTCCCAGTATGGCAAGCTGTTCCATGGCGGCCGGACGCACAAGGTCGCAGGCGACAAGCAGGGGCTTGCGCCCGTCTTTTTTCAGGCGCAACGCCAGTTTTGCGGAGCTGGTGGTCTTGCCGGAACCCTGCAAGCCCAGCATGAGGATCGTGGAGAGGGTGTCGGGTCCCTTGAGTCTCAGCCCCTGATTGGCGTCGCCCAGAAATGACGCGAGTTTGTCGTGTACTATCTTGATGAATTGCTGCCCGGGATTCACAGAACGAAGGACCTTTTCACCTTTCGCCTCTTCTATGGTTGCGTTTACAAACCGCCTGACAACACGAAGGTTGACATCCGCTTCCAACAGCGCCATTTTTATTGCGTCAACCGCATCGTCAATGTTTTTTTCGGTAATGGTCGATTTGCCGGAAATAAACCGCAACGCATCGCTGACTTTTGTGGTGAGTTTATCAAACATGAAAGGAATTATAAACGAAACGCTTTTTCTTTACAAGAAGGCGGGTGCGGCGCGGGCGCGGATTGATCTCGCGGACATGACCCAAACGCCGGAACAGAACGGTTGTCAAACAGTTAGCCAAAAAATTCCGTGACGGACACCGGGAAAGCGGGGTGGATATGCGCCTTGTCCGTCCGAAACGCGGGCGGGCGGAAGCTCAATGCTGAAACAGCTTCCATCGATAAAAAACGTAATGTATGGTATAGTTGCGGTTAGAAAGCTGTAAAGGGACTCTTATGAAAATAGTAAAATTCAGAATGTTTTTTATGGGGCTGTTTATAGCGGCGCCGCTATTATAACATGGCGCCAACTGACGCCGCCCTCTTCGGCGCGACCCGGAGGAATCGGCGCGATATTCCGCTTGGGCGCTCAGTACGTCGCGCCCATCTCAGCGGCTCTACTTTCTTTCCGGCAAACAGAGCGTGGCATTTGAGTTGTACATCAATGGGAGATATGCCGGTTCATACGGACGTTTGTCGCCGGATATTGATGTACGAACCCATTCATCGGCTTTTTTGATTCCAGCAAGCGTTGTCGCGCCGGGAACCGCGGTTACGCTTGAGCTTCGTTGCGCGCATAACGGCTCGACCGTTACGATACCGGCGTACCATGTGGGGATGAGGAAGCGAAGAATTTTGATTTGAACGTCAGTGATTTCTGGAATGGCGAATTCTTCACTATTCTTGCGGCATCGCTTTTTTATCTAGCTCTTTCAACGTCTTTGTATCAATGCGCGCTTTACAGTCCGGATCAAAAAGCCATTCCCTTGCTGGTTGCGCTTATAGCCGGTATAGCGTTTGCTGTACATGATATATACTACGGTTGGACGGATTGCGCCGCTGGTATGGCTTCAAGGCATAGGCATAATGGCGCTTAACAACGTTCTTTATCGCGGCGCTGTCCGCCCGTCAAGCGCACATTAAAACCAACGCCGAACGGCGCCGCCTGTGACGCGGAACAGAAAGCTAAAGAATTAATCCGGTCGTTTGACAACATGCGCCGTGCAACGTGGCGCGCGCCATTGGTACGCTGACAAACGATTTTGTCCTGTCAATAAGCCGTACTGCCAACAATCTGGAGCCTCAAATTGAGAGTCTTTCTCATGCCGCAGAAGTTGCCGGGCGGCTTTTGTCCGGCGCCGAAGCCATTGCCCAAAACATGGAAAACGCCATCCGCTTTACCGGAACGTTGGTAACGCTCACCGAAGGAGGCAAACGCGCCGCTATTGCCATGAAAGAAAATGAACAAAAACAGACAAGTGAGAAGATGCGTCCGGGCATAAAAAATCTTGCGGACGCTTCGTTTGTTATACATGATGATCTCGCCCGCCAAGCCGAGACCTCGGATCAGGCGCGGAAGGCGGCGAGCGCCATAGCCGTCCAATCGAACAGGTTATGCGAATGGCGAAAGAGATTATAGATGACAACGACGCTCTTGCCGTATCCTGCAAAACCTCGAAGAATTGACGGAACAGAGCCGGGTTATGATCGAAAAACTGGTGAGTGAAATGACAGGGAACGCTGCGGACGGTTAGTGTATATATATTCCGGTGAAACCATGTTTTCAAAGATGCGGTTCTAAACTCCGCTATTGTGGAAGCGCTCCAAGCGCGAGTTTGCGGATGAACCAATGAAGCGAAACAAGCGCCGCGCATAACGGGACAGCTTGCGCTTTGATTATGAGACGGCTTGTTCACGCTTGCTTGTCAAGCGCATTTTTTCAAACGGGCTTAAGATCGGCGAATCGCTCAAGCTTGTCTCAGCTTCACCCTTTTCAAGGTTGACATCCGGTTCCAAAAACGCTATCTTAGTAACATCAACTGCATAGCCAATGGTTTTTCGGGATTTGTGCGACAGTTGGCCGCCGGAAACGAGATTCAAAGAGAAGCCTTCTCCAAAAAAAACGGCTGGCTTTGGGATCGGTTTTGGAAAAGACGGTTACAAATGCGCTTTTTCCCTTTAAATTCAGGACAGCTTCCCCGGAATATTTTGGGGGAAGTATCGAACATCAATAATTTTTATCGAACATGAAAGGAATTATAAACAATATGCTTTCTTTTTGCAAAAATACTGACACGTTAAAAGCAATGTTAAGGCATGTTTTCTTGGCATGGTTTGCGCTGACGCCGCTTGCCCTCTCATCGCAGGAAGCGGCTCTCGCCCCCTATGTATCCAATATTGCGGCGACTATTCAAAACAACCTCATACGCATAACATGGACGGATTCTCCTGACGCCACCGGACCGGTTACGGTGTATATGTCGGATTCGCCCATTGACATTGCGCACCTTGCGTCGCAACAGGCGGGCGGATTCGATGTGACATCAGCGGAAGTTCCGTACGGGACGCAGTATTATATTGATGAAATAAGCGGCCAGCGTATGCGTTGCTATTATATTGTGGCGAGCGGCGCGTCAGGCGGCGCGCAAGGCGGCGCGCGCGGCGCGATGTATTTTCTGGACAAGAGCTATTACATCAATTACCTTGAGGTTCATATTCAGGAACTGCGGCGCCAAGCCAGAGAAGAGACTCCGCCCCCATTGCCCCCCCAGTCGCCTTCCCCTCCGGCGGACGGACGGCTTTTCTTGAACGCCAGAGTCAGCGGCGGAGGAGTCGTCATCACCTTTATGGCGCGAGGCGAGGATCTGATGCTGTACCGCAGCCTTGAGCCGTTGCGTAAAAAAAGCGATATTGTGTATGGGATCATCGTTCAAACGCATGTCCAATCTCCTTTTACGGATTATCCGTTGCCGGGCGCGCCGTACTACTACGCGATTGTCTCACAGGAAGCGTTGTCCCGGGGCGCCGCTGAGATTATACCGGGGGAAAACGCCCTCACGGAACCGGTAACCGTGCCGCTTTCGGAAGCGGCGGCGTTCTCCCAGTCGGGCTTCGGCGATGTACAGATGCGTCCCGTGCCGCTGCCCCTTATGGCGCGTACGGCGCTCAATTTGGGCGGTATGAGAACCCCGGCGCCAACGACTTTGAGCGCCGAGTCTTCGCGCGCGCTGGCGGATATAGAAAAGATGAAAAAACCCCAAACGGCAAAAAAGCCTTTTACGTTTCAAGAGGACATGAATCCGCCGACAAATGGAGAGGAATACGCCTTTCGCACTATTATTCAGGGCGCGTTCGCCCGGCAGTCATGGGATGAGGCGAAAGAGCAGTTGCGTGTCTTTCTCTCTCTGCCGAGGAGCGCCGGGATTGAGGCGCGCTCGCGTTTTTATTTGGGACAGGCGTATTATTTTTTAAATCAGCCGAAAGAAAGTCTGTTTGAATTTCTCTCTATTGGAACGGCATATCCGCGGGAGTCCTACGAGTGGATAGAAGCGTGTCTCGTCATGCTGGTGGACTGAATGCCGGAGTTGTGTGAATGAATATTGGACAAAAATTGATCCTTGTCAATATCAGCATCCTGCTGAGCGGCGTGTTGCTTTTGACCGTCGTCTTTGTACAGGTGGCGGAGACCCAGATACGGACGCTGATAAACCGCGAGATATATTTAGTGGCGCAGAAAGAAGGAAAAGAAATTCAACTTTGGCTTGAAATTTATCTGGATGTCGCAAGAACTTTAGCCCAAATCATGGAACGGTTTGAAGATATACCTGTTGACAGACGCCGTTCCTTCTTCAACTTGCTCCTCCGTCAAATGCTGGCGGCGAACCCGGAAATAGTCGGCGCATGGAGCATTTGGGAGACGAACAGGCTTGACGGTCTTGACATCCAGTTCGCCGGCTCTGTGGGGGCTAACGACGGGGGGAGTTATGCGCCGTGGTGGTTGAATATCGACGGTGAAATCAAGCTGAAGACGAGCGTAGACTACGAGCGGGAAGGTCAGGGCGATTTTTATCAGATTCCGTTTAGAACGGGCAAGGAATCTATCATCGATCCGACGTATTGGATAATTGAAGGCAAGGAAAAACTGCTGGTCGATGTATCCGTGCCGATAAAAAAAGACGGCGTTCCTGTTGGAGTCGTGGGCTTTGACATTGAAGCGCCGGTTATACAGGCGAGAGTCATGGGCATACAGCCGTACGAGGGCAGCGTGTCCATGGTTTATTCAAGCCGGGGCGTTATATGCGGTCATTTCGACCCTTCCCGCAATGGAAAAGAGATGTCGCTCACCGAACAGAGTCTGGCGGGCGATAATCTTGAGGCGTTGGAAAACGCCGTGCGGCAGGGCGAGCGTTTTTCTTTTTTCAACTATGTCCCCGAGTTACAGGAAAACATGTTCTTTATTGCGGCGCCGTTTCCCATAGGAGAAACGGACACGCCATGGACGCTTATGGTTGGAATCCCCGCGAAAATCATCGCGGCTCCGGTGTACCGCGCTCTTGCCATAGGGCTTGCCATAGGACTTGCTCTTGTTGTCCTCATCGTTGCCGCCACTATTTTCAACGCCTATTCCATAAGCAAGCCGCTCAACCAAATGATGAAGTCTTTCAACAGCATTGAAAATGCGGAAGGCTATTTGTTCAAAAAAGGGCAGTTTATTCAGAATCTGCCGTCCGCCATCGTCAAACAGCAAAACGAAATCGGCGAGCTGGCGAGAGCTTTCCTGGGCATGTCCGAAGCTCTTCAAGAGGTTGTCAGCAACATTGAGTACATAACAGAGTCAGCGCGTGAGGGCAATTTGCTTGCGCGGACAAAAACCTCATCGCTTCGGGGCAACTATCTTCGTATTCTCAAGGGGCTGGACAACGCGATGGATGTCATCTGCGATCAGTTTGACGCGGTTCCTGACGCCATCGCCCTTTTCAATATATCGCGCAATCTTGTGTACCGCAATCACGCGATGAACGAATTTATCAAGCTGCACGGCTTTGACGCAAGCGACGTCCAGTTCCTCGCCAAGATTCTGACGCGGACAGCTATAACGGATTGGGGAGAAAAAGAAAAGGGCGAGTCTCAGGTTGACGCGCTTTTTTCTCCATTTTTTACGCCCGATGCGGGCAATTCCATGACCTATACGGCTGATATTGTCTTGCGGGAGAATATGTACGCCATGACGTTGAAACGGAGCGGCAATCAGCGGCCTCTAAATTCGCCTCTAAATTCGCCTGTTGATTCCCTGTGCGTGATGCTTCTCTTGACCGATATAACCGGCATTGCCACGGCGCGATTGGAAGCGGAGGCGGCGAGCAAGGCGAAAAGCGACTTCCTCTCCCGTATGAGCCATGAAATCCGTACGCCGCTGAACGCGGTCATGGGCATGACACAGATAGCCCTTAGAACAGACAGCGCGGAAAAGATGCAGTCATGTCTCAAACAGATAGACAGTTCTTCGGCGCACCTTCTGGGCGTCATTAATGATATTCTTGATTTTTCAAAGCTCGAAGCTGACAAATTGTATCTGGAACCGGTCGAATTCTCCCTTATAGACGATATTGGTTTCGTTGTCTCCATGATGCAGTGCCGCGCAAAAGAGCGGCGGCTCTCTATACGGCTTGAATTAGGCGAAATCCGCAACGGCTGCCTGTTCGCGGATTCTCTTAGGCTCAATCAGGTTCTCATCAATCTTTTGTCAAACGCGATTAAATTCTCCCCAACCGGAGGCGAGATTCGCCTCATTGTCAAAGAGCTTGCCGACGACTCCGCGGAATATGGCGCTGGGAAAGCGGAAAAGATGAGCGTCTATTATTTTGAGGTGGTTGATGAAGGAATCGGCGTCAGCAAGGAACAAGCCGCGAAGCTCTTTCAGCCGTTTGAGCAGGCGGACGGCAGCATAGCGCGTTCTTACGGCGGCACGGGGCTTGGACTTGTCATTTCAAAAAACATAGTCGAGATGATGGGCGGCGAAATTACCCTGAAAAGCAAACAGGGCGAGGGAAGCAGTTTTGCGTTCACCATTCGTTGCCAGGCGAGTGACAAAAAGCTGGTTAAAGAAGCGGAAAACGCGGAAACGGATGAAGTCGAAGCTATGCCGGATTTTTCCGGCAAACGCTGTCTTATTGTTGACGACATTGATATAAACCGCGAGATCTTGGGAGAAATCCTTGAAGATACGGGGATTGCCATAGAGATGGCATCTAACGGCAATGAAGCGTTCGCCTGTTTTAAGAAATCCGAAGAGCGTTATTATGACATTATTCTTATGGATATACAGATGCCGGTGATGGATGGCTGTACCGCGACAAGAATGATCCGGTCGATGCGACGCAAGGATGCCAAAACCTTGCCTATTATTGCCATGACCGCAGATGTCATTAAGGAAGATGTGAGCAAAATGCGCGAAGCCGGCATGAACGAACACTTGGGCAAACCGGTTGACTTGAACAAACTGTTCAAGATATTGAAGGAATTTTTGCCAACGTAATCTTGTTTTTCCAAAGCCGTCCCCAGAACCAATCCAAACATGCTTCGCGTTTTGGGAACGGCTCAACGTTTTTTATAACCATGAGTTTTTTGCATTCAATGAGCGCGTGAACGGCTTCTTTTATGTCGTCTTCTGTCCATTCATATACGCGCAATTCGCGTAATATACGCGCAGCTTCGGGGAGGGTGTAAGCGCGGGGAAATTTTTTAAAAAAGTCAAGGACGGCCTGCTCCCGCAGGGCGTTTGTCGCGGTTTTGGCGCATATATCGCAGCAGTCTGTCTCTGGAACCGATAGTTCGCCTTTGTAATTCATCAGGTTGAGGAGATGTTCGCGCCGGCATAAACTGCGGTTTGCATCGTGGCGCGAGTCGGCGGACTGCGCGTAGTCTATCAGATCCAGCATACGTTGTTTGCCGGCTTCCGTTTTCGCCCTCCTGACGCGGTTTTCGTCACCAGGGCCCCAGAGCAGAATCGCTTTTGAAGGCAGACCGTCCCTGCCTGCTCTGCCCGATTCCTGCAAGTAGGCTTCCGTTGAAGGCGGAATTTCGCGGTGTATTACGGTGCGTATATCCGCCTTGTCTACGCCCATGCCAAACGCGCAGGTTGCGACAAGTACGCCCTTCGGATTTGGCAGGTACCATTTTTCGACCGCAGTTTTTTCCTCGCGGCTCAGACCCGCATGATAAAACTTGATTTCATTGTCCTTTAATTCATTTCTGAGAAAGCGGGCGAGTTCTTCGACGCCGCTCCTTGAAGAGCAAAATACAATGGCCGGGCGTTTGTTTTCTCTCACAAGGTCGCGCACAGCCATATCCCGCAGGACGCAGGATTGAGCCGCGTACATGATGTTGCTTCTGTCCGGATTGCCGATGATGCGATGCGCTCGCGCCGCGCCGCCGAAAACGTACCGGTCTATTTTCTCCAGTACCGGCGCGGATGCTGTTGCGGTGAACGCGGTTACAAGGGGAAGCCCGTTGCGCGCGCCTGCGGCGCATTTCAGCGCCTGAATGACCTCGGCTATCCTGAGATAGCTTGGCCTGAAACTTTCGCCCCATTCGCTTACGCAATGCGCCTCGTCAACGACCACATGGACGATGTTCAATTCGGGAAGTTTTTTCAGTACGTTTGGCGTTATGAGAACCTCAGGGTTTGCGATGATAAACCGCGATTCGCCGCTCGCCGCCTTTTCCCAGAGCGCGGCGCGTTCTTCGCCGTTCTGCCCGCCCCGGAGCAACACCGGCGCAAAGCCTTTTTCCCGAAGCCTCCGTTCTTGATCCGCCATGAGAGAGAGAATCGGGTAAATGACCAGCGTCGCGCCTGACAGGAGCAGGCTTGGAAGCTGGAAGCACAATGATTTGCCGGCGCCGGTCGGCAAAATGACGATCTGGAATCCGCAATAAAGCCGGTCATCGCCGCGATCTTCATCAGAATCTTCGCCGTCCGGCGGCGCTTTGGCGGGGCGCTCTTCCGGTTCGCCCGTCCACCATAGAGGAACGCCGGCCGCTTGGGCCGCTTCAAGTATATTTGAGACGACAAGCCGCTGATACGGGAAAAGGTACGAAAGACCGAACAGCTTTTGCGCCGCGGTTGTAATGGGATCGCTTTCCATATATTTATAATGAATTTCACTTGCAATGCGCTTTAAAAATGAAAAACCTATTGACATTTTTTTTATTTTTCTATAATATATATGTAATCCTATGTAATTAGTATGTTATAAATATATACTTGTCTTGCTCGCGGCAATACGATACTATAGGAAAACAAACACTCTAAAAGGAGAGACACATGAAGAAATTTATTGGTTTGGCGGTGGGACTGCTGTTCCTCGCCCTCATTCAGCCGGCGTTCGCCAATCCGCAGAAAGACAGTGAAGGCGCGAAACAAACGCTCAAAATCGGCGCGACGCCGGTTCCTCACGCGGAACTGCTTGATTTGATCAAGGACGATCTGAAAGCTCAGGGAATTGCGCTTGAGATTGTTGACTACAACGACTATGTACAACCGAATGAGGCGCTTGTACGCGGCGATCTTGACGCCAATTTTTTCCAGCACATTCCCTATCTTGAGTCAAACGCCGAATGGTCGTCAGCATTAGTATCCGCTTTCGGCGTACACATTGAGCCGTTTGGCCTGTATTCAAAGAAGTACAAGACTATCGCGGATATTCCTGACGGAGCGCTTATCGCTATCCCCAATGATCCATCCAATGGCGGACGCGCTCTGTTATTGCTTCAAGCGAATGGGATTATCACGTTGAAAGACGGCGCGGGGTTGGAGGCGACCCGCTTTGATATAGTGAGCAACCCAAAAAACCTTCAATTTACGGAACTCGAAGCGGCGCAGCTTCCCCGTTCTTTGGACGATGTTGACGCGGCGGCCATCAACGGCAATTATGCCTTGCAAGCTGGTTTCAACCCGCTGAAGGATTCCCTCATTATTGAAGGCTCTCAATCGCCCTATGTCAACATAGTGGTTGTCAAAAAAGGCGCGGAAAACGATCCGCGAATTCAGGCGCTCAAGAAAGCCCTGCTTTCCCAGAAAATCAAAGATTATATCAACAAGACGTGGTCGGACGGCAGCGTAGTGGCGATATTTTAAGAAAAGCGAGCGTTGAGGCGGGACGGATCCGCCTCAACAAAAAAAATGGACTTTGCGAATCAAAACATGCGTACGGAAAAAGATTTTATCGGCGAAACAGCGTTAGGCGATGAAACCCTCTACGGCATTCAGACGGCGCGGGCTGTTGACAATTTCAGCTTGCATTATAAAAAGACATCGCCTTTGCTTGTCAAAGCGCTGGTTATGGTGAAAAAAGCCGTCGCTCTCGCCTACGAGGAATTGGAAGAGAAAGCCGCTTCTGGCAGAGCGGAAATCCACCGCGCCATTGCCGACGCATGTGACCACATTCTCGCAATGGAAACCATTGAGCCGCTCTTTCCGGTGGATGCCCTGCAAGGAGGCGCCGGAACCTCAACCAATATGAACGTCAACGAGGTCCTCGCAAACCTTGCGCTTAAAACGCTTGGAAAGCCCGCCGGCGCGTACGATATAATACACCCAATCGATCACGTAAACCGGGGGCAGTCAACCAACGACGTGTACCCGACGGCGTTGCGCATAGCGGCGATTCTGGACTTGCGCTCTTTGAGCGAACAATGCGCCGCCTTACAGGAAAGCCTTCAGAAAAAGGAAACCGCGTGGAGCGGCGTAAAAAAGCTGGGGCGCACTGAACTCATGGACGCGGCGCCTGTCACGCTCGGCGAGGAATTCGGCGCCTATGCGCAAGCCATAGGGCGCGACAGGTGGCGCCTGTACAAAATAGAGGAGCGGTTGCGACAGGTAAATCTGGGCGGGGCTGCGGTTGGAAACGCCGGCAACGCGGATATTGTGGAACGGCGATACCGGTTTCTGGCGTATGAGAAACTGCGGGAGTTGACCGGCATCGGCTTGGCCGCCGCCGAGTACCCCATGGATATTACCCAGAACAACGACGTGTTTGTCGAGGTTTCCGGCTTGCTCAAAGCCCTTTCGGTCAACCTTTCCAAAATAGCGGGCGATATCCGGCTTATGAACGCGGGACCGCGCGGCGGCATCAGGGAAATAACCCTACAGCCCCTGCAAATGGGCAGCACCATTATGCCGGGAAAAGTGAATCCCGTTATGCCGGAGATGGTCATCCAGACCTCAATACGGGTGCAGGCGAATGATCTTGCCATTACAATTGCCGCTTCACGGGGGGAATTCGAACTCAACGCCTTTCTGCCTTTGATAGCCGACTCCCTCTTGGAAAGCCTCTGCCTGCTTGAACGCGCTGTTTTGTTGTTCAGAACAAAATGCGTTGAGACGATTGAGCCGAATGAGGGCAGGTGCGCCGCTCTGCTGGATTCGTCCGCCGCCGATGCCGCTTCGCTGACGCTTGAATATGGGTATGAGGAGGCGGAGCGGATGGTGAGGGCGCGGGAAAACCGGTAAATGCGGCGCGGGGCGCTTGCCTGTATTTCCAGCCCGCGCCGGCGCTCTCTCCCGGCGCGCTCACAGTTCATGTTCTATATATTATTGAAAATTCTTCAATAATGTTCACCAATTCCCGCGGCAAAATGGCAAGAACGTTTTCAATAATATATTCAGGAACGGTTTGATAGTAAGCTTCCGCGATTCCGCCGGCAATGCAGGCTATTGTATCGCTGTCCCCTCCTATAGATACTGCCAATCTTACGGCATGTTCATAACCGGCGCTTTCCAAAAACGCAATAATCGCCTCTGGAACGGAACCTTGACAACTGACGTCAAATTCATAACCGGGCCTTATGTCGTCAATGGTCCGTTCCAGGTCATAATGAAACACATCCATAATATGATTTTTTATTTCATTTTTATTCTTTCCGGTTCGCGCCATATAAATTGCGACAGCCACAGCTTGAGCGCCTTTTATGCCCTCAGGATGATTATGCGTAACTTCCGCGCTTTTTTGCGCTTCAGCCATCACTTCATCAATGCTATTCCCATACCATCCAATTGGACTGACCCGCATTGCAGAACCATTTCCCCAACTGTTATAGGGCTGTGGGTTTTGGGAACGTATCCATAAACGAAAATGACCGCCGTACCCCTTATAAGGATACTTTTTGCCAAACGCTTGATAGCTCCCGGCATAGCTTTTTTGATGTATTATGGCGTCCATAGTCGCCAATGTAAGAACAGTGTCATCGGTAAAAAATGATTTGCCACAAAATAAATCAAAATCAACCGTTTTTACATTATGAAATTCATAGACAGATCCAATAATATCACCGGCAATAGCCCCAATAATATATTTTTCTCCCGATATATTAGAGGCGGACTTTAGCGGAACTTTCACATTTCCGCGTTTTTGCGGTTGTCCGTCTTCCCGAAAGCCCTCCGGCATCCTCACCATTTTTTGGGCCGCCATGCGCCGGGCGCCGCCGCGACGCTCATCGTGTCCCCGGACTGTTCCAGCGCGTAGAACCCGTTCTTGAGCGCGCGGTTCTTCACGCTCTCGCCAACGATTCCCCCCGCCATCGCGCCTAGACAATCCCGCTTGTCATTATGCGCGTCCGCATAGCTCCGCGGGGTCTCCATGCGTTTGACGTGTCTTTTGACATCTTCGATTGAGGCATCCGCTTTAATCTCCATTGCAAGCGCGCAATAGCCGTTTTCAAGCGGCGCGTCAATTTCCGCAAAGATTTCGCCGGCGTTCGCGCCCTTGTATTTGACGCAGGGGCCGCTTTTGCTGAAAGCGTAGCCAAGCGCCTTGAACTTTTCGAGCAAATTCGGAGAGACCAAACGCCCGACCAGCTCGCCGAAGCGGTTGCCGGGCTTTCCTATCGCCTGATTAAGCTCGCGGTTCATTTTCGTTATTGTCCGTTCGGTCTCTTTGCTTTCATCTCGCAGTTCTTGTATTGACGCGCGCGCTTCCATAAGCGCCGCCCAGACCCGCTCGAAAGTCAGCCCCATCTGCGGTTGTATTGTTTCTGCCATGTCCTTCTCCTTCTATTTCTTTCAATCTATGCGCTTGCAGGCTATTGACCACGCGCGCGCCTCGCTGTAACACTACCCGCCCTATCGCTTCTTCCCACAGCTTTCGCGGCGGCATCCTCTTAATCCAGATAGACTATCCTATTTTTGTAGCGTAGAAAGCGTCTGCCTCCTCCCTTTTTTCAGGCGGGGATTGTTATGACCCCTTCTGTTCCACCTTGAGACGAAAGCCCGGCGTGTCAAGCAGGTTATACACGGTCATGAATGACGGATTCCCGTTCGGGGAAAAAGGAACGCGCCCTTTGACGGGGACGTTGCGGATGGCTTCCAGCATATTACACCGTCTTTGGAACCAGCGTTATCTTATACCCAAGGGAATCGGCTACCTTTGCCACGGTTTCAAATGCCGGATGTCCGTCCGCGGAAAGAGACTGATAGAGCGCGGTTCTAGAAACGCCGGCCGCCTTGGCGGCGCCGATCATGGCTTTTCGGGCGCGGGCAATGTCCGCCAAAGCAACCGGAAGAAACGTATAATCTTCTTCTTCAAGCGCCACATTGAGATATTCCTCAATGTCCTTTTCGGTTTTAAGGTAGTCCGTAACTTCAAATTTCTTTGTTTCAAGCATTTATATCTCCTCCGCCATTTTTCTGGCTCTCTCAATATCCCGCTCCTGCGTAGACTTGTCACCGCCGCAAAGAAGCGCTATAATCCCTCCGCCTTTGTTGACGAAATACAGTCTGAAACCGGGTCCGAAGCGAATTTTCGCTTCAAAGAGACCTAGTTTCGCCGAGCGTCCCCAAGGACATGGACCTGATACGTTTGACGATTGCCATCCGGGTTTTGCCGTCCCTGATATTCTTGAGCCAGTTGTCAAAATCCGCAACGGTTTCAATTTCGTACATACCAATATTGTATTATATATAAGACAAAATGCCAAGAGATTTTTCAAAAAGATTCCAGATTTCTTGAGGGTGTTGTTCGCTCCATACGCCTAGCTTCTTCCCCGGAAGCCGCGCGGCGGCGTATGCGCGCCGTTTTCCCGGCGGCCGCCTGGCCCGCTTCTCTCCTTGGAGCATTTTGAGCATCCATCAATATAACTTATCACTTTAGCTTGTAATGTGGGAGAAAATTGTTCGAATTTCGCTATGACTCGATCTGTAATCGCCGAGATTTTAGCAAACGTATTTCCTGCGCCTGTTTTGAGCTAGTCTATAAATACGCCGAATTCATAGCTAAAGCATTTTTTGAAGGCTTCCCGCGTCTGAGTTTTTAAGCGCCCGGTTTTGCTTCTGCGATGCGGAAATCCCATCGTAGCCTATAAATAATGACACATTATTTTCCTCGAAAAAAGCAATAAGGCCATCGGTCAACAATGAGGCGTTTGTTGAAATCTCGAATGAAGGGATAGGTACGCCTTCTTTTTTACACCCGACGATAATAACGGAGATGGCATATTTCACTTTATCGGGATACAATAAAGCTTCTCCACCGCATATTAATCATTTCGGGCCTTTCGCGATGTTCGATGCTCCTTTGCAACAGGCAAGAGCATGTCCTGTCAAGCGTTACACCGGACATTACTACTTTTCATCGTGGCAACAGTAGCGGCAGGCAAAGTTACAACTCCGCGTTAATAGCATTTGGAAAGCCATATTATTCGTTCCCTCCTAAAAATAATTTATACTGATTATAAAACACCGGATTATTTGATGACACGAGATACGCCCGTATTTTATCAGCTTCGAGCATAGAGAATTTGTTTATTGCGCAGATGGAAACGGGAATTGCATGTATATTCCCCGAAGTCTGTAGGTTGATCGCAAAACGCTCGTTATGACGGCGGGGTAACAATACGCAATCACTATACTTTGATATATCAAGCGCATCCTTTGAAAAGAAATTTTCGATGTTTTTAACATCAAACTCTGTGTAAACACTAAAGAACCGATCTTTTCCACCTGCCGCCTATAGATGTCTATAGACCGCGCATCCTAGTTGGCATGGTCATTAAAGCTGGAAATGATCTCATACATGCCGTTATAAATAAGGCATTTAATGTTATCGTACAGATTGGTTACAGAAACGGATGTGAAAACCATGCTATTTTAAAGATTTTAGAGATTGACAGGCAATTAATACAGATATTAAATGGCATGTCCGCGCCATAAAGATGGAAGGGGAATCTTTTCTCAACAACAAAGAGGAAGCCGCTCTTGAGGAATTTCACGGGGCATGTCTGGATAAAGAAACAGCGGATGGAATAAACAGATGGAAGGGATTTGCCGCTTGATGGAAGAAGGGCGGGGCGGCGTAAAAATCCTTTGCAAAGACGAAGGCTTCGGCGGCGCGGCCGCGATAATTGAGGACGGGCGGATTGACGCTGTAAAATGAACGCATTCGCGCGAATTCAGAGGCGGCGCGTGGTTTTATCTGGAAACGGGTTGAGATTAAACATGAGCCGCGGGGAATGGCTCGGCTCCCCGAGATGCGAATGAAGAAGGGCGAAAAAGGTTTGTAAAACGGCGCGAGATGCGCTTTTTGAGGCGGGGGAGGCGAAGAAGCCTGTTTTATGAGGCGGCCGCCCGGCTTTTCGCGGCCGCGTTGGACGCGGCTGGATTGAGCGGGGGGAAGCGCCTGAATTCATTAGGGGCGCTGAATCAATGGCGAGGGAATGCCATGCGTTAAATGCGGAGACAACCAAAGAATTTCTTGTAGAGTCAGGAAGAGAGAATGACGGCAAAAGATTATAGGCGACACGCGGCGGCGCGCCATGCCGGCATTCAAAGATTGTTGGGAAGTCCGCGAAGGAATTGGACGCTCGTTTGGCGCGTTCGCCGCCCTATTCGCCGGATTTGAGATTGATTGAAAGGCGCGGAAGGCATCGTGGGCGGATTTTTTACCGTCAACGCTTAACTGGATTGAGAAATTATTTGCTGCCAAAAAATCAAGCGTTTCATCGGACACAAGGGTAAAATTTGTACTGACAGAGAACTTGTTTATTCCGTTCTTTTGAAATTCTTCGACCATAAATTTTAACAGAGGAAAGTCGAGCAAAGGTTCCCCGCCGTTAAAGTTTACCGTTATATTCCGGTTAATGAGAAAAGTGTTTTGTACATAACTTTTCATAAACCGGATTATATCTGACGCCATGTTTTTGACCACGCGGCGCTTACCTTTTGATCCCTCGAAATAATAGGAACAATTAAGATTGCATACCTCTCTTAGAAATAATTGAAATATTATTTATTCTCCTCACATAACGGCAATATACAAAAGAACGATAGTTTCAGCGCTGTTTTTTACCTCCTTCAAATAAGGAACAGACTGAATAAGCTTGTGTCTATAGCGCTTCTGCCGGAAAAACATCAAGATAAATAAGCATAGATGGAACTTTCAATTAAACCGTGTAACGGCGCGCCGCTTCGTAAATCCTTTTTCATATTCGCCCATGTTTTCTCAATTGGATTAAAATCGGGAGAATAGGGCGGCAGGTATACTAAAAACACTTCGCGCCTTTTGCGTATCTCTTCGAGCTTTGTTTTTCTATGAAAACGCGCCCTGTCCATAATGACCGTTTTCCCTTTCCCTATTGTTCTTAAAAGACTCTTTTCAAACCGGACCCCGTTCATGGTTCCCTGACAGCATAAAGGCGGCGGACGCCTTACATCATCCGCGCCGCGTGTTTGTCCGGCAACCGCATTGACGCGGTGAAACTTCCGCCCGCGTTTGCCGTCTCCGGACATTACTCCGCGTAACGCCCGCCCGTATTCGCGCTTTACATCATCGTTTATGCCGCTTTCATCCGCGCATGCACGGTTTTCAGGGAGCATTTCCTTTGCTTCCTTTAGAACGCTTCCCGTTTCTCTTCGCTTCTTTCGGAATACGTAAAACTTTTTTTTACGGGCAACGCCAAAAGACTTGAATCTTTTGTCTATTGCTTGAAGGCGGACGCCAAATTCCGCGGCGAATTCCCTCAAATGCCAGCCGGGATGTTTTTCCGCCGTTTCCTTTAGCCTTTCGGGGTTTATTTTCCCCTCGCGGCTTTTGGGATAATGATTCCCTGTCTTCCCTTTTTCTTCGAGTTCCGCTTTCCACACATAATAACTTCGCGGCCGAACGCCTCATAGACTTCGGCAAAAGTATGCCCGGAATCTTTATATTGTATTGCACGCCTTCTCAATTTTTCATCATAAGCCATAATGTATTATTTTATTATATCTATTCCTGTTTGTAAAGTAGAAACGCTATATCTCTACATTTACCCTAGTATAGAATTTGAGATGTCAAAGGAACCCTGCAAACCCTTTAAAAGCCAATAATCATATAAAATAAAGCGGAATACTATTATATTTTTATCTGAAGACCGCGCCCTAGTAAAAATAATAATGTGTATTACTATTTGATTCTTGCGCCATCAGTGGAAAATTGCCGGTCAATTGCCTTTGGCGCCGTGTTTCCGTCAGCTTCCCATATTGCCTATTCATCGCGCAGTCCAAGTCGCCGCGTCGTCATGACGCCGATCTCAATTTCGGCGGCGTCCAGCCAATTTCCGCTCTTGGGCGCGCGGCGCGTTCCAAGCCTTTTTCCAAGGCTTCCCGC
>JAIROG010000096.1 GCA_031257675.1 Treponema sp. | reverse complement strand
CCATTTTTCATGGTGAAAACCCGCCAGTACTTTGGCATAATCAAGAAAACTGGTTTCGGCGGAATTATTATCCATTCCGGCGCGAATCTCCTCGATAATCTTGACGCCCATAAGGGGATGTTTTTTTATTTCATCGTATTCATAATCCGCCAGCTTGTCGGGCTTAAGCAGAATCGTGTCTTTAACGGATACCTTTCCGAGGTCGTAAAACAGGGTCGACTGAAGGAATAACTCTTTTTCCCAGGATGTCACCACATCATCATAAATTTTGTTTTTTATCAGTACATCGAGCAGTACTTCCACATACTTGTAGGTCCGCTCCGCATGACCGCCGGAAACCTCTTCTCGTCTTTCCACCAATTCGACGATAGCTTTCAGGAATTTTGTCTGGAGTTTTCCAAGCGCCATATTGTTATCCCGAACAAGAGTTCGCATTTTCTGTTCGTAATCACGTATCGTCCTGGCCTGCGAGTCCAGACGGAAGCGGAGTTCAAGACGCTTGCGCAAAAGAGGCGGATAAAACGGCTTTCGGATAAAGTCTTCCGCCCCCAGGGAAAGGGCTTTCGCTTCGTCTGTAGGGTTGTCACAGGAAGATAAAAAAATAACCGGTATATCCGCCGTTTCGCCTTTTGCCTTGAGGCAGCCCAGAACTTCAAAACCGTTCATTACGGGCATTTCGACGTCCAAAAGAATCAAATCGGGCCGCCAGGTTTCCAGCAGTGACAAAAGTTCTTTTCCGGACTCGACGGTTCTTACATCATACTCGGTTTCCAACGCACGCTTTGCGACAATCAAATTAACAGGAATATCATCGACGACGCATATTCTACCTGACATTTCAACCTTCTTTTGAGCCGTCTTAAAAACTGAATTTTTAGAGCAGCCTATAATAGGCTATGCCGGGAAAGCCGATTTGTCAAGGTCAAAATTTCAGATCTGTGAAAATTCCAGGGCATCGGCGTTCGTTTTTTGTTCCATAATTTTAAATTTGAGAGAAAATAACTCTCCTCCCCTGAAAAGCGGAGGATCGTCGTTCCGACAGGTATGGATTTTATGCGTATCCGTACCTCAAACAAACAAAATGGGGTGAAACTCCTTCAAATTTGCTGTTTCTTTCGGGCAAGGCGGATTTGAACCGCCGACCTCTTGGTCCCGAACCAAGCGCGCTACCAGCTGCGCTATTGCCCGAAAACTGTAGTAAAAGGCCGTTTCAAAACCAGATATTCTGAAACAGCCTCTTACTACAGTAGTAAAATACCGGCTTCGGTGTCAAGCAGGCAGACCGGCATCGAGGGCATCATGGCGGAGAGCCGGTCCGGAATATCCATGGTTCTCCTCACCCTGTCCCGTTATGCTTTGTAATTTGAGGCTGTTCCAAAAACCGAAGTTTAGAGGAAGAAATGTACCGGTTCAAGCCCCCTAAAACTTTGTTTGGCCGGAGTTCCAGGAGAAATTCCAGCATAAAAAAACCGCCAAAGGCGGTTTTTTAACGGGAGCGACGGGGCTTGAACCCGCGATCTCCGGCTTGACAGGCCAGCGTGATAAACCAGCTTCACTACGCCCCCGAATATTCAAAATAATACCCAAAAGACGAATTTTGGTCAAGTACCCGCATTGCCTCATTGAAAAAGTAACCCAAAATCACCCATGCCTCATTGAAAAAGTAACCCAATTCAAGGCAGACTATTCGGTACCAACAGTTCCCGGAGGTCAACATGGGGTTAACTATGAAAGAAAAACAACTACACCTCACAAGAGCGAAAACTCCCCGGTTTTATCCAGATTGACACCGGCAGACTTTAGTCTGACACCACTGCGGACAGACCACTTCCGGCCAGTATATCCTCACCCTCACCGCCACAGACGTCGCTTCCGGCTGAATTTCCCGGTATTCCCTCCTCAACAAGGCCCACCGCTGGACCTTCGACGCCCTCAAGGACATCCACTCGGGCCTCCCCTTCCCACTCAGGGAGTTCCAGCGGCAACGTAGTTGCCGACGATAACGGCAGCGAATTTATCAACAGGTCATCACAGACTGGCATCACAATCCCGCCTGCCCTATCCCCTTTACCCGCTCACGAGACCACAAGAAAAATGACAATTGCTTCGTCGAACAAAAAAACGGCGCCGTTGTCCGCGAGTACATCGGCTATGACCGCCTTGAAGGGGCGGCCCTCCAGGCCCGCCTTGCCGAGGTCTACCGTTCCCTGGTCCCCCTGCTCAACTTCTTCATGCCCACGATGAAGCTTGCAAGCAAAGTGAAGGGCGGTTCCCACGAGCTCAAAAAGTATGACGAACCCCGCAGCCCGTCTCAGCGTCTTCTGGAATCGGACGCGCTCTCGCCGGAAGTAAAGGCGGAACTCACCTGGCTCTGCGGACTGTACAATCCGGTTCAGTTACAGCACAATGTCAACAAGACCATTCTCGCGTTGCGGGGGGCCATTGCCGCGCAGTCCCTTCCTCCCGAAAGGAAACCGGCGGCCTAAAGTCGCTTTTTTCTAAATGAAGCGTCCGGTACTAAAGTTGCTTTTTAAAATGAGGCATTTCGGTCTTTTTCCGACTATCACCTTATATATTGGACTTGTTCAACATCCCGGTTGGTTGTTGAACAAGTCTCGCGGATTTGACTCAAATCCGCCGTTTTTTTAGCGGATGTTGTTCAATAACCGAAGTTATTGAACAACTCTATTGAGTTTGTTCCAAAAACAGCAGGCATGGAGCGGTTAAAAAAATGAAAGGCGGCGAGCGGTGACAGACATTGAAGGACAAGCCGGCGCCGAAACGGTTTAGCCGGCATCGGGTTGACAAGCGCGGAAGCTTTGGCTTTCAAAGAAAAATGCGGCGACAATCGGCTTATGGAGCGGCAATCGGAACATTTTTTGACAAAATTACGTAAGAATTTTAGGGAGCCAATGATAAAATTCTGTGCGCCGCTCTTGTTGTCAATATGACGCTGGTTGTTGCGTCTTATCTTGGCTGTGCGCCGGATAAAATGGCGTGGTATGAGCCGGCCTGCATTGCGGTTGCAATGGCGGATTGCGTTTCTGTTCGCACTCTCAATTATCCCTATCGATCTGTTGAGAAGGCGATTGCATCCGCGCTAAGAACATAAAGGGGTTCATGCGGCGGACGGCGCGGATGCGTTGTATTACAGCGCGCCGCCTGCCGGCAACCATGCGCTCAA
Source organism: Treponema sp. (assembly GCA_031257675.1). Lineage (GTDB taxonomy): Bacteria > Spirochaetota > Spirochaetia > Treponematales > Breznakiellaceae > JAIRKH01. The sequence goes on along the minus strand of JAIROG010000096.1, from coordinate 27,326 downwards.
CATGAGCGCGCTACACGGAGACCATTGTAGAAATCGCGGGCAACCGGAATGTTGCGCCCCCGATGGGCAACCCGCACAAGATTCTGGGAAAGAATCATACAACCGCCCCGCAGGGAGCGATCCCTCCCGCCGCTTGAATTGGGTCCCATGGGATCTATAGGCGAATTATCGTTATACAGTCCGTAATAATCCCAACACCATTCCCATACATTCCCGCTCATGTCGTATAACCCAAGATCGTTGGGCAGCTTCATTCCCACAGGATGCGTCTTGCTCCCGCTGTTGTCGGCATACCACGCGACGCTTTCCACATCATCGTTTCCTGCGTATTCGTATGTGTCTTTTCCCCCGCTCCGCGCCGCATATTCCCACTCCGACTCGGTCGGCAGCCGGTACCCGTTTGCAAATTTATTCCACGTTACATACGACCTGCTTATCGTATACGCCGGCGTCAAATTTTCCTTGATGCTCCGCTTATTGCAGTACTCTATCGCGTTATACCATGACACCGTTTCCACCGGCAGATCGTTCCCTTTCCAACGACTCGGATTGTTTTCCATCACCTCTACCCATTCGGTTTGCGTTACTTCGTACTTCCCTATGAAAAAAGGACTGCTTATTGTCACTTGATGGATGGGACTTTCAAAATCAAACAATGTTCCGCCCATGAGAAAGTTTCCCGCAGGCAGATGTACCATCTCCGGGAGTATTTCTCTGTTCTCTACCCCCTTCTTCATGTTTTGCTCCTTTTCCCGTGCATTGAGGCTTTCTCAAAACGCCGGAACTTGAAAACCTTTTCTTTATAAGTGTTTTTATTTCATACTAAAGTATGGCGCATTTTTAACTTTTGTCAAGGTAACATGTTGTGATATACAACGGATCTTCAAAAAAACGCAATTATATTCATAAAATGCGGCTAATGTACGAAAAGAATGGTGAAGCGTCAGTACGGGCTGGAAGAGCCGCCCGCAAGGAAGCGGGTCAAATGATATTTTTGCCAATGCGGTTATTGCGCGGCGGCTTTAAGCAGGCTTACGTTTTGCAAGGCTTTCCACACATCTTCGGCGACCGCATCCGGCGTTTTCGCCGCGTCTATGGTGATTGTCGTGGTTCCCTTTTCTTCGCACCATGGCAACAACGCTTTGTACCGTTCCCGCGCCTTAACTTGAAAGTCAAGATATTCGAATATTTCCCTAATCCGCCGTGTTTCCATTCGTTTCAAGGCGGCTTCCGGCTCAATATCAAAGAAAAAAAGCGTTTCCGGCGCGGGAAACGCTTCGTTGAGCGCTTTCGGCAACGCGTCTCCGCAATCAATGCCTTGGTATACTAGAGAAGAGAGCGCATACCGGTCAGAAACCACAATCTCGCCGCGATTGCAACGGTCTATCACGCCATTCTCCGCGAAAACATGCTCATTGCGATCTGCGGAAAAGAGACGCGCCAGCGTTCCGGCTTGCAACGCAATCTCACCCCGCAACGCCGACCGTATGAGAACGCCTATTGCGCCGTCCGTCGGCTCGCATGTGGTCCACAGCGGGGGGAGCGTTCTGTTCGTCTTTTCCCGCTCAAACCGCCGCCGCAACAATTCAATCTGAGTCGTGGTGCCGCTGCCGTCCCCACCTTCAAAAACAACAAAATTTCTAGCAATCATCTCTCTTTTTCCTTGCTTCGCGCTTGCGGATCGCGCCGCTTGAATGCGCGGGAATGCCGCCGGCTCGCCGCAAACTCGTTTGCGCTCTCTAGAACGATTTCTTCACAACATTGGTTGCTTTTTATAATTTGAGGCTGTTCCAAAACTTCAATAGAGTTGTTCAATAACTTCCACTAAAAAACGGTGGATTTGAGTCAAATCTGCGAAACTTGTTGAACAAGTCCATTGGGAAATAATGATTAATGGCGCTTCGCATAACGGGTCTGCTTGGCTTCGCCGCTAAAGCGGGCGGGCGGGGGCCGCTCCTAGCCCCAACCGCCTCCGTTAATCAATGCTGTCATAACGCTCGCCCGCCGTGAGGGTTTTGCCTTTTATCGCCGCAAGCTCGCCCACAGACATGATCCAAAAACCCCCTTCGCGGAGTCCGTCTATCATCCCAGCAAGTATGGGCAGGGTTCTGTCGCCTGAAGTGTTGGCTTCATGGCAATTGATGACGCCGCCATCTTTCGCGGCGCTCAACACATTGTTTTTACATTGTTCCGCACTGTTGTCGCTTTGCCAATCATTGCTCCACACATTCGCGCCAATCAAGGGCATGCCCAATTCGGCGCAAACAGCCGCAAGGTTGGCGCCGTACGCCACATTCGGAGCGCGGAAAAACCACGGGTCTTCGCCGGTTATTGCCCTGATTTCCGCTGACGCCGCGGCGAGGCTGTCCCTTATGGTCCCGATAGCCGTATCTCCTCCAAGCCCGGCATACCCGTCCGAATGGTTCGCCAACTCATGCCCCGCCTCAAAAATCGCCTGAGCCGCGGTTTTATTGGAGCGGATGTTCCGCCCAATGAGAAAGAAGGTCGCCCTCACTCTTTTTTCGGACAAAATATCCAGAAACTCTTGCGTCTCCGCGCCGGCGGGACCATCGTCAAACGTCAAAGCGATGTATTTTATAGGCTTTTCAGCATATCCAAGGGACTCCCAGTTGTCGTCAATCTCTTTTTGTATGCTTTCCGCAGAGTACGCTCTATGACCTCCGCCTTCCTTGCCTTTTTCACCACTAGCGCATCCTGCCATTATAAATGCCGCAATTATCGCCGTTAGAAGAATGGTTTTATTCATTATAAACCTCCAATCCTTAGGGAAATTCTAAAAACTCAACCGGAGTTTCCAGAGATTTCCTCTATTATATAAGACTATCCCGAAAAAGAATCATAAGGGAAATTTCCTACCGCTAACATTTTATTTGCCCTCAACGCTCCATTCTTGGCTATACTTCCTTGACAAAGGGACGCCTTGCCGCAATGACTGAACGCGCCTTGAAAATGCCCTGTCAAGCATAATCCTGTGGCAATGTGATCACGTTAGCTCTGAAAAAGGGCTTTCTATGTCATTGAACAATCAGGAAATGCCGTCAGCATAAAGGAGCCGGAAGGCGGGGCGAGGGTGTAATAGACGACGTAGGAATGCATCCCATCGCCTGTTTTATGCCCCCTTCATCTCGACTTTTCCACCCCATTGCGTTCACAGTGTTCTTTTATTATGCATTTTGAGCAGAACGGACTCACAGGACGGCATATCCGCTGCCCATATTGCACCAACAAATCGTTGATGCGCTTCCAGTAGGGGCGCGGAAGAATGTCCCGCAGCCGCATTTCGGTCTGTTCAGGGCTCTGCGTCTTGACCCAGCCGGCGCGGTTGTTTATCCGGTGCACGTGAATGTCAACGCAGATGCCGTCCATGTCAAAAGCTTCGGTGAGAACCAAATTGGCGGTCTTGCGCCCAACGCCTGGCATGGCGAGGAGCGCGTCCATATCAGCCGGCACCGCGCCTCCGTACCGGCTCTCGATGATGGCGGCGATGTTAAGGAGATTCGCCGCCTTGGTGCGGTAGAAGCCTGCGGGATACGCGAGACGCTCGATTTCTTCAACGTTTAATGCAAGCAAAGCGGCCGGCGTTGGAGCTTTTTCAAGCAAGGCTTGCGAAGTTTTGAACGTCACCTCATCCTTGGTTCGCAGACTCAGGATCGTGGACGCAAGCACAGCCCATGGATCCTGTTTGTAAGATGCCGCAACCGTGGTTACAGCCGGAAGCGCTTCGTGGAGTTCCTTCCGCCATGTTTCAAGGGAGACGAAAATGTCGTCCCATGCGGGTTTGCTCACACTCTCTCCAAAAGACAGACCGCAAGGACTTCCACCGCGTTTCCCTGTCCTATCGCGTCAATCCCTTCATTGGTCTTGCCTTTCACCATGACAGCGCCAATGTCCGCCTCCAGCGCTTGGGCAAGCGCGGCGCGGATTTTCTCGCGGTACGGGAGGATTTTCGGCGTTTCGCACGTCGCCACACAGTCCAGATTGACAATGCGCCAGCCGCCACTCTTTACGCGCTCAAACGCCTTCTTGAGCAAGAGCATGGAGCCCGCGTCTCTGTACGCCGGATCCGCGTCGGGAAAAAATTCCCCGACATCGCCCATGCCGGCGGCGCCAAGCATGGCGTCAATCACGGCATGGGCAAGCGCATCGGCATCCGAATGTCCGATCTCGCCTTTTTCACAGGGAATTTCGACGCCCGCAAGCAGAAAACGCCGCCCCGGCGCAAGCCTGTGCAGATCTCGTCCCAAACCAATGCGTTGCATTGCTATTGGGACACTCCGCCTATGATGGCGATGCGCCCGTCCGTCGTCGGAGTGACGGCGGCGTTTTGCGCTTTGATGTATTCAATAACGACATAGGAAAGCAAAAGGCTGGTGTTAAACGGCTCTTGCGCCTGAGTAAGGACCGTGTAGCCGTCCCCGCCGCCCAAAAGGTAGTCGTTGGTGACAAAACGGTAGACCGCGTCCGCGTCAACCGGCTGTCCATGTATGGTCAACTCTTTAAGTACGCCGCCCGCGCCGCCGGTATAGTCTATGGTATACCGGACTTCCTTTGAAACCTGAGGGAACCCTCCCGATCCTTGGGAAATGGTTGCGATAAACTCAAACAGTTTTATCACTTCAGAACCTTTCAGCGAGACCACGTACAGGTAGTTCTCAAACGGCAGGATCGTCAAAATCCGCTCTTGCGTGATGGGCCCCTTTGGCAGTTCAGCCCGGATGTTGCCGCCGTTATGGAAGGCGAAGTCTATATGCTGGTTGTACACGGTTCTGAGATACCACACATTGGCGTCGCAAATCATGTCGCCCAAAGCCGTTTCAACCTTGCGGGTGAGCCTGTCGCCAAAAATGAAGTCATCGCTTGCGACGCCCACCACTTCTTTGAGGCTTTCATTCGCTTTCTTGATGTACGGCTCAAGCAACGCCGCGACTTCCGGGTCTGGTCCAATAGCGATAGGATGCCAGTCAAAGCCTGACAGCTTCCCGCCGGAAATGGTGATTTTCGCCTGTCCCACGTATTTTCCCAACTCATGCGCGGTGACAATGTAGGTGTCTCCCACCTTCTTAGGCTCGGCGAAGAACGAATGGGAATGACCGTCAACAATGATGTCAATGCCCGGCGCCGCTGCGGCAAGTTCCGGCGATGTAATGTGATCCGGCGTTTCTTTCACATCACCGATATGGGTTATAGCGATAATTATGTCGACTTTCTCCTGATTTTTCAGAATATCCACCATTTCTCTAGCCGCGTCAATCTCATTGATGAACACAAGGCTTTTGTCAGGGCTTGCTATGGTTAACGTACGGAGCGTAGTAAGACCGAAAAGCCCCACCTTAAAGCCATCGTACTGCTTGACAAGGTAGGGAAGTCCCAAATAATCGCCGCCAGGGGCGCCGCCGGCGATCTTGATGTTGGCGGAAAGCAACGGGTAGCTTGCCAACTTCATCTGCTGTCGCAATTTTTCCAAGCTGCCGTCAAACTCATGATTCCCAAAAATGCCGGCGTCATAGCCCATACTGTTGAACGCCAAAATATCCGGTTCCGCGTTGAACTTATTGGAAATGGCGCTTCCGGTGTTGAAGTCCCCCGCGTCTACAAGCAATACGCGGGTATTCGCCGCTTTCACCGCCTTGATATACGCGGCCTGTTCCGCAAGCCCGCCTCTGCCGTTGTTGGGGAGAACCGCGCCGTGGTGATCATTGGTGTGCAACAGCACAAGTTCATACCGCGCCGCAGAACCCGTGTCTAACGCCGGCTCTGCGGAAATCTGAAAAGTCTGAAAAACAAACAACAGGGCGCATACAAAAACTGGATGCCGTTTAATCATTCTCTCACCTCTTCCTACAGAATAGCGCGCCGCCGTGATAAAGTCAAGAAGACAAGGCTGACATGGCGCAGGAAGATGGAGCGGGAGCGGCGAAACGCGGCAAGACTGTTATGCGAGGTTGAGGCATTTTAATGGACTTGTTCAACAATCAAAGTTATTGAACAACGCTATTATAGGAGAAATTTATGGGCGCAGGCTGGCGTCCCAATGCAAGGCGCTAACGGCTTCACGACGCTTCGCGGCTTTTGATATTCGTAGCGCGAATTTATCGTTTTCGCCGCCCCATTCCCATTCTGTTTGCAATACGGTATACTCTTCTTATGAACAAACTACGCATAGGCGTCGCAGGCGCCGGCAATGTCAGCGACATATATCTGCGCAATTTAACGGGCGTCTTTAGCGGCAAGGTTACGGTAACCGCCATTGCCAACCGGACGCGGGAAAAGGCTGAGAAAGCCGCGGAACGCTTTCACATTCAGCGCGTACTCACCCTTGAAGAACTTGTCAACGCGGAAGATGTCGATCTGATTCTTAATCTGACCGCGCCGGCGCAACACTACAAATTAGCGGCGTCTGCGGTACAAGCGGGCAAGCATGTGTACAACGAAAAGCCGCTCTGCATAACAAGGGAAGAGGCCGCGGCGCTTTTGAAAAACGCCGCGGAACACAAGGCGCGGGTAGGATGCGCGCCGGATACGTTTCTCGGCGCGGGCATGCAAACCTGCCGCAAATTGCTCGACGACGGTTGGATTGGGCGTCCCATAGCGGGCGCCGCCTTTGTAATGAATCACGGCGTGGAAGCGTGGCATCCGGCTCCTGACGCGTTTTATAAGGCGGGCGGCGGGCCTCTTTTTGATGTGGGGCCTTATTATCTTACGGCGCTCGTCAACTTGTTAGGACCAATCGCGCGTGTGTCCGGTTCAGCGCGAAAGAGTTTTGAGACTCGCGTTGTTACGAGCAAGCCGCTTGAAGGGACGGTTATTGCCGTAGAAACGCCCACCCATGTCGCCGCTACGCTTGATTTTGCGAATGGCGCCGTTGTAACGCTTGCCGCCAGTTTTGACGTATGGTCACATTCCATGCCCTGCATTGAGTTGTACGGCACAGAAGGTACGCTCCGCCTCCCGGATCCCAACACGTTTCGCGGCTCGGCGCTGGTACGGCGTTTCCGCGCGGAAACGTGGTCCGAAATCCCCCTTGTCATGCGTCAGGCGGATGATTGCAAAGATGCCGGTGACTGGCATGGCAGCGCAAATCTGCGGGGGCTTGGAGTCGTTGACATGGCGATTGCCATTGCAAACGGCTCGCCCCACCGCGCTTCAGGAGAGATGGCGTACCATGCGCTTGATGTTATGCACGGAATCTATGAAGCGTCGGCTTCCGGCGCGTATTACACCGTAAAAAGCGCTTGTGGACGCCCCGAAGCGTTTCAGGGCGTGTGATTCGGAGGCAAGACCCGCTGCCTTGGCAAACCACTTGCCGAAGATCGTAAAAATTGTTATAGTATATGAGCCTGTTCCAAAACGCGAACTACGTTCGGGCTGGTTTTGGAACCGCTTCATTACAGTATATAGGAGAGTGCTATGTTAGAAGAACAAGTAAAAGCCGCGCTTGATGATGTGCGCCCCTCGTTGCAAGCTGACGGTGGAGACGTGGAATTTGTTTCCTTCAAAGATGACGGGACGGTGTCGCTCAAACTGACGGGAGCGTGCGGCGGATGCCCTATGAGGCAAATGACGCTGAAAATGGGAATTGAAAACTACCTCCGTGAGAAAGTTCCTCAAGTCAAAACTGTTGTCGGAGTATAAGCTGTTGTTTCCCCCTGCCGTTCCGCCGGATTAAACGCCGTACCGAACGGCGGGGGAGTCCGCGCCATAAAAAGAGAACCTAGGAGACAGGCTGTTTTCAGATGGTCTCAGAAGCTGTCAGAAAAAATTTTGCAACGCGATGGCAGCCCAATGTCCCCTAGGTTCTATTTTAATTTTTTTACCTTACTGCAACGCATCCCGTAAGGCGTCTACATTACGGGTCATCAATTCCAGATACGTCGCGCCGTTCTCAAAATCCCGCTTGCTTATGTTATGAACCGCATGGAGCAGACGTTTTTTCGATCCGGTCTCACCGGCTATAGCATCCGCTATTCTTTCATTTGAAAGCTCAATGTGAAAAATAACGGGTATGTTCTCCGCCCTGATTTTGTCAATTAAGAAAGCGACGGTCGCCGCGCTGCATTCCGTTTCAGTGGAGCAGCCCGGAAAAGCGGCGAAATAGGAAAGCCCGTAAGCGTCCGCAAAATACCGGAAGGGGAAGCGGTCGCCGAACACGATTGTTTTCCGTTTTGCGTTACGCACAACCGTTTGAAAAGCGGCGTCAAGCTCATTCAGTTTTATGATGTAAGCGTCCGCGTTTCGTTGGTAAAAACCGGCGTTAGCCCTGTCTTTTTCGCATAGCGCCTCCGTTATCGCCCGGACAATCCGCGCGGCGTTTTGGGGCGAAGTCCAAATATGCTCGTCATATTCCGCCTCTTCCTCTTCCGCCTCTTCTTCTTCCATGCCTTCGACGATTTCTTCTTCAACCACATCAACGGCGTCCATGAGCCTGATGACTTTCATATTCGGCTTATTCGTGGAATCTAAAATTCTGTCCACCCACGCGTCAGATTCTCCGCCATTATAGATAAAAATATCGCTGTTTTGAATGGTGAGTATGTCGCGGGGAGTCGGCTCAAAAGAGTGGCTTTCGGCGCCCGGAGGCAACAACATAGCAAGGTTCGCCTTGTCGCCGGCAATGGCGCGGGTGAAATCATAGAATGGGAAAATGGTCGTGGTTACTGTAATGGCGCCGTCTGCCTTCGGCGTGTCTTTAGCCGCGTTGGCAAAGGCGAATGAACATATACCGATGTATAGCGCAATGAGTATATACGCGCGTTTCATAAAAACCTCCAAAAATAGAAAAATAAAATTAGAAAAATAGAGAGCCTTTCCCAGAACGCAAAAGGATTGGCTTTAGGAAAGTCTCTTGTAAGACCGGTTACAAAACGCCAGATTTTAGAACCGGATCATGGAGTGAAGGGAGGAATCATGTATTGAGCCGGACTTTCCATGAGACAGGCGTTATTGCCGCGCCGCTTGGCAACGCCGGTTTTTTAATTGGTTTTTTAATATACGCGACAAGAACCGGGGCAAAGAGCGTCATGCCAATACGCCCCAGCCCTTCAAGGAGAAGTTGAGCGGCTTCTATTTCGTAACAAACAGAACATCTTTCTCTCGCGCCATTATGGTCATGCGTATGATGAAAATGTGTAAATATAAAAGATTCCTCAAAAAAAGCGGTGAAAATCACATATATCATTACAATAATAAGAAAGAGAGGCTTCTTTTGTATATTTTTCACAATACGAGCATACTAAAAAAGGAGAATTTAGGCAAGAGGCTGATTGCGCATTGGCGGGCGCATTGGCGCGGCGCGTTTCCGTTTAAATTTCCGGGTGTATAAAAAAATTCTTGCCCGCCATTAATTTGCATATTCTTTTTCATACCGCTTTAACCGGATATTATCCGGGTCAATGGCAAGCGCTTGTTTCAAATAGTACAATGCGCGGCGGTCGCCTTGTCTATAGTAGTACTCGAACATGGCTATAAGCGATTGCAGATTTCGGGGATGCTCGAAAAGGCTCGAACGGAGGTCGTTTAAGCGGGATTCATCGCCGCTTCTTGTGCGGCTGCGCAGGTAATAGTAGCTGGACTTCACGGCGCCGGCTGGGGCTGCGCTGAGGCGGGCGTCTATCAGAGACGCGGCTTCGGCAGTCCGCCCCGTGTCGATCAATGCGGCGATATAGACAAGTGCCGCCTCAGTGTTTGACGGCTCTTTCTGAAACAACTCACGGGCATAGGCGAGGGCGGAGGCGTTGTTGTTCAGCCCGTGTTCAACCGTGTATGCGTTCGCCAAGTCTGCGGAAGAGCGGCGCTCGTCAAGCAGACGCCGCACATAGGGACGCGCCTCTCCCCATGCTTCCCGGCGGATCGCGTCGGCGGCGGCAAGCTCAATAACGGCGAGAGAGGGATTTTCTTTGACGAGCAATTCGGCGAGTATGCGCTTTCCTTCGGCTTGCTCTTCTGTCTTATCCGATTCCAAAAGCAGTTTAACCATGTACGCCAGCGCCTCGCCTTCAATGGCGGGCGCGTTGCGAAACACGCGGAGGTAGTTGAGCGCGGCGTCTCTGTTGTGGAAACCTTCGGCTTGAACACGCGCCTGTAAAAACAAATAGTGTGGATTATGCGCATTGATGAGCGCATAGGCGTCAAGCTGGCTTTGCGCCCGGGCAAACTGCTCCCGCTCGATCAGCGTCCGCGCGTACATGAGTATAAAATCCCCATTCTTGTTGTTTTTTTGTACAATTTCCGCAAGGGCGCTGTCGGCGCGGGGCCAGTCTTCCATTTCGTAATACGTAATCGCAAGCTGCCGCTTGATGTCCATATTGCCGGGAAAAACCATGAGCGAATCCGACAGGGACTGCGCCGCCTCTTGATACTGCCCCTCATTCGTCAGGAGACGCGCCAGTCCGAGCGCCGCCGGATAACACTCTTTTGACAGGGCGAGCGCCTCTGAATACGCGGCGCGCGCTTCGGTGAAGCGTCCGGTTTTTTCATAGACAAATCCGATAAAATACCGGGGCGCGACTCCATTGGGGTAGAGCGCGACCGCTCTCTCCAAATCGGGAAGGCTTGCGAGCAATCGCGCGGAGTCCTCTGTTGCGGATCCCGCGTCTTTGATTAAAGCGAGGAACGGCAGGACGCATTCAAGGTAATCTCCGTTTGGAGGCGGCGCCGTATAAATTCCTTTGTCGGCGCCCAGCAAAATTTTGGTGTACAGCGCGTTTTGAGGCGGACTCGACGCGGGGAGCTGTCCCTGAACCCCGGGATACAGACTTTGGAGCATATACACAATCACCGCGTTCATGGTTCTGCCGAATTCGCCGTTTGAAAGGTTTTGGGCGCGGATAAGATTGAGCGCTTTCAGTAATGATGACGGTATTCCTGAATACACCAACGCCCGTATTTCGGCGGCAATGTTGGCGGCGGCGCCGCCGGACGGCACTGGAGGCGGAACGGCGCTTTCTGCGGTAGGATGCGCGGGACTTCCGCTGGTTTGGGGAGGCGTTGCCGGGAGATCGGGAATTTTAGAAACCGTGGGCGCCGGTGAATTGGGTTTATCGTGCGGTACGGCTGGTTGAGTTGCACAGGAACATAAAAAAACAGCCGGCAGAATGAGGAAGCGCCCGGCGGCGCGTCTCATAGTTTTGATCCCTAATGTTAGAGAAATGAGAAAAACGCCAGCTAAAAGGAGGAGGAGCGGACGCCAATTTAGAATAAACTGTGAAGATTTGAGAGGAAGCATACGGAATGAAAAAACAAGCGGGCATACGCCAAGCGCAATGAAGGCTAGAGACGGAGCTATGAATTTGATCTTCAACATCTTATACTTCCGCCAGACTGCCGGGCTGAGGACGAGGCCGGAAAAGACCACGATGAGCGGCCACGCCTGCTTGAAAGAAAATGGAAACAGCGTCGGCGCGGAGAGAAACAGGAAAATCCCCACTAATATTGAAAAACACACGAAGAAAAGGTGCGGCGCGCGTTCATTGAGTTTAATGGCAAAAGAAGCGACTCCCGCTCCCGCGCCGGACAGCGCAAATAGAAAAGCCAAAAGCGCGTATTGTTGAGAAATGCCATTTTGACTCCCAGAAGAAAAGCGAATCCCACCAGTACAAGCGTCAGTCCGGTAAAGAAAATTGTCTGAGCGACAATGGAACATTTTAATTTTGCATTATGCATGAAGTATATTATACCACAAAAAACAGTACTGTCAACCGCGAGTGAAAATTTTCTATGGTTATGCGCAAGGCGTCGTGTGCTGTGCGTATTTGTCTGTAACAGAAGGATATAGTTAAAAATGGGACTCCGCTTGTTATTGGCATGCGCGGGCGCGGCGTCGCGCCCTGTAAAGCCGCCCTTTAGGGGGCGGCGGCTCATTCACAACGTCTGGTTTAACACCCCGCCGTTGCATATTGCGCTTGTTGTGCGCTTGTTGCGCGGAAGCTCATTGACGCCTCAAAAAACATTGCTTGCCAAGATAAAAATATGTGGTATACTATGTGAATAATGAAAAATCCATACCGTCTTTTGTTATTGTTGCCGTTGGCCGCGCATTTCTTTTTCGCCGCTGGCTGCGCGGTTGGCGCTATTGGCGGCGGCGACGCCGGCGTCGCCGATACGGATCGCCGTGTGGTTGATCCCTATTATTTGACCGGCGCAAAAGAAAAACAGGAACAGCTTAAAAATCTCTGGACGCTTCTGAAGCGGCAAGAGATTTCGGCGGAAGAGCGATTCTCACTGGTGTGCGAGATAGCCGCCGTTTACATGCGGCAAAACGAGTACACGGTACTCAACAACTTCCTCGCCTCCCAGATAGACGCAATGCCGGACAACCAGTACAATGTCTATTACCTTCTTATGATCGCCTATTCCCATATCCAGCAGGAAGCGCCGCAGGTGGCGGCGCTTTATTTTGAGATCATCCTTAAAAATTATCCGGATATGCTTGTTCAAGGAAAGTCAATACACTTTGCGTGCCTCAACCAATTGCTCGGCCTCGTAGCCGGCTCAGGACGCCGTGTAAAATACTATCAGGAACTCATAACGCGCTTTCCGGATCAGACCAATCTTGCGGTTAATTATTTTTTGCTTGGCAAAGCCTACGAAGACATTGGGGAATGGAACCTCGCCATACAAGCCTACACCCACTTCCTCACCTTCCTTGGCGCAAACGTACCGGGTTTTCCCGATGCGGAGCAATACGCGAAGCGTCTCGTTGACTTCAACAAATCCTCGAAAGACTGGACGTTTGAAACCCTATCCGGCTTGGTCAATACCGTAAAAGCGGCCATAGCCGCAGGCGACAGTTGGCAACTGTGGCGGTATCGCGCAAAGGTCAATTTTTTCGCCCGCTCATGGTCGGAACAGGACACCGGCGATTCGGGCATGGCGGAATTCAGCCTGCCCGGCTTCATGCAGGGCGCCAAGGTGCAGTACGCGGCGACGTTGGATCCCATCTCAAACGCAACCGAAGCCTACTTAAAGACATGGGGCTGGTCCCAGTATATTTCAACATGGTATCTTTACTTCCGTAAAATTTATTTCCCTCTGAATCCTGACATACACGGACGGTGGGAATGGGCAGGGGTGTACTATGGCGAGAAATTTTAATTTTTATAAAAAGAAGGCAACGCTCCGCCCCTTGGGGCTTATTTATTTCTTTAGACTGAGAGGGTTTCTCACAACGCGCCGCCGGGCGCGGCAGAGGACGGCGGAGAGCGGCGGTTTTGGGAAAGCCGCCCTGTATTTAGATAGAAAAACGGTTTTCGCTGTTTTCCTTGCCACGCTGTTTTTGCCCCCGCCTCTATTCGCCGAGGACGCCCCGCCTCCGGTTGAAGCGGCGGCGGCTGTCCATGCGGCGGCGGTGGATCCGCAGGCTTTCCCTCGTCCCCTGCGCGGGAAAGCCGCCGTCATACCTGAGCGGTTTGTCAAAAGCGCCGCTCAGGTCGCATCGCCTTCGCTGATAGGAGGGCTGGAGAAATCAGCCACCCGACACTACATTGAGCGGTATACCACAAGGAGCGGCAAGCTTTGGCTCAACGGCATCATGGCAAATGCGCAGCCGTATCTGGCGTTCATCCGGCGGGAAATTGATGCGCGGGATTTGCCGAGGGAACTGCTTTATCTGCCGGTTATTGAATCGGGTTTCGTGAATAGGGCGAGAAGCTCGGCGGGCGCCGTCGGACTATGGCAGTTTATGCGGAACAGCATAGGTCCTTTTGACATGAAAATTACGGATTGGATGGACGAGCGCATGGATTTCTGGAAATCCACCATTGGTGCGCTTCGAAAACTCCAGGAAAACCACTACGTTTTGGGAGATTGGGCGTTAGCCCTCGCCGCATATAATATGGGGCTTGGCGGAGTGCAAAGGATCATCAGGCGGACAGGCGTTAAGGATTACTGGAAACTTTCCGAACAAAACCATCTCAGAATAGAAACCTCGGTGTACATGCCGAAACTTTTGGCTGTCTCTTATATCCTTACACACTTGCGTCAATTTGGCTTGCCGGTGATCTGGACGAAAGACGTTCAATGGACGCGGATCAAGGCGGGCAAAACCATTGACTTGCGGTTGCTCGCCGAATATGCGGGTGTTGACGAGAAAATCCTGATAAACGCGAATCAGGAGCTTTTCTATACCGTTACGCCGCCGGATGAAAACTATTACCTTAAAGTGAGATCTGAGGATGCGGATAAAATCGCCGCAACGCTTGAAAGAAGCGATGTCATTATGATCAAATACTATATGTACACCGTTAAATCCGGGGATACATTGTTCGCGCTTGCAAAGCATTATGGGGTTACGCTTGCGCAAATCATGGAACACAATAAAGGCGTGCAACCTAAAACCCTTCAAATCGGCATGAAGCTCGTCATTCCCGCCTTCAAAGATGTGGCGCCCTATAAAGGCGCGATAGCGAATGATCCTCCTCCAACCGATTTCACCGGCGTCCATGTGGTGCAGCGGGGGGAAACGCTCTGGTCTATCGCGCGCGTCTACAACATCCGGCCTGAAACGCTTGCGGTGATCAATAATATGGATTTGCAGGATACGTTGAGTATAGGAAAGACGCTGAAAGCGCCGATAAAAAAGTAAGCGCCGTTTTCAAAATCAGGCGCTGGAAAATTGGAGAATTTGGAGAACCGCTATGAAGCGTTTGGTGTTGTTGCCGCTTTTTTTTTGTTTTGCCCAAGGCGCCGGGCAGTCTGCCAATGGGCAAACTGCCGTTAGGTTGCCGGCATTTGATATAAAGAGTTCCGTTAACTGGATCGATATGGAGATTAGGGCGCAGACCGCGCTTAATCTCGCTTCGGCAAATATCAAGTTGCCGGCTGGAAGGGGGCTGGCGCAAAAACTCGTTGAAGATGAGTACCTTCGCCTCATACGTCCGGTCGTCCTGAATATACAGGTGGATTCGTCCCATACGGTTGCCGATCTCTTGAGCGATAGGGAACTCAGTTTGGCTGATATAGAGGGTTTGAGCCGTCCGGCGAGCAAAATGCCTCCCGCTTTGTCAAAGGACATGGGCTTTATGCAGGTTTCGTACACCGTGAGCCTCAAAGCCATGAGCGGGACGTTGTTGCGCCACACTAGGCCATCGCCTATACGACGGCCTCTCTCGCCGGTAAACGCGCCAGTCTATACCGGCATTATCATCATTGCGACCGGCAGTTTTCCCATTCACGGCAGGAACACGGCGTCTCTTGTTCAGCCGTGCATCTTTCCCAAAATTTGGGACACGGACATGAACCTCATTTATGAGCGGAGCATGACCGAACCGGATAAAAATAAGAACGGCATCGTGAAATACGTACCAGAGGAAGCCGTGTTTCGCCCCACTCCCTCCGGTATGGACGCCGGCATGGAAGCATTTGCCGGCAAGAACCCCCTGCGCATCATAGCGCGAGGGGTCTTCGGGACGAATCCTACCGATCCTATCATTGACAAAAACGACGCGCTTCTTATCCTTTCCTCTGACGAAAATATAAATCTCCTCCGCCAGGCGCGGATTGTTTTTGTACTCGATCCTGCCGCCCTCAACGCTTCCTTGTAGGGACTGCGGCTCTTTAACGCTGGTTGCGATTATGACAAAACGCAATTATACCCCGCCCGCAAGCCAGCCGGACAACGTGGTATGCGCCATGTCTGCCAGTCCGGCGGCGGGAAGCCGGATTCCGGCATGGAGAATATATTGACAAAATGTCCGCCGGGCATACTAGTAAATAACTATGAAAAAACCAAGAATATTTACAACTTCATTTGCAAGCGTTTATCTGTTTTATATTCAAAAAGCGAAAAAAAGACGTGCGGAAACAGAAGTAGACGCCATCATTTGTTGGTTGACAGGATATAATCAACAAACATTGCGGCGACAACTTGAGAATAACAATGATTTTAAAACATTTTTTGCGCAAGCGCCGCAAATCAATCCAAATGTTTCAAAAATTACAGGTAAAATATGTGGTTGTCGTAGGGAGTAAAAAGTCTTTCTTGTATGCCGTGACAATACGCCGCCATTATTTCGCCCTGTTCTGTCATCTTAAAAAGCTGTACGCGGATCGGACTGCGCCGCTTGCGCCGCCGTACGCTTCGGCGGCGTCTCTATGTACATGGGCGTGATCCGGACCTATATGCCCTACTATCCGCCTCTCTATGACGCTTGCATGTACGCCTTCTACCTGAAAACTTTGATCGGGTTCATTGACAGGGGGTATTTTATACTCCCAAAATTGTCAATCGTCCACAATTCGCCATGAAAGCGGCTCAACCGTCCCGTCTTTCAGAAACAACGCGGCGTTCTCTTCCGGTTTTTCAAGAAGCCGCGCGGTAAATTCGACCGTTCGGCCCTGCAACCGCCTGAGCGCCGCTTCTTTTTCCCGGGGCGAGACGCCGTAGCGTTTGCCGTCCGCCGTAACAATGCCGGCGAATGTGTGCGGTTCATTGCCAAATACTTTTACCGCGCCAATGATGCGCATGATTCGACCCGGCTTTTCAATGCCGGCCGACGGAGAGTCTTTTTCACCGTCCGCGAAAAGTCCGTTGTGAAAGAGCGCCGTCATAAGCGTGAGCGCCATCATAAGCGTAATAGTAATAAAGAAAGATTTTTTCATCTGATGTTATGCGATTCGAGCGCCGCCAAGCGGCGTTAGAATTTTTCGTTGATAACCGTACCGCGTTGCCCCGTAAGTTCAAGGTAGGCGATTTCGGCGAATCCGAAATTCGTGTCTTTGGTGAATTCTTTCGCATACTCATCGTACAGCATGTCTTCGTACATATCGCCAGCAAAACCTTGATCAATAAAACCGGATTTCTGAACAGTCTTTCTCATGCTGTTGAGCAAATTTTTAAGCAAGAACGACTCAAGCGCTTCGCATTGCTCATAGAGTACGCTGGTTTTATCAATAACGGGTTTTCCAGCCGCGCCTTCTTTTGGCGCGACCGCGTCTTTTGCAACTTCAAGACTCTGGATGAGGTTGTCAAACGCCCCTTTTTCGCCGGATTCAAGTGCGACTGAACCTGCGGACGCGTCGGAAAGCGTCGAAACGCCCCCTATTCCGCCTCCAAACATCGCCTGATCGAGCTGTATCGTCATTTATGCAGCCTCCCTCGTATGTTCCCGCTTACCGTTTCAGGCTTGTCGCTGTCGCAAGCATGCTGTCGCTGGTCTGTATGGTTTTGGAATTGAACTCGTATGCGCGTTGCGCCACAATAAGATCAACCATTTCCCGCACGACAGAGACATTGGACATTTCGAGGAATTTGTGGTAAATCTTGCCCATGCCCTCAAAACCCGGACGGCCTGGAATGGGATCGCCTGACGCGCTCGTTATTTTGAAAAGATTTTCGCCTGCGGCGGTAAGCCCCACCGGGTTTGGGAAGCGGTACAACTCTAGCTGTCCAACATCAATCGGCGTGGTCTCGTCAATCTGCGGCACAATCACGGACACCCTGCCGTCTTGGGATACGGTGATGCTTTCGGGCAGGAAGTTTTCCGGCATCACGATATCCGGCAGAAGCCAGTACCCCTGAGACGTAACCATGCGTCCCGTTGAATCAACCTGAAACGCGCCGTTACGGGTATAGGCGTAGCTGCCGTCGTACAACTGTACGCGGAAGAATCCCTCTCCCACAATGGCCACATCTGTCGGCACATCGGTGTGCTGGGGCGATCCTTGCCCGAACATGCGCTGGGTGTCCGCCAGTTTGACGCCGTGTCCCATCTGTACGCCCACCGGAACAACCGTGTCTTCGGTCGCCGGCGTACCGGCTGTTTTGATAGTCTGGTAGAGCAGATCTTCAAAGTCCGCCCGTTGCTTCTTGTAGCCCGTTGTATTTACGTTAGCCAGATTGTTGGAAATCGTGTCGATATTCGCCTGTTGCCCTATCATGCCGGAAGCGCCCGTCCACAAACTTCGCACCATTTATTTCTACTCCTTTGCCTTTTTATCCTAACCTAATTTACTCACCTGATTTATCAACACACCCAGCATGGAGTCGCCGGTCATAATGACTTTCTGATTCGCCTCGTACGCCCGGTTGACTTCAATCATTTGCGTCATTTCGACAACCGGTTCAACATTGGAGCCTTCGACAAACCCTTGCACCACTCGGGGGCGTTCCGAGACATCCAACAGGCGCGCCTCGCCCGAAACATCGGTCGCCTTGTACAAGCTGGAACCTTGTTTTTGCAGGTACCGGTCAAGATCAAAACCAACGATTCTCAAAGTGTCGAACAGTTCGGTCTGCTCCCACGTATTGCTTTCCCGTGAAACCATCACGTCAGGATTATCGGGAATGGCCGCGTTTATCCAGATTTTTCCTTCCTTGTCGACCTGAAAATTATTTGCTTTTATCCTGATGAATCCATTCTCGCCCAGCACCGGATAGCCTTCTTTGGTTTCGAGAATCCCTTCTTTTCCAAGCTGGAAACTGCCGTTGCGGGTGTAGCGCTCGCCCCACGGGGTCGCCACCACAAAGAAACCCTTGCCGTCCAGCGCAATATCGTAGTCGCTGTCGGTCTGCTTAAAGGCACCCTGCTGGAAATCCGTAAAAAGTTCGTTTAATTCAACGCCGGTTCCCAGTTTGCCCACTATGGGCGCGACATCCGCCGAACCAAACGGCTGCTTATACACGCCGTCATCATTCATGCGCCGGAGCAACAGCTCTGGAAACGACTTGAACGACGTCATGTCTCTTTTATATGCGTCCTGATCGATATTGGCGAGGTTGTTCGCTATCGCGTCAAGCCGCCACTGTTGCGCCCGCATTCCGCTTGCGCCGGTGTACCATCCTCTAACCACGTGTGCCTCTTTACTCTCTTCTATAACTATCGGACAAAATGCGGGAAATGTTTAGAGAAGGCTGAAAAGCGGCGCGTTTTTCAGCGTGTTCATAGAAAACCGCCGGAAGGCTTTGCGCGACGGGTCTAAACGCGGAAGCGTCCCGGTCGCGTTTGTAAAACGCGCGCTTAAAAAAGCGCGTTTTTCAATGGGCGATTTTTAGCGTGTCAAGAAGTCTAGAACCAACGAAAGCGACAGGGCGTTTCGCGTCCTCTACCGCACCGGGTGAGACAAAAACCGCCTTGAACACTCTGTCTTTGAGGAATCCATGCCTTACTGTACGCCATATCATGCGGCGCCGCGCCGGCCGGCGTTGCGGACCGTCAGTTCAAAGGCGGAAAATAGCCGATCTTGTCCCTGCCCGATCTCGCCAGAAGATACGCCTCCGCCTCAACCGGAAGATAGGCGGCGCCAAAATCCGTAGGCAACCGGGATTCGTAGCTTATGATGTATGTGCCATTTGGAACAGAGACAAGACTTTGTATGACCGGCTTCACGCCTTCATTCCGGTACAGGGGAAGGACGTGTCCGCCTGTCTGGGAAGCCAGATATTCAAGGGCCGCATCCGCCTGTCCGCCGCCTGCGATGACCGCGTAAAACACAACGCCGTTGTTCGCCAGATATGCGGCGAGCTCGGAAAGTCCGTACTGCTCAAAGGCGAGTTCTCCAAGAACGCCGGAACCCACAAACACCACAGCGCGCTTTTTGTCAGCCGGCAACAGGTCTGTCGCGGCAAGCCGCAATCCCAGATCAAAGCGCCAACGCGGCGAATATTCGGCGCCGTCTATCGCGCTCGGCAGGATGCCGTTCGCTATCTGTTCTTTCACAGGCGACTCGGAGGCGGACACGAGCGAAACGACGGCGCCCCCTACGGAAGAAATGTCTTTGACGGCCGCGCTCACGTCTTCACGCAAGGCGCTGGTCGCCGGCGAGCGTTCAATAAGAAGGGAGATGTTAAGGTTTGTTGTACGATACCCCGCCCCCAGCAATTGTTGCTTGGAAACCGGATTTCCTTCTTCGCTCAACAGGAAGTTGCGCCCGTCAAGCCCCACAATAGGACGCCGAAGCCTGTCCTGCACGGAAACCTCAACCGTTACCTGTGGGAAAGCGCTTGAGACGACTCGTTCTATCTGCACAAACAACCCGGAAGCCATGTCGTCGAGCCGGGTCATAATGGAGACTTCGCTCGCCTGAAAATTGACGGCGAGGATATTGCCGTTCCTGTCCATGTCCGCGTCTACAAGCCGCACCTTATCGTTACCCGGGGCGCCGAGTTCCCGAATGACAGCAGAATCGACATCGATCATGACCACGCGGTTTTTATCCGCGACCAGAAGCCGCCCGTCCGAAAGGAACCGGAGGCTTTCCGGCCCCATAAGCCCGGCGCCTATCAAGACGCCGAGATACGCGCCGTTGGGATCAAACTGGTAAATTTGACTGGATGTGTTGTCCGCGACATAGACTCTGCCGTTCTTTGCGGCGATTCCCGTAGGCGAAAGCAACCCGCCGAAAGGCTCTCCGCTTGCGGAAACTGTTTTCTTTCCAAAGGACAGGATAAATACGCCGTCAGGATCGAATTTGGAAACCCGCTGATTTCCATAATCAACCACATAAAGATAGCCGGACTCATCAACCGCGATATTTTGGGGTCCCACGAACATGCCGTCTCTTCGTCCTTTGGACCCGATGTATGCCTGCCAGTCTCCATTGCTGTTGAGAACGCTCACGCGGTTGCCGCGGTATTCCGAGACATAGAGCCTCCCGTCGTATCCACGCGCCAGATCATAAGGACGATCAAAGCCGTTTATGGGTCCCCGCTGCCGTTGCCTGACAATGCCGTTTGCGTCAATGCGGACAAGCTCGTTGCTGCCGTACGCGACCACCCACACAGAGCCGTCCTCAAGAGGCAACGCCGCGGTGGGCTGGCGGTACAAGATCTGCTGGTCCACGACGCCCGGGTACCTGCCCGATTCAACGTACCGGATATTGTCATCCGCGACGGGCAGAAGGTTGCGTCTGTTCCGTATGGTCTCAATGCGGCTGTTTAAAAGCAACGACTCGGTAGACATGGGTTCGTAGCCGCCGGAAGCGGCTATCCACTGTCTAATCGCCGATTCTTCAAACCCTGACCGGTAATAGGCGCGTCCCAGCCAGTCAAGCAACAGGGGTTCGCCCGGTCTAAAAGACAGGGCGCGCTCAAAGGAGAGAATCGCCTCATTGAACGCGAATCTATTGTACGCCTGTACGCCTATTCTGAATTCTTCCCGCGCATAGCGGGCGTCAAGGTCCGCGTTGCCGACAGTGAAATCGGATTGCTGGGCAAACAGGGGAAACGACGCGCATACAAAAAACGCCATGAACAAGAGAAAATAGCCGCATGACCGGAACCGTCTCAAGCGTTTCATTTCGCTGTTTCAACCATTTTAAGATGCTCCCGAATAAGCGGGTTGTCAGGATCCTTATCCCGCGCTTTCAGGAGGAATTTTATCGCCTCTATTCTTTTTCCATCTTTGTAATACGCCCATCCCAAAGAATCAAGGTATACGGGATTCTCCGGTTTCTTTTCAACAGCGCGCTTGCAGAAACGAAGCCCTCTCTTGACATCTTTGCCGGTGTCGGCGAGGATGAAACCCAGTCCATTCAGGGCTGTAAGGTTGTCTCCGTCAGCGCTTAACGCCCGCTCGTACCATTCTATCGCATCGCCATAGGACTGCCGCGTCCATGCGGCATACGCCATTGTCACGTACAGTTGAGCGGACGCAAAACCGTTGTTGATCAGCGAGGCAAGCTCCTGTTCAGCCTTCCGCGCCTTTTTCGTCATTATATACGTATACGCCAGCGTCATACGGCATTGGTACGCCCTCACGCTATTTTGAGCCTCATTGATATATTTCACAAGGTAAGGCTGCGCTTCCGTAAAATGTTTGAGTTTTGCGTAACAAAGCCCCGTATAATACGCCAATTCGAGCAATTCATTGTTATCTTCGGTGCGCACCTTTAAGAAAGACTGAAGGGCGTTATTCCAATCGCCTTTTTGAAAAAGGGCGACTCCTTCTTGAGATGCCGACACCGCTCCCGCAACTTCTTCCACTGTCGATAAACCCTCTTTTCCTCTGTTTTAATTCCTTGGGCGGAATCCCACGCCCGCATGCTTCGGCGCGCCGGTACACATGTCGGCGACTGCGACGGGGTGAATAAACACTGGCGTTATTGACGCCAAATTCAACGACACCGCGTCGTAATCGGAACCCGCTTCGCATATGGTTTCCACCGCTCCGGATTTCATAAAGCAATACCGCTTGTGATCCGGCGCATCAAACACTTCAATCTTATCCGACTTATACATTCGCCGCGAAGGAAAGGTAATCTTCGACCCCGCCGCCCCGAAAGGGGAATTCGGAAGGTTGACATTGATAAAAATGTCTTCCCGCCACAACGCGGCGAATTCCTCTACATGCTCAACCGCGTACGCCACCGCCTTTTCCCAATACAGGGGCCTTGTTTCGCCGGCAAGCGAGTACGCCACAGCCGGAATGTGATGCAGGCTCGCCTGCCGCGCCGCCGCTGCGGTTCCCGAATACACGAGATCGGTGCCAAGATTCGCGCCGCGGTTAATGCCGGACACCACAAGATCAACCGTAAAAGGAAGCGCCCCCATGGACGCCATCATTACGCAGTCCGCCGGAGTGCCGGAACAAGCCCACATGTTTTCTTCCCGTTTTTTCAGACGTATTGGTCCGGCTATAAAGGTGATATAATGGGAAAAGCCGGAACGCTCGCCTTCGGGCGCGACAACATAGATGGTATGCCCCCTTGTTTTTCCCATTTCCCGCATAGCCTTGACAAACCAGATGAACCACTCGAAATCTATACCATCGTCATTCGTCATCAATATATTCATACGGAAATCAAACACGCTCCTTGCGCAGGTACCACTTCATATATTATCGGATGAAAACCGAATATCCTCTCATAATCTTCAAGACGTTTTTTATATTCCGGTATAGATTCTTCTTTGATGACGGCGTACGTGCAGCCGCCGAATCCGAGTCCCGTCATTCTGGAGCCGGAAACGCCTTCCGTTTCCTGTCCGCGCTTTACAAGCCAGTCTGTTTCCGGGCAGGACGCCTCGTAGAGATCGCGCAAGCCCTCGTGCGAATGGAAAATGATTCGGGAAAAGAGTTGGAAATCTTTTTTTCGCAGGGCGTCTTCAGTTTCGGCGATGCGCCGCATTTCCTGAATAACAAACAACATTCTTCTTCTGATCGTCTCAGGCAGTCCGCTCAACAGTTCCGTAAGATTCACAGACGCTAACATTTTGTCGTTTATCTCCCGCAGTTCTTTCTGAGGAAAAAGCCTCTCAAAACCCTTGCGTACATCATGCCGCCTCTGCCTCAATTCCTGCTCAATGTTAAAACGAGGCACCCGAGAATCTGTTATCAGCATTTTATAACCGGCGAAGTCTACGGGAACGGTTCTTGTCTCCCGTTTATGCTCATCAACGATGATGAAGCCTTCTTCTTTGGCGTTGAGGATCACAGCGTAATCGGCGAAAGAAACTGGTTTTCCGAAAAAGGCTTCCCGCTCCTTGATGAGCCGCCCGACGAGGTCGCGATCCGTTATGTTCATCTTGAAAAAGGCGCGAAGCGCGACTGCGGTCGCTATCTCCATCGCTGTGGAAGAGGCGAGACCTATCTGCTGGGGAACGCCTCCGCACACGGTGACATTAAGCCCCTTGGCGATGCGCCCAAGAGACGCGAACACCTGAATCGCCGCCTTGATATAGTTTGACCACCGGTCTTCCCGTTTGTATTTCAGATTCGTGATGGAGGATCGCTTGCGTTCATCAGAATTCGCCGCGAAAAAACGCAGGGAATTGTCTTTCCGTTGGCTGACCGCTATATATATATATCTATCAATCGCGGAAGAGAGACATGAAGAGCTTTTTGGCTCGCCATGTTCCCCCAAGAGATGTACCCTTCCTGGAGCGCGGGCAACGGCAATCTGACCGGGCAAGTCGGCATCTGACTCATATTCCTTACGATGGATTTGTCCGATGTCCAACATTCCACACCTCTCTAAATATAAATTGGAGCGCCCACTGACGCCACGGCGCCGCCAAAGGCTATAGCCACAGGTTGTTCACTCTCACGATATATTATATGAAAACTAAAAATTATTCAATAGATTTTTGACAATATTTTGAAAAGGGCGGCGCAAAGCGCACAGAGCGGCATGCAACTCCAAACCTTCGAGGGGACCGCCGATTCCCTTGTCTTCAACTTGGAGAGAATGGACGACCGTGAAGGGAACAGCCTAACTTGCGGGGGTGCGCCTATCGAAACGGCGGACAGGATTCTATATCAGAGAGTCCGGGCGTCAGCGGCGACCCGGTTGAAGGCAAAAGAAATAATTGAAACAAACCAATTCACCCCGAATCCCATAGCGCGGCGGTTGAAAAGAAACCGCTTGTACCGTTTTTGCGCCCTTATTCCACATTCCACGGCGGGATCAAGACGCGAGGCATTGGGAACAGGCGATTACCGGGCTTAAAACGGACGCGGGCGAGGTCAGCCCTCTGGGAGTTGAGACGGAGAGCATTGAGTGCGACCGGTATAACATGGAAGAAGCCTTTGCAAATAAGGAAACGGCGCTGGGCGCAAGAACCGGGTGGCGTGGCGCTTGCGCCAACATACGAATCAAGCGTCCGATTCCCAAAATCCGGAAAAAACAGACGCCGTACGTTTTCTTCGATTCGGACTTTCCTGAACGCGCGCCGCTTTGTACAATCAACCATGATCCCATCCGCGGCGGGTGTCTTGCGGACAGTCTTATAAGCCGCCTTTTTGAGCGATGCGCGTCTGCGGCTGAGGCGGAAAACAGCGTGGAAAACCGGCGGCGGTTCTTGACGCTGTTTTTTTGCGATACGCCGAAAAACACGCTATTCCGGTTGTGATGAAAGAATATTCGGAAGGGCGATTTAACGGAGAACGAAATAATGGGCTTTTGGAAAAACGCCGCGGCTTGGCGGGATTCTTTGTCACCAACAGGTTGGCGCATCGCGTGGACCAGACCGTGAGAAACGCGGGCTAAATTGCATTGTCATAGGGTGATACCCTCCATTAAACGGCAAACGGTTGCTGAAAGAAGGCTTTATAGACGCGATGTCTCCCAACGCTCTTAGGCGCTTTCAAAATAAGACGCCCTCAAACCGGCGGAGCTTTTCTGTTCCTTTGCGTCCGCATAGTTTCTCCATCCCCACTATTTTTTGAAAATTTATTAAAATATATCTTGACAAAAAGGATTTTTTCAATAAGAATTAAAAATAAATAGAATTTAGTTTCAAAATGCGGTTGGAACCGAAGCATACACTAGCAATGGAGTTATAGGATGGCTTTCATAGATGTAGTCGAATGGAACGATGCGGCGAACGATGTTTTTGCATGGAAGTTCGGGCAGAATAAGAACAACAACCTCAGCACTTTTACGCAGTTGATTGTAAGGGAGTCTCAAGAAGCCGTTTTGTTCTCTAAAGGGCAAATTTTGGGGAAATTTGGTCCGGGGAAACATACTCTTAATACGGAAAACCTTCCCCTGTTGCGCAACTTGTTCGGCATCCCTTTCGGGGGGAAAAACCCCTTTATCGCTGAAGTTTGGTTTGTGAACAAGACCGCGCCGCTTGCCATCGATTGGCGCACCGACACTATGCGCTACCGCGATCCTGAATATGGAGAGATGGTTCCGCTTGCGGCAAAGGGCAGATATGGTCTTAAAGTTGAAGATGCGGAGCGTTTTTTGGTTCAATTGGTTGGTACGTTGACCGATTTTACCGCGTATGATCTTACAAACCACTTTCTTGGCGCGCTTATAGCAAAAACGAAAAGCGTTGTTGTTGCGTTTATGCAGGCGAATCAAGTCGGCATTACGACTATTTCAGCCCGCCTTGACGATCTCTCGCGCTTTCTGAAAGAACCATTGAGAGAATTTTGGGAATCGTACGGCATGTCGCTGACCGGTTTCTACATTACCTCCGTTGATCTTGACACGTCTACGGAAGACGGCAAGAAAATAGCGTCGGCGCTCAGCGACCGTTCCGCCCAGAACATCGCGGGCTACACATGGCAGCAGAAGCAGGGATTCGGCGTCGCGGGCAACGCGGTTTCCCAAAGTGGCGGCATGGGCATTTTGGAAGCGGCCGCAATGACCGGCATGATGAGCGGAGGAGGGTCCGCCGCGATGATGCAGCCGCCGTACATGTCCGCCGCTGGCGGACACGCCGGAGCGCAAGCGGGGCGGCCAATGCAAACGGCGCCGCTTGCGGGGCGAAAAGAGGTGTTCTGTTCGAAATGCGCGAAAAAATACCCTGCTACGTCTAATTTCTGTCCCTATTGCGGAAACAAGTACAATCCCTGTCCCTGTTGCGGCGGCGACAACCTCGCCGGAACCAAGCGTTGCGTGTCGTGCGGCGCCGGGCTTTTGGACGAGCAGACGGGCGGCGGATTTGGAAATGTATGCCCGCGTTGCGGGCAGCTCGCGCCGCCGGGCGTAAAATTCTGCGCCAGTTGCGGAAACAAATTGACATACCCGGAGGAGGATACGCAATGACAAGAAGCCAATCGTTAGCGTTCAGAGTGCTGCTTTTTGGCGGCGGCGTTACGGCGCTCGTTACGGCGCTCGCCTTTTTTTTAAACACGCAGGGGAAGGGGTTGACGGATGCGGCTGTTTTTACATGGCTTTCTATTGGCGTCATGTACCTCGTTTTCTTTATTCCCGCCTTTTTCTCAACCATCGCCAATTCTTCAGGTAAAATTCCGTCTTTGCCGGTCATATGGACGAGCGTTATCGGCTATATCATCGCGTCAGTTATAGTCATTGCGTTGCTTTCAAACGCAGCCCTCTCTCTAAACAAAGCGATCGCCGGTCAATCGGCGTTGCTCTTTTTCTTCGCGGTTTGCGTGTTTCTCGCTTTTTTCACCTCGTCTCACGCCAGACAAGTTGGCGAAGAAGAAGGAAAGAAAACTCAGTTCACCAGCGGATTAAAGGCGCGGGCGCAACTTCTATCGCTTTCGGCAAGCGGACTTCCGGCAAGATATGAAGCCGCCAAGACCACAATACTACAGGCGCTTGAAGAAATCAAATATATTTCTCCGGTGAATGGTTTTGAAGGTTTTGATCTGGAATTCAAAATAATGGATTCTTTGAATGAAGTATCGGATATATGCGACAGCATAGCGGCGGGCGGCACTCAAGCTGTTTCTGAAACATCTGTTTTGGAAAAACGAGCGAAAATGTTGCAAATGCTTGTTAAAGAAAGAAAATTGTTAAGAAATTAGGAGAATCGCTGTGCAAGGAAAAATTTTTGCAGAATCAATGAATCTGTATCAGGACGAAGCCCGCATACTTTTTGATTATTACAAGAAGGCGGCGGAAAAGATCGTAAAAGATGAGATGGATTTGGAAGCCTCAATTGAGGCGGCGCGATC
>JAIROG010000013.1 GCA_031257675.1 Treponema sp. | reverse complement strand
AGCGGCGGGGTATTGAAGATTTCTCCTTGAAATCTTTGCGTATGCGGGGGAACAAATCCCCCGCGCCCCCAGTTTTAACCGCCCCAAGGGGCGGGGTATTAAACCCCATTTTTAAAATAAAAACAATACCGCGTTTGTTTTCATACGCTTTCTCCTTTTTTCTGAATCCAAGCGGCAAACGCGCCCTCTCCACAACCGGCGCAGTGCAATAGCGCCTCGTAAAGACCGACGCTTTCATCAGCGCGGAAACATTGAAATTTCCTCCTCACGGCGGCTTTCCAAAGAGCCGGAAAAGCGGTATATTTTTTACAGGAGGAGACAAACATGGAGACGACGCAAGCGGCGTCTGAATGGAGAGCCATCGCCAGATTTGGGCGATACTCAGGGAAAACGCCCGGGAGCTTAAAGAACTGAGGGACAGCCAGAAGGCGACCGATGCCCAGATGAAGGAGACCGACAAGCGATTCGGGGAGCTTTCCAACCGTTTCGGCGAAATGGTTGAATATATGGTCTTGCCGAATCTCGCGGAGAAATTCGATGAGTTGGGATTTGTCTTCACGAAAGCGAACCGCTCTTTAATCAAGGACAAGGAACACGGCATATTCATGGAGTTGACGCTCTGCTGGAAAACGGCGACAAGGCGCTGGCCGTCGAGATCAAAACCAAGCCCAATATCAATGATATAAATTATCATATTGAGCGCATGGAAAAACTGCGGAAACACGCGGATCTGCGTGGAGACAGGCGCGTATACCTGGGAGCCGTCGCCGGGTGGTTTTCAATGACAGCGAAAAGACGCGCGCCTTGAAGCAAGGCTTGTATGCGCTTGAGCCGTCTGGGGAGGCATTCAAGATCACCGCGCCGAAAGGCAATTGCCCCCGCGAGCGGTGATCGCCAGTGTCGCCTGACTTTGCCCGGCGCGGGCGCGGATCCGCTCAAAAAAAGAACTCTTCCCCTTGACCATTCCCTAACGCGGCATTACACTGTAACCAAAAAGGAGCCATGTGTATGAACCGCTGTTATTTTTTCTATTTTATTATTGCGCTATTAACCGCCGCTTTCATCTGCGCCGCGTGTGATAAAAACGCCTCGCCCCGCCAAGAAGACGCCGGAACCGCGGAAGTCGCATTCTCAAGCCTGTCCGCCTCGCCGGGCAAGGTGAGGGCGGATATGGACGCGTACCGCATAGCGTATTACGAGCCGATTGCGGCGGATGCCGGCGTAGCCTTCATACAGGAAAGCGATGAGCCGTTCACCATAACAGCGTTCGGACCCCAAGAGGAGCTTCCTTCAGAGATAAAGAAGCCCTCCCTCTATGCGGTGTTTTCCCAGCCCGTGGTTCCGCTCGCAAAACTCGGCGACCCAATTACGGAAGAAGCCGGGATGTTCGCCATTGAGCCTCCCTTGAAAGGCGTATACCGGTGGTATGGAACGAGACTGCTCTCCTTTGAGCCGGATGGCGACGCTCTTCCCCAGCAGAAATACGTTGTCACTGTTTCTGACAAAATACAATCGCTCGGCGGCAAGAAACTTGAAGGCGCCACATCATTCGGCTTTGAGACGGAACGACTTGGCGTTCTGAGCTGGTCGCTGGGTCATGCGGGCGTGTGGACAAGTTCCTACAACGCGCCGCCTGACGACGCGAGGTTCATTACGGTCGCGTTTTCATACGCGGTTGATTTGGATGAAATCGCAAAATGGATCGAGATACGCGGCGCGGGCAAAACGTTTCCTTTTACGCTCTCACGCCCTGAAAAGATAGATCGCGGATACTACACTCGCAACGCTTCTGACGATCAGTTCATACTTATCACTATGAATGACAGTCCGCCTGTTGATACGGCTATGAGGGTCACCGTGAAATCCGGAGCGCGTTCACAGCCGGGCTGGCTTGGCTCAAAGGAGTCCGTTTCCTACACATTCCACACTCTGCGCCCGTTCGCCTTTGAAAACGCGGGCGCGCGGGCATATTCGTCGCCGAGGGTCAGGCAGTACAATTCCATACCCATCACGGTTTCATTCAACTACGGCGTGGAAGAGAAGGGCGTGGAACGATTCTTTTCCATAAGCGGGAGTTCCGCCAAGATTCCCGCTTTGACTTCTGAAAACGTAACGGTGTACGGCAGTTCCGTCGTCCTTAATAACTTGCCCCTGCAATACGAGACAAACTACACGCTCACTATTGCGGGGGGCTTGAAGGATGTTTTGGGCAGAACCTTGGAGCGCGATGAAAGCGTCGTCGTTTCTGTCGGCAGCGCGAACAGCTATGTGTCCATTTACGACAGGGGTCCCAAAATGCTGGAAGCGGCGTATCCGGCGCGGTACGTGTGGGAAACGCAGAACCCCATCTCCATCAGCGCAACCATCGGGAGGGTGAACAGCCCCTACGAAAGAGTGGATTTTAGCGGCGCGGCGCCCCTTGATGTTTCTCTTATTCCGCCCAATCAGAAGCGCTTTTTTATGGAAGATCTGTCTCCGTATCTCGGCGCTTCAGGCAGGGGAACTGTGGGCATGTACTGGCGCTATCAAACCAAAAACAGTTGGCAGCCGGGCAAGGTTGATTCCGGCGCCGCATGGCTTTCGGCGCAGATTACAGATATTGGCATCACCACGAGGTACGCGTACAATATGGCGCTGGTATGGGCGACCCGCCTTTCCACCGGAGAGCCTATTGCCAATGCGCTTGTGCAACTGCTCAACAGCGGAACGGTGGCGCTTGAAGGGAAAACCGACAGTCAGGGGCTCGCGGCGTTTAGTTTTCCAAATGGCGCGTTCGTATCCATGTTTTCCCAACCCTCGTATTCGACGGATATGCAAGGCGTTGCGGGCAGAGGATTTGGCGTCAAGGTGATAGAGAATGGCGGCGCCGCCAGCGGCGGTGATGAGGCTGAATTTATCCCAAATGGGAGCCACAATATGTGGCGGTTTGATATTGACGCCGCAGTTGATCCGTTCAACGCGGAACGGGAGAGTCCCGTTGTCTTTTTGTTCACCGATAGAGGGCTTTACAAACCCGGAGAAACCGTTACGTTCCGGGGCGTTGACCGCGCGCTTTTGCGGGGAATATACCAACCGTACGTTGGTTCATATACCGTTGAAGTCTCAACCGGCATGTACAACGCCAAGCCGCTTGCCTCCCTAAAAGGCGAGACCACCCAAAACGGAGGCAGTTACGGCTCGTTCACGCTTCCGGCGAACCTCGATCCGGGCGTTTACATTATAAAATATTCACGCGCCAATGCGTCGCAGGTTGTCACCTTTACAACGGCGAATTTCGAAGCTCTCAGATTCGAGG
Source organism: Treponema sp. (assembly GCA_031257675.1). Classification (GTDB taxonomy): domain Bacteria; phylum Spirochaetota; class Spirochaetia; order Treponematales; family Breznakiellaceae; genus JAIRKH01. The sequence goes on along the minus strand of JAIROG010000013.1, from coordinate 14,341 downwards.
CGTCGCTCAAATCGTTTGATGCGCTTCGTTACAAGGGCGACGCCTTGTCCATGCACTTTTCAGCGAATTATCTTGCGGGCGGGGCTTTGTCCGGCGCTCCATACACCTATTTCTGGACAAGGGATAGCGCATGGTTCACTCCTCCCGCGCCGTGGGAACACTGGAGTTTCGGTCCTGGCAACACTGACGGCGGCTCTTTTGTAGGGCGCGGAGAAGGCTCTCTCGGACCTGACGGCAGCGTGGACATCACCCAAGTCGCGGCTGACGATGGCGTTGAAGGCGCCCCTTATTCCTACCGGCTTGAAGCGTCGGTTCAGGACGCCTCCCGCCAGCAGGTTTCAAGCCGCGAGAGCGTGATGGTTCACCCCGCGCTGTTCTACATTGGGGCGCGGCTTGACGAAGGGGCGGTTAAGAGCGCGGACGATGTTGACAACAACCGGCGTTCCGCGCGATTTTTGGCTGCGGGAACGCCTGCGGCCGCAAGCTGGGCGCTGGTCGCCCCGAAAGGAACGGCGTACGCCGCGCCTGAAAACACTGTCATCAAGGCGCAATTCATCAGGTATGATTGGAAGCAGTCCCGGCAAGCTGGAATAGGCGGGCGGGTGAACGTGAGCTGGGAGCGGGTCGAAGAAGTTGTGGAGGAAAAGACTTTCTCACCGGGAAAAAATACGGCGGGCGTTCTGCCATTCACGCCGGCGAAGAGCGGCCAATGGGAAGTTCGCTTCACTTCAAAAGATGAGAAGGGCAGATCGGTTGTCACCCGCATGGGTTTCTATGTGAGCGGCGGCGGCTGGGTTCACTGGGGCGCGGATGACGTTGACGCTATCACGCTGACACCTGACAAGCCGGAATACGCGGTTGGAGAGACCGCAAAACTGCTGGTTCGCTCCCCGTTGCCCAAGGGAAACTATCTTTTAACCGTTGAACGAGAAGGCATTATTTCAGAAGAGATCATCGAATTAGACGGCTCGGCGCGTATGATTGACATTCCGATAGACGAGTCCTATGTGCCTATCGTGTACGTCGCGCTTTCGAGTTACACCGTGCGATCCGGCCCCCCGCAAAACACCTACTACGATCCCGATCTAGACAAGCCCAAGGGGATTTTCGGCATTGCGGGCATCCGTGTTGATGCGGAAACCCGCCATTACAAGGTGGAGATCGAGCCGCAGAAACCCGCGTACCGCCCCAAGGATCAGGCTGAAGTGAAAGTCAAGGTGACGCTTGGCGGCAAACCGGTCGCGGGAGCGGAACTCACGTTCATGGCGGTTGACCGGGGCGTAGTAGACCTCATCGACTACCATGTGCCGGATCCGCTTGCGTATTTCTATGCGCCGCATAATTTCCCGCTCGGCGTACGGGGCGCGGACAGCCGTTCTCTCCTCATGGATCCGGTTGTATATGCGCTCACGGACTTGCAGGGCGGGGACAGCGAGGGCGGTTCCAAAATGGAAGAGCGCAAGGATTTTCGCCCGACGGCTGTATTTGAGCCGTACCTTGTAACGGGCGCTGACGGAACTGTTACGGTGAAATTCACGACGCCTGATTCCCTTACGACCTACCGTTGCACCGCAGTCGCGGTTGGCGTTGAAAATTTCGGCGTGAATGAGCGAGACCTACGGGTAAGCCAGCCGCTGAACGCTTCCATAGCGATGCCCCGCGCCTTGCGCTGGCGCGACACCGGAACCGTCTCCCTCATTCTGACCAACCTTGAAGCGGGCGAGACAACCGCGACCGTGTCTCTTGCGACTGAAAATGTCGAGGCGGGCGGGCTGTGGGGCGATATACTTGCGCTTGACGGAGAAGCGGAGAAAACCGTGTCCATCGCACCGGGCGCAACAAAAGAAGTGCGGTTTATGGTCGCGGCTGTTGGCGCCGGCGACGCTCGATTGACGTTCACCCTTGCGTCTCCTTCGGTGAATGAACGAATCATCAGGACAATAGCGGTGAAGCGTCCGGTTGTCTATGAAACGGTGAGTACTATCGGAAATCTGAACAACCAGCGCCCCTTTGTCGAAGAGGGCGTGGTGTTGCCGGCGATTGTGCCGGAGGGAACCGGAAGCCTCGGCGTCACTCTCGCCGCGTCCCGGTTGGCGTTGCTCAAAGATGCGGTGCAGTATCTCCTCACCTATCCCTACGGTTGTCTTGAACAGCGCACTGCGGCGTTGTTGCCGTTGATTGCCTTTGGCGATCGCTTGGCCGCGTTTCAGTTGGAATCGCCGGTGAAGAACCCTAGAGCGGTTGTCGAGGCGGAGCTCGCCGCGATTGCGAAAAGCAAACTGCCGGATGGGTTGTACCCCTATTGGCCCGGGGGCAAGCGCGGCAATCCGATGGTGTCTTTGCGCGTGGCGCATATCGCGCTTTTGGCAAAACAAAAAGGTTATGCGATACCCTCCGCCATTGATGCGGGCGCCATCATAAAAAGCCTTCAGGCATATATGATTGCAAACAAATTTTTCGAGGCTGACCCCTTCCTTACGGGGTACCGGCTGTGGATACGCGCCATGAACGGCGATAAGCTCGACAATGAGATCAGCGCTTGCCTTAGACAAGGAGACGAACTTGGCATATCAGGCTACGGCTTTGCGGGGCTTGCCGCGTTTGACTCAGGCGATAAAAAGACAGCGGCGGCCATTTTAGACAAAATCAAAAATTTCCTGCGACCGGAAACCCGCTCCGTTGATCTAACCGACACGTATGAGAGGAGAGGCAATTTCTGGGGGCATGACGTTGATCGCTACGCGATCGCGCTCATGCTCTACTATTCGCTGTATCCTAACGACGATATGACAACGCGCCTTGCGACATCAATTATTGAGCGGCAACGGCGCGGCGTGTGGACGAATACGGCGTCCTCGTTCTGGGCTGTTCTCGCATTCGGACGCATTGCGGACGCCGAAGCCGTTCAGGGCGCCGGTATGCGCGGCATTGTCACCCTTGATTCAAAATCGTTCACGCAGGTGGACTTCACCGCATACGGCGGGACGCTTGTCGCGGCGCTTAAACTGTTCACGGATCCGCCTTTAAGCGACGTGAAGCGTGACGCCTTGCTTCCGTTGCGGATTGAGCGGCAGGGGGCGGGCGTACTGTATTATGGCATGAGCATCCGGTACGGCATACCCGCCGAGCTTGCGGCTATGCGCGATGAAGGCGTTGGCGTCTTTTCCGAGACCCTTGATGACAAGGGCGCCGTTGTAAAAGACGGCCGCCTCATCGCGGGCAAAACTTACACGCGGCGGATAACGGTTTCCTCCTCACGCGACCGCACTTTTCTCGCCCTGCGCGCTCCTGCGCCTTCGGGCGCGGAAATCGTAGATGCGACGTTTGTCACCTCTTCAACGCAGCCGCCGAAAACGAGCGAGCATGGAAGCGCAGGCGATGTTGAAACCTCGTGGCGGGATTGGGTTGAGCCGCCGTTGAGGTTCATCATGGACGATGAAATCCGTTTCCACTGGGACTTCTTCAGGGCGGGCAGGCAAACTGTGGAATTCCGGTTCCGCGCGATCATGCAGGGCGTGTATCCGACGCCGCCAGCGCAAGCCGAGTGCATGTACGAGGAGGAGATTTTCGGGCGGTCTGTAGGAGAACTGGTGAGGATTGAAGACGCTCCGTAAGGTGGAGGGCGTATTCCGCAACGCGCATCTTTTCGCGGGCAATGCGCAGGGTGCGCGGCGGAGGTGAAAGTTCGGCAATTCGGCGTCTGGTTAATAAACCATGGACTGTTCACACTATATGAAATCAATGAACAAACGACTATAATACACAAGGCAAGATAGACAAACACAGAAAACATCACGTCCAGTTTGTCATACCTTGTCCCTATCCGCCCGCGCTCTTTTATCCTCCGAAACATCCGCTCCACCTCATTCTTCCGTTTATACAACTCCCGGCCATACTCCTGCGGACGCTTCCGCCTGAACGTCTTTTCATGCAAAGGGAATTGAAAGAGGCGTATCTAAACTCCGTATCCGTCCCATAACGCAAAGGCGCTGGGGACACTTTTTTGATGGTCACGCAGTGGCGCCAGACATTCCCGGCGCCATTGTCCGGCTATTGAACGTTGGCAGACGCTCGTTTTTCTTGTAGACAGTTCGCTTATATTGCGGTAAACTAGAGGCTATGATAGAAGAAGATAAAAAATTAAAACACATTGGTGGCAAGCATCTTACGAAGATTACGCCGGAAATGGAAAAGGAAATTGATAAATTTGCGGAATATGCGTTACCTGTTGTTGACAGCTTGATTCGAGATATTGAAATTATAAATGATAGTGAAGAAGAAGGGCGGCGACAATAATAAAAGCATATTGGCAACGCATAGGCATCCGGCGCCTCTTGCGCTAATCCTGAATATGCCCGGCAATAGCGGACATCGCCGCCGTCCACCGCGCCATTCTCTTCCCGCCCTCTGCGGCGAAGTCTCGCTCTATCTTGTCAAACGCGTTGTGGAGAAGCGAATGTATTTCCGTTCTGCGCGGCGGGAGGGATAGAATGTCCTCAGCGCGGGCGGTTTGCAGTCCGCTAATGGCAAGCCCCTCTTCTGAAAGCGAATAAACCGCGATCTTATTCTGTGAATGCGCTGAATTCATAGAAGAAAGCCTGTTCTCAAACCACGCGGCGTAAAGGGAAAGCCTTTTGTCTGTCAGCGTTTTTCCGCCGTTCGCCGCGCGCGCGTAAAAGGGATCCCCATCGCGCAACGCCCTAAATGAGCGGGTTTCGGCCGGGCATAAACGCGCCGCTTGAGCGTTAGCCTGCTTTTCAAAGAAAGCGTCTTTGAAATGAGTTTTATAATGCGGAAACGAAAGGTCCAGCCCGGCTATGAACATAACGGACGGCTCAAGCTCAAGGCAGAAATCGAAAGCCGTTGTGGCGACGGATCCGCCGGAACCGAGTCTGCCCTTGGGATCAACCGTTTCTTCAATCTGTTTGCCAAGCGGAAGCGGCGTTGCAAACAAAAACGTTCTCTTGCCGTGGCGCAAGGTGAGCGGGTATATGGCGCTTTCGGTTACAAGGCAGGCGTTTGACGCGCCCAGGCGGTCAAGATGCCGCGAGTTCCAATACTGGGCATCCCCGCTTACGATCCAATCAGGGTCAACGTCCGATCTGAGCAGATAATTCAGGCTCGTGTCAACGCCGACGACCGCGCATCGTTCGGCAAACGAGGGCAACAGAGCGGCTGCGCTGTCCAGAGAAGGTCCGGCCGCGACGAGCAGAAGGGGAATGTCCCGTTTCAGCAGTCCTTTTAATCTAGAAACGCCCGGATACTTGTAAACACAACCTGAAACGACATTGTTTTTCAAAAAATTCCGCGTCCAGCGATCCCCAAAGCGTTTGACGGTCGCCTCATTTACCGCATCCTTCGTTTGCCACGTGTGTATGCGCCGCTCAACGCCCGCATACCACGCTTCGTCAAGTTGAACAAGGGCGCGGTTTTTAAGGATGCATACATCCTTTTTTTCGGTTTTTCCATTTTTTTCATAAAAAAAAGAGAGCGTCCCAGAGATGTCTGTTTCCGCGCCTTCCGCGCCTCCAAGCGCAAACGCGATGCTGTTTTTTGATAAAAAACCGGTGAAATCTCTGGTTTCAAAGGCTTTTTTGAGTATTTCAGGGTATTTTTCTACAATAATGACGGGGCGGCTGTTCCCGCGCTGTTCCGCGGCGGCGACAGGCGCATACCCAAGCCCAAAGCCCAGCGCGACAATGACGCCGCGCCGCGCGCCACCGCCGGCAACGGCCCCCGCAAGACGCGCCGCTTCCCGCAACGGCTCCCGTTTTGAATGAACATAGGTCCCGTTTACAACCAGCGTAGGCGCCCCATCCGCCGCGGTTTCAAGCCGCAACGCCAATGGCGCCGCCGACGAAGTTCCCGCGCCGGCAAGCTGTTCTATGAGACCGGGAAAGAATTTCGCAATGACAGCGGCATTTTTTGCCCATATATCATTTTTGTCCACGTTCACGCTTTCTACTCCAAATACAACGTAATGGCATCCCCATGCACAAGTTGCGCGCCCGGGTCGGGCGTCTGTGTTTTCACGTGTCCATTGCCTTCCAAACGAATGATATATCCGGAGTCAGTCTCAAACAAGGGGATGAGGCTCAATTTTGAATAACCCCGATAATCGGGCATCACATCAGCAAGGGGCGGAAGGGGAGGCTCTCCTTCAAAATACACGGTGCTGGATTGCATTTCAACCGGATTCTTTCCCCGGTGCAGTTTCAAATAGTCGGCGAGGGATTCCGCCGCTTTTCTAATGGGGATGGTTGCGATGCGTCCGCCGAGGTAGGACTCGCCTTGTGGCTTCACGATCACCACGTAAAGAATGAGTTTGGGATCATCGGCCGGGAATATCGCCATGCAGCTTGCAATGAAATCCGTTTCCGAGTACGCCCCGTTTTCCGCGACTTGTGCTGTTCCGGTCTTGACCGCCATGGGAATGTCGCCGATGGCAGCCCTCCAGCCGGTGCCGTCAATCGCCGCTGTGGCGCGCATATACTGCAAGAGGCTCGCCGCAGTCTGTTCGCTCATCACCCGTCTGGGCGCGGACGGTTCGGCGGGGTAAGGCGTTTCGGTTCCGTCAGGCGCGGTGAGCTTCAGCGCCAGCTTGGGCTGAACCAGCACACCCTGATTGGCAATAGCGCTTGCAGCCTGAAGCATTTGCAACATGGACACCGATATGCCCTGCCCGATGGCAAGCGTGGGTTTGAAACGTCTGCTGTTGTCCTCCCTGAAAATCCCCGCCGATTCGCTTGGACTGCCGGAACCGACTCGCTGTCCAAATCCGAAGCTATAGATTTTATCGTAAAAAACCCGGCTCTCTATGCGTTCGGACGCTAAACTTACGCCCACATTACACGAAAGGGCGATGATTCGCTCGGCGTTTACGGCGCCGTGAACGGTAATATCCGTGATGGCCGGATTTACACGGGTATAATGCCCGGTGCAGACAAAGGTGGAATTTCCCGTGATTGCGCCGGTGTCCAGAAGCGCGGCGACCGAAAATATTTTGAACACCGAACCGGGTTCGTATGTGTAGAGGGCCGGTTGGTACCGCCATGTCGCGCCCGGATAGGCGTTGTAGTTGTTCGGATCAAAATCGGGCAGCGAAGCGGAGCCGAGGATTTCTCCTGTGTGCGGATCCATCGCGGTAAGCATGACGGAGTGGGCTTTGTTTTCAACAAGCGCCTCCTGCGCTATCTGCTCCAAAAAATGCTGGATATTCACGTCAATGGAAAGCGTCAACTGCTTGCCGCTTTCCACAAAAGTCGCTTTAAGTTCGGATTCAAACGCCCATTCAACGCCTTCTTTGCCGTCATTGTCCCTGCCGACCATGCCGATGATTTGGCTCGCCAGTTTTTTTTCAGGATACACTCTGCCGGACACTATGTCGATCCTCACATGCTCAAGATTTCTCCTGTTTGCGAACGCGGCTCTTTCCGCGGACTCCACCGCCTTTCTTCCGGCGTCGGCGTCGCCGTACAGAGCGGTGATGCGCTCATAGTCGCTCTCGTCCAGCAACCCCGCCTTCGCCGCCTTGATTTTATTCGTAACAGTCTCGTCAAGGTTCCTTTTCAGCGTCACATGATCCGTGGGCGTTGACCTTATAATGGTTACAATCTCATTGGACGACATGGAAAGAAGCGGAGAGAGTTTTTCACTGATGTCGCGGCATATCTCCATGTCAATCTCATTCGCATTGGTTTTCGGATTCTTTTCGCTGATTTCGGATTTTTGGAGGCTCACGATCCCTAATTTGGTTTCAACAGCCAAAAGACGCCCGTTCCGGTCTACGATAGCGCCCCGCTCCGTCGCCGCCGCGCGGGTGTCGCCGGCCGGCGCTTCACCCTTGTGGTTGGATTTGAGCATGATTATGCCGTACCGTATCACAACTAGCGACACCAGAATCGCAAAAGAAATGATGTACCCCAAAAACCGGTGGGAATACATGACTTTTCGGGCATTATAATAATCACCGTTCATTTTATCCATAACGCTTTCCCTATAATATGGTCTATTGGCACCGGGCCGTATGACGCGGAGTCAAGGGAGACGGTCGAATTGTCGCCCCTCGCAATGAATTCGCGTTGCCGCGTGATTCCCGCGCAGCGTTTTACCGCCGTTACGCCTGAAGGCGTCCAAAAAACAACCACATCCCCTATCGTCGGTTCAGCCCACCGCACCAAATATTTTTCCGACCACGGCAACCGGAAACCGTAAGAAACTTTTCCTATCACAAGTACGGCGCCGGGCTGTATCGCCGGCGCCATTGAGCTTCCCTGGGCGATAGCAACATCAAGGAAGCAGGCTTTCACAAAAAGCGCCGTAACCAACGCTCCCAAAACAGCCTGTGAGGTCCTTAGAGGCTCAGTTCTTTCCATAAACATTATGATAATGTTTTTTTTTCATTTTGTCGATAATATAAAAAATGAGTGATGACATCCTCTCGCAACAGTACATTGACGGTCGGCGTTATTCTTCTCCTATACTTGAAAAAATGGGAGGTCGTCTGCTTGTTTACGATCCGAGAAAAAGTTACTCAATGCCGCCGTCTTCGCTTCCCGCCGTTTCCAAACTCAAACAGAATTACGAGAATTACGAGAGCGGCGGGAAATCCGCAGCGCCTCAGATGTCTCAAGCGACGTATACTTACACCAACCCTCAACCGGTGGGACAACGGCAAAGAACGAAAGCCGCGCCCCGCTCTGAACCCGCGCCCCGTCGCCGAAGCGAACCGCGTCAACGCGCATCGGAAAAAAGAAGAAAAAACGCGCTGGATTCGACCGTTTTTGTCTACATTCTCATCATCGTGGTTGTGTTGCTCGTCGCATTCCTCGTGTTGAATTGGCAAATGCAACCCAACGCAACGCTGAAAATTGGTCCGGGGCCTGACAACAGTATCGAAACCTACCTCGCGGAGTATGCGGGATGGGGACCGGAAGAAGAATTTGTTGATCCCGATTTTCCTCTTGAAATAACCCAAATTTTCTCCACCAAACCATATACGGTTGTACGAGGCGACACGGTGTCGGGCATTGCAAACCGGTTCAATCTTTCAATGGACGCTGTTATCGCGCTGAACGGCATTTCCAACGCGCGGATGTTGCAGGAGGGGAAAACGCTGAAAATTTCCAACATGGACGGCATTCCGTACACCGTGCGGGCGGGAGACACGTATCAAAAAATCGCGGATACGTTCAACACGCCGCTTAACGTCATTCTTGACGCAAACGATATTCAAAATGACGTCATGAATCCCGGCGACACGCTTTTTATTCCGGGCGCGCGCATGAAGCGCGATGATCTGAAACTGGCGCTCGGCGATTACTTCATGTGGCCCCTTAAAAGTCGCTCCATCACTTCACCTTACGGCTGGAGAAGGGACCCGTTTACCGGCATCGGCGGACGGATGCATGAAGGGTTAGATTTTTCCGCTAAAACCGGAACAACGGTCAGAGCGGGCATGGACGGCAGGATTACGAAGATCGGCTACAATGCGGTGTATGGCAGATACATCATCATATCCCACGGAAATGGGTTTGAAACCCTGTACGGCCATTTGAGCGCTTATTCGGTCAAAGAAGGCGCGTTTGTATATCAAGGAACCAAGATCGCCGAATCCGGCGGAACCGGTCATGTTACGGGTCCTCATCTCCATTTTGGCATATACAAAAATGGAAAATCCGTCAACCCTCTTGATTATTTGGCAAAATGAGTTATATTAAATCCTGTGAGACGCTTGAAACGTTTGAAACGCTTTTTCTTTATCACCGCGATATATTTGGCAGGCGGCTCGCTCTTTGCCCAGGACAGTAATTTCGAGCGGGGCGAATTGCTGTTCCTGCAAAACAAACCGGCGGAAGCCCTCGCCTATCTGGAGGCGGCCGTCACCGCTCCCGACGCGCCATTGCAGGCGCATCTCTACCTCGGCATGGCGTATCAGCAACTCAACCGTCCTGACGACGCGGCTGTCGTGTACACCAAAATCTTGCCAGACGCCGGAGACAGCGCCGCGCTGGTCGCGTATAGCTTGGGAAACGTGTACTACAGCAAGGGGGATTTCACTTCGGCTGAATCTTGCTATACGCGGGCAATAGGCGAGGACGGCTCCTTTGCGCCGGCTTATTTGAACCGCGCAAACGCAAGGCTCCAGACTGGCGAGGTCGATCTGGCGGTCGCGGATTATACGTATTATCTCGTTCTGGACTCCGAAGCCCCCCAGCGAAGCCAAATTGAAGCCGTACTGGCGGCTATTGAAAAAGCCGGGGAGGAGGCGGCCGCTGAAGAGCGGCGCAAAGCCGAAGAGGAAGAAGCCGTTCTTGCCAAGACGAGAGCGCGGGAAAGGCAGGCGGAGGAGCGCATCCCGGGCATACTCGCCGCGTTGCAAAGCATGGAAGACATCGCCGCAGCAATAAAGGCGGAGGAAGAATCGGCGGCGCGGACAGCGGCGGCGGAAGTCCAAGCCGCCGCTGTTGCGGAAGACGGCGCGGATGTTGTTGTAGACGCCGCCCCCGCGCCCGAACAGGCGGAAGCGGGCGTCTCGCCTGTAGACGAGATGGAACCGGATATATCCGAAAACAGCGAACCCATTATCGAGGAGGAATAAGCGATTTGGAAACTGTCCCCAAAAAACATGTTCAAAACTACGTATTTGGCGCAATACTCATTCTGCTGTTTTTTCTCGTCGCCAGATTGTTCGCGCCTTTCTTCTCGGTCTTGCTCTGGTCGATACTGTTGTACATCATCCTAAGCCCCCTGTACAGGCGGCTTGCCAAAACGTTCAATAAGACTACAATTAAGGGAAAGATTCTTCAAAACGTGTGGGCGGGCGTTTTTGCGATCGGCACCTTGCTGCTCATTCTGATTCCCCTCTCGTTTATGGCTTTTCAGTTTTCCAAACAGATTGTAGAACTAATCCGTTACATTCAGGACATATTCTATGCAAAGCCCGGCATTGTCCATGAGATTTTTGAATCAACCGCCGATTTTATTTCAGACATAAGCGCGGATCAACTCCATATTAGCGCCGATGAAATTCAACATAGGGTTCTGCAATTTCTGAATTCCGGCTTGCAAGGCGCGATGCATTTCAGCAGCAATCTGGCGAAGAATATCGGTTCATTTCTTTTCAGCATGGTAATGATGTTTTTCTGCCTCTACTTTTTTTATATTGATGGACATACGCTTGCGACATTATTGAAACACACCATCCCCATACGAAAAGAATACATGGAAACCTTGTCCTTGAAATTTTCTGAGATTACCAGAAATCTCTTCATGGGCTACATCGCGGTCGCCGGCATACAGAGCTTCGCGGCGGGCGTCATATTCACGATTTTCAAGATACAGGGCGCTTTGGTTTTAGTCACCTTGGTGTTTATCTGCTCCTTTATTCCCCTCGTGGGGTGCAGCCTTGTCTGGTGGCCGCTCGGCATCCTCCTCTTGTTGAGCCGCGACATCGTACAGGGCGTTATCTTTATCCTTTTGTGCATGGTGTTTATTTCGACCATAGACAACTTTCTGCGCCCCATCTTTTTACAGGATAGAATAAAACTGCATCCGCTCATCATCTTTTTCGCCATTATGGGAGGCGTCCGCTCATTCGGCTTAAATGGACTCATTCTGGGACCTATGATCGTGATCCTGTTTCTCACGGCGCTGGACATGTTTCTGGCTGAACATAAAATAAAAGAAGGTTGACAATGAACGCGATTATTACGGTTGTCGGAGGCGACAAAGTTGGCATCATCGCCAAAGTCTCGGCGTTCCTTGCGGAGCGGAACATCAATATTGAAGACATCACTCAAACCGTGTTGTCCGGCAACTTTGTTATGATGATGATGGTACATCTATCGGATGAACAGACAGGGCTTGAGGGCATTAAAACTGAGCTTGCGGCGTTGGGAAATGACATGGATGTGTCTATAAGCCTTATGCACGAAAAAGTGTTCTCCGCCATGCACAGGATTTAGCCATGCTGTTTACGCCATTTGAAATAAAAGAAACTGTTGACATGTTTCTGCGCTACAAACTCGACATACGGGCGATCACGTTGGGAGTTTCTCTGCTTGACTGCATTTCCGCGTCTGGCGTTGAGACGCGGCGCCGCATCCGGAAAAAGTTGTCGCGGGTCGCCGGAAACCTCGTCAAGACCGGGCGGGACATTGAAACCGAATACGGCATACCGATTATCAACAAGCGGGTGTCCGTAACGCCCATCGCGCTTATAGCCGGCGCATCCGATGATGTTGACTATACGCCCTACGCAAAGGTTCTGGACGAGTCCGCGTTCGAGCTGGGCGTTGATTTTATCGGCGGGTTTTCCGCGCTTGTACAAAAAGGCTTTTCTAACGGGGACAGGAGGCTCATCAACTCCATTCCAGACGCCCTGTCCTCAACCGGGCGCATCTGTTCTTCGGTGAATGTGGCAAGCTCGAAAAGCGGCGTCAATATGGATGCGGTGCGGCTTATGGGCGACATCATAAAAAAGGCGGCGGAAAAAACTGCGGAAAGAGGCGGGATTGCGTGCGCAAAACTCGTAACATTCTGCAACGCGCCGGAAGACAACCCCTTTATGGCTGGCGCTTTTCATGGCGTAGGGGAAGGGGAAGCGACGCTCAACGTGGGCGTTTCCGGTCCGGGCGTTGTAAAGGCCGCGCTTGAATCCCATAAAAACGCGAGTTTTGATGAATTAGCCGATGTCATCAAGAAAACGTCCTTCAAGATCACCCGCATGGGGCAGCTTGTGGGCATGGAAGCGGCGAAACGGCTCGGCATTCCATTCGGCATACTTGACTTGTCGCTTGCGCCGACATCGGCAACCGGAGACTCGGTCGCCCGCATTCTTGAAGAAATGGGGCTTGAAACCGCCGGCGCCCACGGCTCTACAGCCGCGCTTGCCATGCTCACCGACATGGTGAAAAAAGGGGGCGTCATGGCGTCAACGCATGTGGGCGGCTTTTCCGGCGCGTTTATACCGGTTTCTGAAGATGAAGGCATGGCGGCCGCGGTCAGGTCCGGCGGCATCTGCCTTGAAAAACTGGAGGCGATGACCAGCGTCTGCTCAGTCGGTCTCGACATGATCGCGTTGCCCGGGGACACGCCGGCATCCACCATATCCGCCATAATAGCGGACGAAATGGCTGTCGGTATGGTGAACAACAAGACCACCGCAGTCAGAGTGATACCCGTTCCGGGCAAAAGAGTGGGAGACTGGGCTGAGTTCGGCGGTCTCTTGGGCGGCGCTCCGGTCATGGCGGTCAATCCCGCAAAGAGCGAAGCCTTTATTGAGCGCGGCGGCAGGATTCCCGCGCCGATTCACAGCTTCAGGAACTGAGCGGTCTGGAATTCCCTTCCGCGAATTTTGGAGGATAAATTGAACTTAATAATGACAATACATGGTGTAAAGGGAATTGAGCATGGGACAACGGAGATTCCAATTGAAAATGCCTTATATGCCATTGTAGAACATAATGGCGCTGGAAAAAGCGCCGTCATGTCTTGTTTGTTACAATTAATTGATAATAACAGGCTTGCTCGATATTTAAAGGAAAAAGATTATAGCAATGAAGCGTCTTATGTGGAATTCATTTTTAATGGAAAAGAAAACCGATGGATTCATAAAAATAATGACCGGGTGTTATCGCTCAAGAAGAGTTCCGCTGCAGGAGGTCTGTTTTATGGCTTTCGTTTTAATGATTCAAAAAAAAGGGGCGGTTTATTATATCAAGGACGGATAAATGAGGCTGACATACAGATTCCGACTCTTTTACCGTTGAACACATGGGCGCTATTCTACATAACGAACCAGATTATTATACTGATAATAAAAAAGATAAGGAATCGAAATGTTCCGGCGCAATTAAGATTAACTCGCTAATCCCTTGGTTAAAGCCTATGTGGAACACCATTTGATTCATGACGGCTGGACCCCGGAGGGTATAGCCGGCATGCTTTCCCTTGATTTCCCCCACCTTAAAACAAACTATGAATCAATCTACTTGTGGATTTACACCGAACGCCGGGATCTCATAGCATACCTGGTCAGAGGTCATAAAAAGCGGCATAAACGGCCCTCGCGCAAGAAATCAAGGGTTTCCAAGATACCTAACCGCATTGACATAACCGAGCGCCCGCCTGATGTCAATCTGAGGACACAAACCGGTCATTGGGAGGTTGACGCCGTTGTTTCCCGGCAAAGCAAGGCGTGCGTGGCGGTGCTGGTGGAATGGAAAACACGTTTTTTTCTGGTCATCCACATGAAAGATAAAACGGCGTCCGCTATGCACAAGGCGGTTACGCGGGCGCTTTCTTCCCTTCCTGCCGAACCGCGAAAAACCCTCGCTTA
>JAIROG010000071.1 GCA_031257675.1 Treponema sp. | reverse complement strand
GGCTGCATTGACTTGGTGAGCGCGTCAACTGGGGAGATGTCCAAACGCTACGGCTTCATCTATGTCGACAAGGACGACGAAGGCAAAGGAACGCTGTCTCGCTCGCGCAAGAAGTCGTTTTATTGGTATAAATCGCTCATTGAGAGTAATGGCGAAAAAATAGGATAAGAGACAGAGCCTATTCCAAATGGTTTGGAACGGGCTTGAGATAGTCCGCAGTGCGGACAGATGGGAGCTTCCTTGTGAGGACTTTCCACTATAAACGTTGAGGAGAAAGAATGAGTTTTCCAAAAAATTTTTTGTGGGGCGGCGCAATTGCCGCTCATCAGGCGGAAGGGGCGTATCTTGAGGATGGCAAAGGCGTTTCCACCTGCGATGTGATGCATGGAGGCAAGAGGCGAATGGCGGAAATGTCCGATGTAAAGGCGGTACGGGCGAATCTCGAACATCCGCAAGGGTATTTTCCCGAACACACCGCAGTCGATTTTTATCATCATTATAAGGAGGATGTCGCGCTGTTCGCGGAGATGGGGTTCAAAACGTTCCGCACGTCAATTTCATGGGCGCGGATTTTTCCCAACGGCGACGACGCGGAGCCGAATGAAAAAGGATTGGCGTTTTATGAGGCGTTGTTTGACGAGTGCCTGAAGCATGGCATTGAGCCGCTGGTCACCATATCGCATTGGGAAATGGCGGTCAACTTGACGAAAAAATACAACGGCTGGGCAAGCAGAGAACTCATCTCGTTGTTTGAGCGTTATGCGAAAACGATTTTCGAGCGCTACAAAAACAAAGTGAAGTACTGGCTTACGTTTAACGAGATCAATATGAGCTTTCATGTGCCATCGTTGGGCGTTGGCGCGCTTATTGACGATCCCGCGCAAAAAGAACCAGTAACTTTGCGCGCCTGCCACAACCAGCTTGTAGCAAGCGCCTTAGCCGTAAAAGCGTGTCATGAAATGATTCCCGGCGCGAAGATTGGCTGTATGGTTGCGGCAATGACCGCGTATCCCTATACATGTCGCCCGGAAGACACATGGGAAAAACTGTCGGTGGAACGCCGGAATTACGCGCTCACCGACGTGCAGGCGCGGGGGAAATATCCCGCATGGTTTGAGCGCTATGCGGCGAAAAAAAACATCGACATCGGCAAGACTACGGACGATGAGGCGATTCTGCGCGATTACACGGTTGACTTTGTATCGTTCAGCTACTATTCGACGAGCGCGATTTCAACGGATCCGGCGGTGACGGGGGACAAGGGTTCCGGCAACATCTTCGGCGGGGTGAAGAATCCGCACCTCAAATCGTCTGAGTGGGGTTGGCAGATTGACCCGCTGGGGTTGCGCGTTACGCTGAATTTCCTTTACGACCGGTATCAAAAGCCGCTGTTCATCGTGGAAAATGGACTGGGCGCGAAAGATGTTGTCGAGGCGGACGGCTCAATTAACGATGACTACCGCATTGAGTACCTTCGGGAACACATCAAAGCCATGAAAGCGGCGATTGAGGAAGACGGGGTTGAACTGTGGGGCTACACCACATGGGGTTGCATCGACATCATCAGCGCGTCGACCGGGGAAATGTCCAAACGCTATGGGTTTATTTATGTTGATAAGGACGACGAAGGCAATGGCACGCTCAACCGTTCCCGCAAAAAGAGCTTCTTCTGGTACAAAGACGTAATCGCCAGCAATGGCGAGAACCTGTGACGCCGCAGCCTAAACTGCGGGAAAAGCGGTTATTGTTAGATGGGGCGGTTCGCCTCAATTTTTCAATTTTATAGTAGAGAAGGAGATAAAAGTGAAAGAATTTAGTTATACGATTAAGGATCCTTTAGGAATCCACGCGAGGCCCGCCGGTCTTTTTATCAAAAAGCTGGTTGCATTCAAAAGCGCCATTACTATTTCCCGTGAAGATAACGGCGCGACCTGCGACGGCAAAGGGTTGCTTGCCCTGATGAAACTCAAGGTAAAGCAGAATGACACCATCGTTATTAAGGCGGAAGGTGAAGACGAGGCGGCGACCATAGAAGCGGCTCAAGCCTATCTGTCCGCGTACCTGTAAATGCTCCCTCTGGAGGTAGTATGATCACCTTGCAAGGCAAAGGCGTAAGCTCCGGCATCGCCAAAGGGCGTCTTTCCTTTCTCAAGCGGGAAAGCCTTTCTGTTGAAAAACGGCGCATAGACGATGTGGAGCGGGAAATTGAACGATTTAACACGGCGAGGCAGTCCGCCTCTGAACAGCTTGATACGTTAGCCGCGACTATGGCGGATAAAATCGGAGAGGAAAACGCCTTGCTTTTTGAAATCCACCGCATGATGCTGGGAGACACTGACTTTTGCGAACCCATTGTCGAGATCATCAAAACCGAGAAGGTTTGCGCCGAGTACGCCGTCAACACGGCCGGTTCCCGTTTGGCGCAGGAATTCGCCGGCATGGACGATGACTACATGAAAGCCCGTTCCATTGATGTATACGATATTTCCAAGCGGGCAATTGAAATGCTATCCGGCAAAGAACAGGGGCGACTCGACAATGACGATCCGGTGATCCTTGCCGTCGATGATTTTACCCCCAGTGAGACCGCCCAGCTTGACCGGAGCAAAGTCTACGCCTTGGTGTCCCGCCAGGGCGCGGCCAATTCCCACACGGCGATCTTCGCTCGCACAATGGGAATCCCGGCGATCATCGGCTTCGGCGCGGTTCTTTCTGGCGATTTGTCCGGCAAGGACGCGGCGCTGGACGGTGAAACCGGCGTTTTGTACATTGATCCTGAACCAACGGTCATCAAAGAACTGGATACGAAGCCGATCAGGAGCGGCGCGAGCGGGAAATCCTTGAACAAGCGCGGGGCAAACCCACTCGTACCAAAAACGGCAGGGAAATAAAGCTCTACGCGAACATCGGTTCTGTGAGCGACGCCGACGCCGCGCTTGCCGGGGATGCCGAAGGCATCGGCTTGTTCCGCAGCGAATTTCTTTATCTGGGCAGGAACGACTACCCGGATGAAGACACCCAATACGAAAGCTACCGGAAGGTGATTGAGAAAATGGAGAAGCGTCAGGTCATAATTCGCACCCTGGACATAGAGGCAACAGGCGGATTACTTTGAGCTTCCCAAAGCGGAAATAAGCCCCGTAATAACCAGCAACGCCACAATAGCGATGCCAGCGTTGCGTGAGCGCAGTCCGATGGAATCCGCAATCACCGCTGGAACGCGGGAGTATATGAAAAGCTCGGCGAGGATCAAGTTGCCGGTGTAAATCATCAGGACATTCCAGTTTATCAATGTGCCAAGCGCCTGAAGCGGGGCGACCATTCCAAGTACAATACCGCAACTGCGGCGATGAGCGTAGCCACAACGCCTTTTTGTGCGAAAACGACACTACTACGGCGTACATGACAACCGTAATGCCGAGAACGATCCATTGCATTTCAATCATCATAGGCGCTATAAGTTTATAGGAAAGCGGGCGTTTGTCAAGATACGCGGGGACGTATTACCGCGCTCTCCAAGTCGACCCTCCAAGGCGCGGTAGTTTATATGGACGGAACCGGATCGCAATTACACAGCGTCGCGTTTGATCTTCTTTGTCGTGGTTTCTTCCATCCGTTCTTCAAGAATTGTAGTCTTTTCAATTTTTTGATATGGCAATAACCGCTGATTCACTTCGGAGATAATCGCGTCAATCCGCGTTTTTATCTGCTCCTTTGGCATCTCTTTGAATACATCCGGGCTTGGGTACACGAGCGCCTCTATCCCTTCAGTCTTCAGCTTCTTGTCGATCTCAAAGCCGCGCACGAGTATCTGCTCGATTTCTTCAAAAAGCTGAAATTCATTCTCAATTTCCTCGGGATACACATTCTTTCCGCCTTCGGTTACGATCAAATTCTTTACGCGTCCGGTGAGGTATAGGTAATTTTCATCGTCAAGGTAACCCAGATCGCCGGTTTTAAGGTAACCATCCCCGGTGAATGTGTCCTTGGTTTCTTCAGGCATCTCAAAATACCCCTTCATAACCATGGGACCCTTCACCGCGATCTCGCCTACGCCGCGCTCATCGGGATTTAGTATCTTCATATCGACCTGGGGCAGCGTCTTGCCGACGCTAGTTTCCTTGTAGTGTTCCTTCGGGTTCAGATTGATGATGGGCGAGGTCTCGGTAAGTCCGTATCCTTGTATAAAGTCAATGCCCAATTCGTTGTACTTCTTAAATACACTCGGCGCAAGGGGCCCGCCTCCGCAGATACAGATGCGCAATGTGGTGAGACTCGCCTTGTCAAGCACGGCGCGGAACATTTTCTTGCCCGGATTCACGCCGAAAATCTTCTTGACGAACCCAGAAACGCCCATAAGCGCACTGACAGCCCCATATACAAGCGGACCCTTCGCCTTTAAGCCGCGGACAATGCCGGCAAGCACCTTGTTAAACAGCATCGGCACACCCAGAAGCATGGTAATCCGCGCTTGTTTTAAATCTTTCAAGATAACCTGCGTCACCATTTTCTTGCCGAACACCAGTTCCGCGCCGCAGGAGATAGACTCTATAAATACGGCAAGCATGGTGTAGGCATGGTGAATGGGCAACAGCGCATAAAACACGTCTTCAGGATACAAGTCAAGGTGTCCCTGGGCAAGATAACAGTCAGACACAAGGTTTTGATGGGTAAGCATAACGCCTTTCGGGTTGCCTGTTGTACCGGACGTAAAAAGAATCGCCGCAAGGTCATGCTCGGAAGCGCCCTCTATATCAGCCGCAGGTCCATCAAGCGTGTAAATGTACGCGCCAATGCCCTTGTGCAGGGAAATAACCTCGCGCAACAAGCCGCGATATTCCGCGCCGTCCGCGTAGCGTTTGTGTTTTTCCTCGTCCACAAAGAGAATTTTTGCCCGTGACGTTTTAAGCAGGAGATCGGTCTCTTCATTTTTAACCTGATAATCAATGGGAACGACTGTCGCGCCCGCAAACAGTACGCCTAAATAGGCGACCGTCCATTCCGGGGCGTTCTTTCCGGTGACCGCGACCGCATCGCCTTTACGGATGCCCTTGCTGTGAAGGTAGCGAGCTGTCGCTTCAATTCTTTCAAGCGCTTCCTTGTAGGTCAGACTGATCCTGTTTGGTTCGTAGATGGTGAAACATGGGCGATCTCCATAGCGGGACACCGTGATTCTGAACATTTCGGGCAGGGTAGGCCACTTCCCTATATACAATTTTCCTCTATATTCTTCCAGAAACCGCCACGGCGTTCGTATTATTTCTTTTTTGGACATGACGCAACTCCTTTAAGACATTAGACACAACACAATTTTAATGGTTGCATTGAAGTTCGAGAAAATGACGCGCCTTTCACTGTCGCCGCTACGCATTGTCGGGCGCCGCTTTTGAGACGCCCCGCTTTCGGCCGGACGTTCATCGCACTGCGGCGATGATTTCCGCTATAACTTTGTCGGTGTCTTCTCTGGGAACCTGGCAGGTTCCCACTTGAATGTGTCCGCCGCCGCCGTACTTGAGCATAAGGCTGCCCACGTCAACGGTCGCCGTTCTGTTGATGATGCTGTAGCCTACCGTGATCACGCTCTTTACTTTTTGTTTGCCGTCAACTGCCCAGATGGAGATATTCTGCTCAGGAAACAACGTGTAGAGGAGAAATCGATTGCCCGCCGGGATGTTTTCAACGTTTCGGAAATCAGCTATGATCGCGCGTCCTTCAGTTCTGGCATGTTTTTTCACTGTTTCAATAAAGAGATCGGTCTGTTCAAAATACACATCGATCCGTTCTTTAACATCAGGCAGAGCGAGAATTTCCGTCACCGGCTTGGCGAAAGCGGCTTCGGATGCGAGCTTTTTCATAAGATCGAAGTTGCTGATGGTGAAATTCCTGACTCTGCCCAAACCGGTGCGCGGATCCACGATAAATCCAAGCAACACCCAACCTTTTGGACTCAATATTTCATCTTTGGTAAGATCGCCTGAATCCATTTTATCGGCGTATTCAAGCATTTCTTCGAATTGTTTGAATTTTTCTTCTCCGCCGTAATAGTCATAGATGACCCGCGCACAGCTCGGCGCCTGCTTTGAGACCCCATCAAAGAACGTCTTTTGACCAAGCCGTTCTGTTTCGCTTGAGTGATGATCGAACCAGAGCTTGCACCCCTTGACATAGGGGACGTTCGCTACAATGTCGTTGTCCGTGGCGACAACGAGACCGTCTTGTATATCCTTGGGGTGTACAAATTTCCACTCGTCAATTAGCCCCAGTGATTGGAGCAAGGTTCCGCAGACTAGTCCGTCAAAGTCGGATCTGGTTATTAAACGCATAAAAATACGCTCCTTTTTTCTAAAGAATGAAATTCTTGTTAAGACACAACTATTATATACATAAAACGCCTTTTGTAAATACGCTTGTTTTGTGTCTTGAGCCTGCCCGCCGCGCCTTTCCATGAGAGATTCATCATTAAAGTTGTTCGTTTTCCATGCTCAAAAGTCCGAATCGCAATTTTTGAAATACGATCCGCTCTGCGGCTTCTTCAAGTCTGTCCCTGCGGACGCCGCCGGTTTTAATCGCCGTGAGTATGGCTTTATGGGTGGAAGCGAGGGCGGGGGGCCACGCCATCACCATGTCAATGCCCGCGTTGAGCGCGGTTATTACGGCGGCTTCCGCTTTTATACCCGAAGCCGCGACCGCTCCCATGGAAAAGTCATCGGCTGCGGCTATACCGGTAAAGCCGAGTTCGCCGCGCAGCCATCCGTTTATGACGAGCGGGGAGAGGCTCGCCGGACACTCCTCATCCCGCGCCTGCACGACAACATGCGACACCATGACAGCCGCAGGCTGTGCAGCCAGCGGCGCGGCGCGGATAAGTCCCGCGAAGGGTTTGACCATGTAGTCAAGGGTCGCTTTATCGTCGGCAAGCGTCGGCAACGCCTCGTGCGGATCCACATCCGCGTTTCCCGGAAAATGTTTTACCACGCAAGCCACACCGGAACGCTCCATGCCCCGGATAAAGGCGGCGCATGCGGCTTCCACAAAAACCGGATCCGGCCCATAAGAACGGGTGTCAAGGAATCGGGCGTTTTCTTTGGTGAGAATTTCCGCCACCGGCGCGAAATTCATGGTGACACCCAAGTCATGTATCTCCGTTCCCGACGCAAAGGCTTGGCTCTCAATTTCGTTCAACGCCTGTTCCCGATCCACCGCAAGCGTCCGATGCCAATACGATTCTGCGGAAGGCAACCGCCGCGCCCCGGCCCCAAAACGGTGGACGCGCCCGCCCTCGTGATCCACCGCAAGAAATGGGACGACGCTTTTTTCAGCGACCGCATCCACGCACTCTTTCAAAAAGGAACGCGCCGTATCCTTATCCGCCTTGAGATTGTAGGAAAACAACATAATCGCGCCCGGCGGACTGTTTTGCAACAGCCGTTTCATTCCCTCGCTTACATGAATGTTCCCATCAAGCCCCGCGATGATCACCTGAGCCGCAAGCGCGGCATCATCCATGCCGGAGACAATCGTCCGCGCCCGCTGGCGGCTGGCGGCAACCGCCTCTTCCATCTGCGCGGCTGCGGCTTCCGCTTCGGCTGACGCTCCCACAACGGCGCCGGTTTCACCGGCAACCGGCGCATCCTTTTCCGGCAGAACCGCCGGCGAAGCCGCGGAATCCGTCTTTACACAACCAAAAAGAATCATGGCGGACAACAACAGAAAAACAATTCTCAATCGCCGCCTCGTAAATTCCTAGCGATTTCCTTCCACACCAGCTTGTCTTTTTCTGAAAGCGCCGCAAATTCGGTGCCTCTTCCATATGCGGACAGTTCTATAAATTGACTCGTTTTCCGCATAAGCTCTTCAAACTTGCTTTCATGGAATATGACGATCCATTTGGGAATAAATTTCGAGATTTCAAGCAGTTTTGCATAATGAGGGACGCAGAATCCTTCTGAAGCGGTGAAAAAGTCCCGCACCGCGTTTCCGTTCTCCCCGCCATCGGCCTGAACCAGAAAGGTGAGGTACTCTTTCTCAATGCGTTCACGCTCAACGCATACCGGACATGCTCCCTTCGGTTTCCACGGTTTCCGTCTATTAAAAGCGGCGATCCGGTCTTCAAGGATGTCGCGGCTCAGTATCGCAACCGCCAATCCGTCGCGAAACGAATCGAGTTTTTGCGAATGAACCGAACAAAATCCGCCCGCCTCCCGAAATTCCTTCCTGAACACCCTGTCGGAAACATGCTCAAAGAGCATACCGTCAATGTAGCGTTCCGCCCTTTCGCTGATTATGGTACAGAGCGGACAGCCCGGTTTTGCGCAAGCTTTTTCCAGTTCAATAAAGTTGATATGCCTGTCCACCATACAAACTCCTAATCCCACACGTCCACAGCGCCGTCCGCCCGCGCAACAAACACATGGGGTCCCTTTTTGGTGAAAAAGCCGTTCTCAATGACGCCCGGTATGTGGTTTATCTGCTCTTCCAAAAGAGCGGGATAAATGCGTCCGGGGGCGTTTTTAAAGGTAATATCCACAAGAAAGTTGCCATTATCCGTGACAACGGGGCCCGCCTTCCGCACCGCCTCGCGCAGGACGCATTCCGCGCCCAGTTTGGCAAGTTCCGCGCACACAAACGTCCGCGCTTCAGGAGCAATTTCAACCGCCACCGGAAAGGTTACGCCCAGCATGTCAACAACCTTTGTCTCGTCAAGCGCAATGGCATAGGATTTCGATGCGTAAGCCGCGAGTTTCTCAAGAAACAGGGCGCCACCGCCGCCTTTTACGCAGAAATGCGCGTAATCGATCTGATCCGCGCCGTCAATGGTGAGATCGAGAGCGCCGTTTACTTCGGGAGAATTGAGTGAATACACGGGAATATGCCATTTTTCACACTCAAGCCCGGTTTGGAAACTCGTGGCTATAGCCTTGATGTCTTTCAACGCGCCCTGCTCCATCAGACTGCCTATATACCGCACTGCGGTTATTGCGGTGGAACCGGTGCCGAGACCCAGCTTCATGCCGCTCCGCACAAGAGCGTCAACCGCGGCTTTTCCCGCGTTTTCTTTCATGGTTTTTTGATCCATATATGGCGAATCTCCTATAATTCGATCTTGGACATTAAATTGGCGGGAAACTCTTTGCCCATAAAAAGTTTGTACTGGGCTTGCGCCTGCCTGATAAACATATCATACCCATTCAGCGTACGGCAACCTACGCGGGAAGCCCGTCTGAGCAACGCCGTCTCCGCAGGTTTGTAGATCACGTCCATAACAACCTCTTTCCCTGAAAATTTGTAGAGATCAAGGGGGTCCGCGCTGGTGTCAGGCTCCATACCCACAGATGTTGTCTGAATGATGATGTCACTGTATTTGTCGATAAGCGCAATGCCCGTAGTGTCAAGTCCGCCCCATCGAAAGCCGAAAGATTCGGCCAAGTCACGCGCCCGTAAAGGCGTCCTGTTCAGGACAAGCGCCTTGCCTTTTAAATGAAAAATTTCCGCCGCAATTGCGCGCGCCACGCCTCCGGCGCCGATGATGCTGATTTTTTTGCCGCTGAAATTCTTTTTCCCGATAAAACGCAACAGGGAATCCGAAAAGCCCTGCATATCGGTGTTGAATCCTTTCCAATTGTCGTCTTCATTGCGCACAATGGTGTTGCATGCGCCGACTGAGCGCACGGTCAGAGACTTTTCCACTAAAAAGGAGACTATCGCCTCTTTATGAGGGATCGTCACCGACGCGCCTGAAAGCCCCAGATCGCACGCGAAACGTATGAACGACAACGCGGAAACTGAGGGAAAAGCCAGATACACCGCGTTGGTTTTTTCAAGGCTGAAAATGGTGTTAAAAAACGCCGGACTAAATGTAGCCTTGAGCGGGTACCCCGTAATGCCGAAAATGCGGGTGCTGTCATTGATGGATTTGAACCGGTAAAAGTCTATCAGCGTTACGGGATCGATCTGCCCGGGCGCGGCTTTCGCTATGCCATGCTCGCCTTTTGCGGAAGTGAACGTTATTTGAGAGCCGAATTTATCCGCCAAAATGCGGGAACAAAGCCCAACCTCGCCCATACAGATAAGTATTTTTTCTATATCTATGGTTTCCTTTGCGGCTCTCATAACCGCATGAACCTCTTCCAGCGAATGGGGCGTTACGGCAAGTTTGACGATTTCATCTCCAACACGCCGCATACGCCTGATTTTACCCGCAAGATCAATGTCCATTCCATTCGTGTTGTGATACGAGCGGATGATCCGCGTTCCAAAGGTGCGGGCGGCTTCCTCAATGCCCGGTATGTCTACATCCTCTTCAAGATCAATATAGGCGAAATTATGCCTGCGATCCGCTTCGGCGAAAGCCAAGCCTCTCGAAAGCAAGCTGACTCGTGACCATTCGCCTTCGGAAAACATGCCGCCGTCTATGTCGCGGCGTATGGTTAAAATTGAGGGCAGTCCGGCCATCTCAGGGAACTTCCTGATAAAAAACCGTTCGTCCGGCGTAAGGCAGTCCACCCGCAACTCCGCCATATCAATGTAACGCCGGTACTTCTTCAATATTTGCAAATCCCGTTCCAGCGTTTTGCCGGTCAAACAAAGACAGATTTTTGCCATGGTACGTCACATATCCGAACGGTAAATAAAAATAGCCTGCGCCTTTCCCTCGGCGTCAAAGTTGACTCTCATCATCATTTCCCAGGATCCGGACGGCAGTCTGAAAAGCAACGCATCTTCAAAATCAAGCGTTTTTCCCCATAACAGCGTCTTTACTTGCGATCGCTCATCCCCGGTTTTTACGCCGTACGCCGTCTGTACGCTGATCTGCCACACATGATCCTCGAATATATAACAGTCAATGGAAGGATACACAAAGACCACATCGTCCTGCCACGGCTCCACGCCCCGAGCGGCGTATACCCTCTGAGGGAGTCCGAATTTGGCATGAAGCTCTTCCAGCGTCAGTCCAACCATATCCGCGGGATTCTCCGCAGGGGGATGTTCCTCCGTTTCCTGCGCTTGCGCCATGAAAACGGCGATAAGCAGGCGCACGGCCACTATTATACAGCGCTTTTTCATTTCTATATAATAAATGAGGATACGGTTTATATCAAGTGGGAGCGCCATATACTTTTTCAAAAACGCATTTTTACCGCTTGCGATGGCATTTTGCGCCGCGTTTGCGATGCGCCGCGCCAGCACGGGCGGGACGGCGTTTCCAATTTGCCGCCCGGTCTCGCGTGACTTTGATTGAAATAAAAACGTATCGGGAAATGACTGAATGCGCGCCGCCTCGCGCATAGAAATTCGGCGCGGATAGCGCCGCCGGGCCGAGCGACACGGCGGCGGCCGCCTTGCTCGGCGCTTCTATTCGCGCAACTCCCATATATGGCTAAATTATTCGTCGGCTTGAAGCGCTTCAAGGTCGCCTATCGCCTCTTTTACGCTAATATATTTTTCACGCGAAGGCGGAGGCGGCGCAAACGACGCTATGTCTTCCCGCGCTCCGGCAATAAACACGCGCTCCCGCGTTTGCGGAACCGCCATAGTCCGCCGCATGATATAATTCGCAATTCACGTTATAGTTAAGCGCGTTAAGATATTCCAAAATCTTTTTGAGGGACGCGGCGTTTTTTTAAGCGAAAGCCCTTTGACATTTTCCGTGACAAACATTTTAGGTTGCATTTTTTTTACCGCTTCAACAAGTAATGCATATAAGCCGCTCCGCTTGCCGTTAATGCCTTCCATTTTTCCGTTGATAGAAATATCCTGACAGGGAAAGCCGCCGGCAGCCACATCAGCGATTTCCGGCAACGCACGGATAGCCTCCCGAATGTCGCCCTCAATAATATATGTTCGCTGATATTTTTTCGATAGCTGTGCAGGCGGCGGCATTGATTTCTTTTGCCCAAATAATAAGGATGTATGCGAGACGTTAGGACATGCCAATACAACCGTTGCTTTGCAGATGGCAGAAGAAGATGAACGCGCAATTATTAGCCCTAAGCAAAGTTTAGGGTCAAAAAAGACAAACAGAGGCGGAGGGCAGTCATTAAACATAGTTTCCGAAAGCGGCTTGTATGTCTTGATTATCCGCTCAAACCTGCCCGAAGCAAAAGCCCCTTTAGGCGGGGGTGTGCTACATCATCAAGACCATAGGCGTGATGTCTTGAAGCTCAAAGAATATGAAGCCTTCCGCCTGATGGACAAGGAACATCAGAAAGAAGCCATACGCAAGCTCTCAGAAAGCCTGCGGTCGCCACTCTGCGCGACTTATCTGAGATGGTGAGGAAGGCGGCGATGGACAAGGGGATGTTGAGGGAGCGGGAGGCTGTGTTGTCCGACACGGTAGAGCTTATGGCGCTTGACGAGCGGTTTCAACCGGGGCTGTCGGTGAGTGCGGCGGTGTACCGGAAGCGCGCGCCGCCTAAGACGGACTAGGAGTCGGGTCACGCGGGGTCGGGCTGGCGATTATTCAGAAGAGGAAAAAACTAAAGACCTATGGGATTTTGCTGTAACTGCTGTATATGGAGCAAGGTTTCAACGTGTTCAAAAATTGCGTTTTGCATTTCTGGCGTAAGTTGGCGGAAAAGTTTGAAGAATTCTTCTTCAAGGTTTGAAGTGTCGGGCATGAACATATCGCCCCTGCCGGCGCGAAGCCATGTTTCACTGACATTAAAGACGAAACAGACAATTAATATTTGTTCGGTTATAGGGACTTGTTCCCTTTCTATCATGGACAAGGCGGAGAACTTTAGTCCTATTTTTTCAGCGAATTCACCCTGAGTGAGATTGAGAGTTTTGCGCAATATTCTAATACGGCTTGCTATAGAGAAATTTTCCTACTAGTAATAGTAACATGATTGGCAGTTTTTTAGATAGAGATTTTTAATAATTCAGTTATATTCACGGAAAAATTTCGTCCAAGACCCCATGTCGCTCATATTGATGATGCCCATCACCCATTAGGAAAGACTCGTCTTTTCATAGACATGGTATCAGCGTTTAGACGCAGACTTGAAGCGATTGGTAAAATTTGGAAGCCCTGAACAGCTCGCGTCAATATTATCCGCAACGGTTGCTATGGCGTTGAACACGCCTGTCCCTTAGACGAACAGGAGAACGGGTCAACAAGACCTGCAAGGCTGAATTTCTATGGCGGCGTTTTTCAAGAAGGCCTACCGGAACGCAAGGATATACAGCTTGACCTTGATCAGTGGGTTTAGTATATTTATAAGTAAGGAGTATATTTTGAAAAAAAACCGTATTGTTTTCAAAATTTTGATTCTTGGCGCCGGTTTGTTCGCTTCCTGCGCCAGCAAACCCAATGTAGGGGATGGGCAAACAGCCAAAAGCGAATCCAAAGCGATTGTTAATCCGGCGGATTTTTCAGAAGTTTTGGAAAAAACATGGGAATTGATTGAAGTGAAAAGCAATTCTGGCGTGGTGATAATAGAACGTCAGGATATGCAAGATATGTATACCGTACGGTTTGCCGAAGGAAGATTGAGCGGGAGGGCTGCGCCGAATTTGTATAACGGACCCTATACGCAGGGAAATTCTCATGACATTTCTTTTGGACCTATCGCTAGTACTAAAATGGTCATGTTTCAAGAGCCGGAAAGCCTGAAAGAACATGAATATTTTTCTTATCTCGCCAAAACCATCCGCTGGATGGTAAGTTCCGGACAGCTTATGCTTTTTGCCCCAAGCGAAAGCGGCGATGTTGTATTGGCGTTCAACGAGGTTGAGAATGTCGATTGAGGCTGTGCGAACTTATTTAGCCCGATGGAATCGCGACAAAGATGTTATCGAAAACCCCGCTTCCACAGCGACAGTTGCCGAAGCCGCCGCCGCGCTAGGCGTTATTCCGGCGCGTATCGCAAAAAGCATATCGCTTAAAAACGGCGAAGAAAAAGCCTTGCTTATTGTCACAGCAGGAGATATGAAGCTCGACAACCGCAAATACAAGGAACGTTTTGGTTTTAAGGCGTGGATGTTGTCACACGATGAAGCCTTGAACATGACAGGACACGCGGTTGGCGGCGTCTGCCCTTTTGCGCTTCCCGGTACAGTTGAGGTCTATCTTGACGTATCGCTCAAACGGTTTGAGACGGTATTTCCCGCCTGCGGCAACAACAATTCTGAAATTGAATTAACGCCCGATGAGCTTAATGAGTATAGTCAAAATAAAGAATGGGTTGATGTATGCAAAATGATTGAAGAGCGGCAATAATGAGTATTGTTAAATGAACCACCCGCCCTTTAGAGCGCGGCAGTACACTCGCGCATTCCATAAACCTTTGTTTAGCAACAGGACCAGCGCCACGCATCGCGCTTCACCGGTTCCTGCGCCATTGCTAAAAATGTTTCACGTGAAACATTTTTAGCAATGGCGCAGGTCGCGGCAATAGAGCGTTGCTTCTGAAAACCAGCAAATTTCAGGATGCGCTTGACGTGATTCTTTTCCGACGTTTTCCAGGCAACTCGACATATTCCACATACAGCATAGCATATACTGTTCCGTGTCTTCGTTCCCAAGATGATATTGGGAAAAAAAGTTATTTTCTTGAAAAAAAGCGTGTGTGTAATCGGGCGCTTTCAGCACGTCAAAGAGCGACAATCCGCACATTTTTATATAACTTTCTTTGAACGTCCAGATTTGGTAAAACCGCGTCAATCGCTCTACAGAATCCACAGCCGAAACAAAGAATTGTCGCTCAGCGGAAGAAAAAGCGCGTTTTGCAATGCCGTCCATATTTTTGCGTTTGTCCATAAACTGAATGTCACAGCCGATGCGGAGTGTAAAATCTGACGGAATGTAACCGACCGCAACCATATACCTGGAATGTGAAATGTTAAAATCCGCGTGGCAATTAGCAAAAAATGGACGGCCGCTCGCTTCTATCTCAATTTCAGAGCAAGGAACATACGGAAAGCGCCGGGCGTCAATGAGACGCAACAACCGGCGCCCTTCATTATGTTGAATAGTTGTTTCTATTTTGGAATGAGGTGTATAAGACAAGCCGATACACAGGTTGCGCTGACAATTTCTTGCGCACATATTACACGCAATCCCCCCGGTTCCACGCCCCGCTTAAAGGAGGAATCGCTTCCAATAGGTCATCCTCGATCTTCCTGCCGCCTGTAGTCCTGCCGAGTTTGCGTCCGTGATGGAATTCACCGTGAAAATCGCTTCCCGCGGTGATGAAAAGCCCCAGTTTGCGTCCTAACGCATCCAGCCGCTTGCAGTCTCCAAGCTTTGCCATTGGATGCCACGCCTCAATGCCATCAAGCCCCTGCTCCTTCAAAGATGCCAAGAGCCAAGGAAGCCGCCCCCACGCCACATACAGGGACATGGGATGCGCCAATACCGCAATGCCGCCCGCCGCCTTGATAAGACGCGCCGCATCCTGAAAGGCAAGGTTTTCTTTCGGCGCATAGAATGGCCGCCCCTTCCCTAGATAACGGTTGAACGCCTGCTCTACATCTTTTACAACTTTATGCTGAATAAGAAGTTGCGCAAAGTGCGGACGACCTACCGAATATCCGCCAGACAGATGTACAACATCCTCATAATCAATATACAAGTTTAATTTTTCATTTATACGCCGGACAATTTCCCTGTTGCGTTTTTCCCGTGTATGCGCAAGTTCAGCGATTGACGCGAAAAAAGAAGCGTCCGGCGTTTGCAATCCAAGCCCCAACAGATGAAATTCACCTGGATCCCATTGTACCGCAAATTCAATACCCGGAATAAACCGTATGCTCAAACGTTCGGCTTCGGAACACGCCTCATCAAGACCGTCAATCGTATCATGATCCGTTAACGCAATGGCGGACAACCCTATAGTGTGGGCTTCAATTACGAGTTGGCTTGGGCTTAAACTGCCGTCTGACGCTGTTGAGTGGGTATGGAGATCGATCATAGGCATATAGTATAGCGCCTACATCTCAAAAACACAATAGTCCGCGTTGCCTCACATGAAATGCCGCCCAAGAAGGAAGGCGCGCCGGCGGGGTTAAGCGTGAAAGAGAAAGAGGCGGCGCGGGGATATGCGACCCGGACTCAAAAAGCGCTCAGAAAAGCGAAGC
>JAIROG010000063.1 GCA_031257675.1 Treponema sp. | reverse complement strand
TGAATATCTTGAAAATTACCGGAAATTGAAGCGGTTTCCGTCATTTTCCGCCCTGTTGGCAGTGAGGCGTTCAGAAAATTTTTTGTACCGGACGGCTTGAGAATTTACCACTCTCAAGTTATTTAAAAAACTTTATTTAAAAGAATCTAAAATTCCGCCAGCCTCGCGGCTCTGGGATACGGGATGACATCGCGTATGTTCGCCATACCGGTAACATACTGCACGAGTCTATCGAAGCCCATGCCGAAACCCGAATGAGGCGCGCTGCCGAAACGCCGGAGGTCAAGGTACCACCAATAACTTTCCGTTTTCATGCCGAGTTCCGCCATGCGCTTCTCCAGTTTCTCCAGATTATCCTCGCGCTGACTGCCCCCGATGATCTCTCCAAGCCGCGGCGCCAGCACATCCATCGCCCGCACGGTTCTTTCGTCATCGTTCATCTTCATATAAAACGCCTTTATCTCCTTGGGATAATCGGTGACGACAACCGGACCATGCCCGACTTTTTCGGTCAAAAACTTTTCGTGTTCGCTTTGAAGATCGCATCCCCACGACGGCTTGAACTCGAAGCTGTCCGCGTTTTTCTCCAGCTCTTTCACCGCATCCGTGTAGGAAATATGGGTGAATTGAGCGTTCACAACCGCTTCCAGAGCCGCGACAATGCCTTTCTCAATATGCGCGTCAAAAAACGCGAGGTCTTCGCCGCAGTTGTCAAGCGCGTAGGCAAGCAGCGACTTGAGAAAATCCTCGGCCAATTCCATATTGTCGCGCAAGTCCGCAAACGCCGCTTCCGGCTCCACCATCCAGAATTCAGCCAGATGGCGGGCGGTGTTGGAGTTCTCCGCGCGGAACGTGGGTCCAAAGGTATACACACGGGAAAGCGCGGTCGCGTAGGTCTCGGCTTCCAACTGGCCGGAAACAGTGAGGAACGTCTTTTTCCCGAAGAAATCCGCGTGAAAATCCGGCGCTTTCCCTTGTCCGCCGTCACGGGCAAGCTTCTCCATATCCAGTGTTGTCACTTGAAACATGGCGCCCGCGCCCTCCGCATCGTCTGCGGTTATAATGGGCGTGTGTATATAATGAAAAGACCTCTTCTGAAAAAAATCATGCGTCGCATAGGCAAGGGCGCTGCGGACGCGGGCGACCGCAGCGAAAGTGTTCGTCCGCGGGCGGAGGTGGGCGATCTCCCGCAGAAATTCGAAGGAGTGCCGCTTTTTCTGCAAAGGATAGTTCTCCGCGTCCCCGATAAGGCGGATTTCCTGCCCGGACACCTCGGAACGCTGTCCCGCAGCCGGAGACGGCATAAGATTTCCCCGTATTTCAACAGAAGCGCCTGTTTTCAGCGTGGAGAGAACCTCAAGCGCCGCGTTTGAGTCCGCCGCGTCCGTATCCCGTTTGTCAAACGGCGTTTGACAAAACGTACATTGGATGCCGGCGAAACATGACCCGTCATTCACCTCGACAAAGATGAGGTTTTTCAGTTCCCGCTTTGTCCTCACCCAGCCGCGGACAATCACCGGCTGTCCTTCAGGGTCAAACCGCAAAATATCTTTAATAAGATCAACCATAGGAGTAGTATAGCGATATTCTTGCATTTGAACAATCCAAGCTCTTGGAAAATCGGATGCATCCGGTTGGAGCTAAATTCAGGGAAAGTGTTCCAAAAACCGAAGTTTTGGAACAGCCGCGCTTGACAAAAATAAAACAGTATTGTATACTATAATCATTAACAGCGGCTGTCGTATAACGGTAATACCCCAGCCCTCCAAGCTGGAGCCGTGGGTTCGACTCCCATCAGCCGCTTACATAATTGTATATAGTGTATATATTCCTGTACACCGCTAGACATTTAATTTTGCCAGCGGGTTGCGCGCGAGACGGCGCCTGCGGCAGGCTCAAATTCCGCCCGCTTTACAAAAATCCATTTCTGTATCACTATTACACGTGAGGCAGGCATGAAAATGACAACGGTTTTGGATCGCATCGTTAGGGAAAACAACTTCGCGCCTTGCATTGCGGAAGACAGGCTCATACCCGCAAGCGAAGGCTCATTCGTCCCGTTTCCCGCTGGACTGGACGGCCGGATTGCCGATGCCGTCAGGCGGCGCGGCATAGAGCGGCTGTACACCCATCAGGCGGAAGTGTGGGATGCCGCTCAAACCGGAAACGTTGTGGTGGTGACGCCAACCGCATCCGGCAAAACCCTGTGTTACAACCTTCCGGTATTGCAGACTCTGCTTGCCGATGATAAAGCCCGCGCCCTGTACCTTTTCCCCACAAAAGCCTTGTCTCAGGATCAGCAGTCCGAACTGAATGAGTTGGTGGAAGGAAACCCGCCAACAATTCAGCCGCTTCCGGTAAAGGTTTCCACCTATGACGGGGATACGCCGGGAAGCCTCCGCGTAGTGGCGCGGGATTTGGGGCGGATCATCATCTCCAATCCGGACATGCTCCATGACGGCATTCTGCCCAATCATCCCAAGTGGATAAAATTTTTCTCTCACCTTGCATACGTTGTCATTGACGAAGCCCACTCCTACCGGGGCGTATTTGGAAGCCATGTCGCCAATGTCATCAGGCGGCTTCGGCGCATCGCCTTGTTTTACGGCTCAAAACCACGATTCATCCTTTGCTCGGCGACCATCGCCAATCCCAAAGAACTCGCCGAAGCCCTCATCGGCGAGGAGTCCGCCCTTGTCGACGGCAACGGCGCGCCTCGCGGAGAAAAGCGGATTATCCTGTACAATCCGCCGCTTGTTGACGCCGTACAAGGCGTCCGGCGTCCGGTCGCTACGGAAAGCCAACGGTGGATGCTTGCCTTTCTCCGCGCCGGTATAAAAACCATTCTGTTCGCCCATTCACGGGTCAGAACCGAAGTGACGGCTTCGTATGTAAATGACGAGCTTAAAAACATATTCACTGATAATGCGCGGATAAAGGTGGAGGCGTACCGGGGCGGGCTTCTGCCGAACGAGCGCCGCGAAATAGAGAAAGGCTTGCGGAATGGCGGCATACAAGGGGTTGTGTCAACCAATGCGTTGGAGTTGGGCATAGACATAGGCGGACTTGACGCGGCGGTAGTGGCAGGTTTCCCCGGATCGTTCAATTCGTTCTGGCAACAGACTGGCAGGGCGGGACGCCGGGGCGGCGCGTCCGCAGCGGTTTTCATCGCCTCCGCCTCGCCGCTGGATCAGTTTATCATGGATGATCCTGACTGGTTTTTCAGAAAAAGCGTTGAGGAAGCGCATATAAGCCCGGACAACCCCTATATTTACATGGATCATATCAAATGCGCCGCTTTTGAGCTTCCGTTTCGGGACGCAATGATTGAATGCGTTGCGGAAGGCGCGAATGCGGGAGACTTTTTCGGGAAAGACACGGCGGACGCGCTCTCATTTCTGGAACAAGACGGCGTTGTCAGGCATACCGCGGGCAAGTGGCACTGGGCTGACCGCTCTTTTCCTGCGGAAGGCGTCAGCCTTCGTTCCGCCATGACGGAAAATGTGGTCATCATCGACATAACGGACGGGCGCAACGCGGTCATCGGGGAGATGGACAGACCGAGCGCAAAGGAACTCATCTTCAGGAACGCCGTGTACATTCATCGGGGCAGGCAGTATCTGGTGGAGGACTTGAACATTGAGGAGAAAAAGTGCCTTGTGCGGGAAGCCGATGTGAACTATTACACGGACGGCTATGTAAAAACCGACATAAAAGTCCTCGTGGAAGACGAGCGTCTTGAATATGGCGGCGCGCGCGGCTGTCTCGGCGATGTGCTGGTGCGGACTCAAGCGGCTAAATTCAAGAAAATACGGTTTCATACGCAGGAAAACATTGGGTACGGCAACATAGACCTGCCTGAAGAGGAGATGCAGACCCGCGCTTTGACGCTGCTTTTTCCTCCAGAAAGCTCCGGAGGCAAATCGCTTGCCCTCCTTGATGAATCAGAAGCGGGATCGGTTCTTTCCGGCGTTGGCAAGCTCATCAAGCAGATAGCGCCGGTGTTCCTGCTTTGCGACAGCCGCGACATCGGCGTCGCGGAGCGGGTGCGCGATCCGCATTTCGATGTTCCCGCGCTCTACGTGTACGACAAATACCCGGGCGGCACCGGACTCTCGGATGCTTTGGCGCGGCGCGGCGCGGAATTGTTCGCCGCGATTTACGAGGTGGTTGTCCGGTGTCCTTGCGCGAAAGGCTGCCCTTCCTGTGTGGGCGCGGGCGAGAACAAGGCGGGAACAGCGGCATTTTTGCGGGCTAGCGCAAGTCTGGCGCCAGCCGGTTGACAGAGCCTTAGCCCGTTAGCCCGCGCTTCTGCGTAGCAGGGGAACATTCCCGCCCTGTTGTCGCGCAAAGCTTTTATTCGGACTGGCAAAACGTCATCGACCCTAACGCCATCCTTGTCGCGCAGGAATTTGTTGAAAAATATCGCAAGAAAGACATAAAAACAGCGGCGTCCCGGAATGAAAACGCCAGAGGGATGCGGTATGGAAATTAAACGAGCTATTGAATTTGAAAATGACATACGGGAAAAAACCAGCGGGGTATTTGTTGAATCCTGCGGCAAGGATTTGAAATTCTTTTCAAATGAGCCAAATAAAATGGCAAAGGCGTTTTCTCTCATGTTCGCGCTTGATTATTTCTATGTTGCGACAACTGATGATGAAACCGCCGGCTTCAGGTGTTGAACAAGTCTGTTATTTTAATCTCTATGGGTTTAATTCCCCGCCGCAGAGCGGCGGGGATTTTTTAATAAATACCTAGAATATCTAGTGGAAATAGACGGGAAAACAGGTTCTGTTGAATTGGACGCGGCAAAAGCGAAATATAGAAAAATGGGCGCCGCTTCGTCGATAATAGAGTTGTTCAATAACTTCAGTTATTGAACAACTTCCGCTAAAAAAAGGTAGATTTGGCGGATTTTTGCAAAAAATACACCAAATCTGCGAGACTTGTGAAAGAACCAACCGGGTTCTTGAACAAGTCCAATATTTTTTTCATTTTTCATGACGGAAAAGTAAAGGAACTGTCCGGGCCGGTTTCCCCGCCTTTTCGGACAGCTCCTTGCATTTTACCCGTATGCCGCGGCTTCGCGCATTACCACTCCCGCCGCCTCTGTCCCTCCGGGCCGCGTCCGTTCCATTTGGGCGGGCCCCCCGGGCCGTAACCGCGCATGCAGCCCTGCCCCCGATCCCCGCCCCGGTTCGGGCCGGGACCCCATCCCATGCGGGGAAATCCCCTGTGCCGGCCGGAGCCGGGACGCCCTTCGGAGATTGCCGGGGCAAGGTCATAGCTCCTCTCGCCTATGGTTAATTTTTCCGCCCTGAGGAGCCGGCCGCCGGCGGGACCGGTAAAAACACGGCCTTCGATGCTTACCGCCGCGCCTTCCCTGAGACCGTCTATAAAGCCGGCAAGACGGCCAAGGCCGGGCACATGGTAAAAGGAACCGCCGCTTTCCAGGACTATCCGTCCCTGCCGCAGACCCAGCATGCCCTGGATCGTTGTTTTTTCCGGAAGCCCCGGCCGGTCCACCGGGGCGTTCCCCGCACCCGGCGCCCCTTCTCCCGGAGACTGGGCGAAGATCATTCCCGCCGTTCCCGCCATAAAAATTGCGATGGCAATTATCCGTTTCATACGCTGCCTCTTTTACAACAAAATATCCGTAACGGCTGTACGGTTACGGTGACACCGAAGTGACACTGATATATAGCACAAACCGTGCCAGGTGACAAAGACTGCGGGCAATTCATTACCCGCGCAATTCATTGCCCGTGGGGAAGCCCGTTGCGGCGAAATCGGGGCCCCAAAAGCCCTCCGTTGCAACACGGCCGCCGTCGTTTCCCGGGCGGAACTCATACCCCGTAAAATTTTTGCCGAAAACTGTGCAAATAATGCCTGCCGGGATCCGGCGGGCATACTCAAACGTCTTCCGGGCATGTTCGGAGGCGCAAAAAAGCGGCTTGGCCAGGCACTAAACGGCGCAGCCGTTTGGCCATTCGCTTTGGCGAATTGGCCCCCTTCGCATCACGCCAAGGTCATGGTATAATAGACTTGTTCAATAACCCGGTTGGATATTTGCTAGCCTTCGGTTAGCTTCAAGTCTTGCAATTTCTCGCCCTTTGGGCTGCGAAATTGCTGTTTTTTAGCAGTTTGTTGTTTAAAACTGAAGTTTTTAAACAACTTCAATCTTCCAAAAGGAGCGCTACATGGATGAAAATTATTTGAACATGATGCGGCAGACCCTGAAAGCGTCAGGGCTTTCGGATGCGCAAATTGAACAAACCCTGGAAGCCCAGAAAGCGGCCATGCAAATGTACGGGAACATGGACAGTGCGGCCTTACAGCAGGCAGCCGCGGGTATGGAAGGGTATATGAAAGGCATGGCCGCCGCCTTTGGGGATTCGGGGGCTGACTCATACTTTGAATTTGC
>JAIROG010000065.1 GCA_031257675.1 Treponema sp. | reverse complement strand
GAGCATAATCCGTTGTTTGCAGCGCGGCGATGGGTAGTGGAGGTATGTCATTCGTGGATGAACCGGTTCAGGAAACTGCTGGTGATCTATGAGAAGAAAGCGAGGAACTATCAGGGTCTGGTAGAGTGTGCCTGTGCTATTATTGTCTGGCGAAACCTGATTCCGGTTTATCCCGGTCTTATTCCCGGATAAGCTCTTAGTATAATTCTCCACTCTCATTCCGGTAAGGAAAAAGACTTGCAACAAGAGGCTTGCGCACAGGCGATCTGTCATTGGTCAATGGCAAGATAAAAACATTTAAATGATGCGGTTCCAAAACTTAGTTTTTGGAACCGCATCAAATGTATGTCATATTATTCTTACCGTGGGCATTGCCGCAGCCGGCATTCTCTGAGAATGACTTTGATTTGCAACGTCATAGCCTATGACAGGCTGGTTTAGGTGTATTATTACACGAGTCTATTCACTATTCATTATCGTGATTCGCCTGTAGCGCCCCCCTTGTTCTTCTTGTCAAATTGCTCTAAAATACAATAAATTTTTCTCGATCAAGGAGGATTTTAGTAATGAAGAAGATTCCAGCATGCATAAGCGTGACGCTTGTGGCAATGATCGTATTGTTTGGTTCTTGCTCAAAAAAAGACGCTCAGACGGCGTCTGCGGTTGCGGCGCCGGCGGCGGCGCCAGCTGAAAAGCAGATTACGACGCGGCTTTTGACCGATGCCACCGGCATTGACGACAAGTCGTTCAACGCGGCGGCGTGGCGCGGCATTTTGCAGTTCTACGGCGACACGTGGGACTCGACGCCGAAGCGCGGCTCCCTGTATGAAGTGGTGACCGCCCAAACGCAGGATATGTATGTTCCGAATCTGAGGCAGGCTGCCGATGAAAAGTACGATCTGATCGTCGCAACGGGATTCACCTTTGCGGATGCGCTTAGCGAAGTCGCCGCCAGTACGCCGGATCAAAACTACCTGATCGTGGATGTCGACTGGGTCGAGCTGCCTAATGTGTTGAATGTGGTGTTTGCCGAGCATGAAGGCTCTTATTTGGCCGGAGTCGCCGCGGCTCTTAAAGCGCAGGCTGACGGCATCGCGGATCCTCATTTCGGGTTTATAGGTGGCGTCGCAAGTCCTACGATAGCCAAATTTGAGATTGGCTATATTCAGGGCATCCTCTCGGTGGTTCCCAACGCGAAAATTGTTGAGTACTACGCGGGTGACTGGGGGCGTCCTGATCTCGCAAAGACCCAGGCGAAGAACTGGTACGATTCAGGCGTATACGCGATTTACTCGGCGGCGGGCGGCACCGGCAACGGAACCATCGCCCAAGCGAAGGAATACCGGCTTCAGGGCAAAAATGTGTGGGCAATCGGCGTTGATTCCGATCAGCATGAGGAAGGGCTTTACAACAACACGGATTCCGCCGTGCTTACTTCCATGTTAAAACGGGTTGATTCCGCCCTGCTGTACGCCCTTAACGCCTCGAAAAACGGGACGTTCAAAGGCGAAGTTATAACGCTTGACCTGAAGGCTGACGGCGTAGGCTTTGCCGTCACCAACGCGTCCGCGCTTTCCCAGGATATTGTAAGCAAAATAGAAGCGGAAAAGGCGAAGATCATCGCCGGTACGATAAAAGTGGCGGCGACGCTTGAAGAAGCGCGGGCCACGCCGAATTTCCCGGCTGATATTAAAGCGCAGTAGACACGCGGAGCGGGAGCCGTTTTTCCGCGGCTCCACGCTCTCAAGCTATAAGTGGAGATGGATATGCCGGCGCCGGCAATCGAAATGATCGATATAACAAAAATTTTTCCCGGAATTGTCGCAAATGACAAAGTGCGCCTGTCGGTCGAGAAGGGCGAAATCCATGCGTTGCTTGGAGAAAACGGCGCCGGAAAATCCACTCTTATGTGTATTCTGTTCGGGCTTTACGAGCCGGATGGAGGGACGATCAAGATTCAGGGAACAGAAGTCTCGATTAGAACGCCGAACGACGCCGCCGCGCTCAAAATCGGCATGGTACACCAACACTTCAAGCTGGTGCATAACTTCACCGTCACGGAAAACATCATACTTGGGCGTGAAAGCCGCGACAAGTTCGGTTGCCTCGACCTTAAAACAGCGGAAAAACGGATCGCCTTGCTTTCGGAAACCTACGGTTTCGCAGTTGATCCGAAGGCGCGTATTGAAAACATTACGGTGGGCATGCAACAACGGGTGGAAATCCTCAAAATCCTGTACCGGAACGCGGATATTCTCATTTTTGATGAGCCGACTGCGGCACTTACCCCCCAGGAGATCGACGAACTCCTCATTATTTTTCGTAAACTCAAGGCGGAAGGCAAGACCATTGTATTTATCACCCACAAACTCAGGGAAATAAAAGCCGCCGCCGACCGTTGCACCATACTCAGACGCGGCAAGACAATATGCACGGTCAATGTCGCCGACGCCGATGAGCGGGAACTTGCCGAGAAAATGGTGGGCAGGGAGGTGAATTTCCGCATTGACAAAAAAAACGCCGTTATTGGCGCGGAAGTTCTCAAGATCGAAAACCTTACGGTCATGGGAGGCAAGGGCGTTCCCGCAGTACGCGAGCTTTCCCTGAGCGTCCACGCCGGAGAAATTTTCGGCATTGCGGGTGTTGCCGGCAACGGACAATCCGAGTTGATAGAGGCTATCGCCGGTCTTTTGCCGGTAAAATCAGGGCGCATTTTCCTTAAAGGCAAGGATATAACCAGATTGCGTGTCCGCGTCCGCAATGAGAGCGGCATAGGGCTGGTGCCGGAAGATCGGCATAAACATGGGCTGACGCTTGATTTTCGCATTGATGAAAACTTTATTCTCAAAAATTTCAGGAAGCGCCCCTATTCATGGTTCGGTTTTTTCCAGTTTCCTGCAATAGCCTTCCACGCCCAAACGTTGCTCGCCGAGTTTGACATCCGCGCCGGCAATGGTGTGGCCTCGCTTGCGAAATCCTTGTCCGGCGGCAATCAGCAGAAAGTCGTCATTGCGCGGGAAATAGACCTCTCGCCAGATTTGCTGATCATGTCCCAGCCCACACGCGGGCTTGACGTTGGCGCTATTGAGTATATACATAGGCGCATCGTCGCCGAACGCGACAAAGGGCGGGCCGTGTTGCTCGTGTCCTTTGAACTGGACGAAATTCTCGCCCTTTGCGACCGCATAGCGGCCATATCAAAGGGGGCTATCACCGGCATTGTTTCGGCGCAGGACGCGGACGAACGGAAGATCGGCGCCATGATGGGCGGACTAACGGCGTAGGGGTCGTTAGCCGGGCGCGTCGCCGCGCCTAAAGGTCGACCCTTCAAGGCGCGGAATGCATTGAAGATGGGAATTCGCAACTGCGTTGACAGTCCAGATTAATTGCCAATGACATTATTAAGATTCGAGCGGGATTAAAATTGCAAATAATACGTACTCTGTACGCATCAATGGTTGTGGCGTTATCCTGTCTGTTCCAACGGATGCGTATATAACCAACCTCTGGTTCTATCATCTCCGTTTCAAAACCGCGCCTGTTAAAAAGAAAGGCGGCTTCATGAAAAGCCGGAGCGAAGTCCAAGCCTTGACGAAGTAAAATAGTAATATCCTCACCACCGCCTTTTGCGAAGCTCTTTGGACCGCTTGCACATCCAAAGCCGTCATTCCGAATGCCAGCGCCATCACCAATATTCCCGCCCAATTTTCTTTGTTTTTCATGTCATCTTCCTGAGAAAACAGTATCCGGTTGGCATGGAAATGGCGTTCCAGATGAAATGCGCTCGCTTTTTAAAAAACGCCTTTCATCTCTGATTGCCAAGAGTTTCTAAGGTTCACGCTCCACAATGGAGAAAATAGAAGAATTTTGCTTGACATGATAAAAAGCGAATATATAGCAACCCGATGCATTAGGAAATCAATTGCTTTTTGAAGGATAATATGAAAAATCTTAAAAGAAGACTTACGGCGGCGGGTTTCACGGCTCTTGGTTTGCCGACGCTGGCGGCATGTAACAAATCGGACTCAAGCGCGGCGACGGAGAAAAAACTGGCGGTCTACACCCATCAAACCCATCTGATTTTGGGAGACGAAAAAAAAGACGCGAGCGGCAACGCCTGTCGGGATTCCTCAAGCGTCTGTCAGAAAATTCTAACCGGACAATTCGCCAAAGAAACCGGCATTGCGGTGTAATTTGCGGGATACGGTTTGGATAGCAATGCGATCAAGTGGTTTTTGCAGGCGGGGAGCCAGGGTTGGACATATTTAGCGTAGGGTTCCAAATACATGGCGCCGATTATGCCGGTGGCGGAAGCCGTGTCTGTCTACGGCAGAAAACTTGTCGCCGCCACGCCTCAAGTTGACGAGACTTTGCGAGCCTTGGATATTGCCAAGAATACGGGGAAGCGCTCACCTGCAACGAAGCTGTCATTAAGTCTGTGGGGTACGACGAAAGTCCCGCTGATTTCGCGGGTTTGAAACGATGCCGCCCCCGTCGCACATGGGCGTTTCGCCCTGATCCAGAGCCGTGTTGAGCGCGGCGAGGTACAGCAAACCATCGCCGCGCCCCTGACTCGGAACAGCTTCGACAATGATGAAGCGATCAGAGATGTCAGTTTGCTGGCGGACAACAAATTGGCGGGACTTCCCTTTGATGCGCTGGACATCACCAAGCCAAATGACTGGATGGCGTATAACGCGCAGATCAAACGCGAATCGCAGATTCGGCGAGCCACAAAATTCAGCGCATTATACCGTGTGAATGAACCGGCGTTTTTCAGGAGTTGGCGCGGGCTTTGTCTTCGCAAATAAAAGGGAAAATGAAAAAAATGCGGGACATGGAAAAGCAAAAACAGTTGCTTGTCGTTGTTTTTTGGACGGCGCCGCTGATTATGCTTTTTATCATTCGATATTATGCAGTTTCAGCATCATCCTGCCGCTCCTCAAGCCGGCAATCATAACGCTGGCGGTGATAAAGGCATCGGCATCTACAATGACTTTTATATCCCCAATTTCCACCTCATTTGCGGGATGCAGATCTTGACCGTGGCGCTATACCGCTTTTTAGTGGGCTTTTCACGTCATTTGAGGTGGTAAGCGCGGCGGCGCTGTTGGCGGCTATTTCCATGCTGGAGATATTTTTATTTTGCCGGCGCTATAGTTATAACGGGTTTGCCGGCGTGGTAAAGTCTTAGGAGTCCGCGTCCTCTCGTGGGAAACCGGCGGCAAACCATTCTTTCACCACCCGGCAGACCGGTTTTCCATAGAGGCTGTATCCGCCGTCCCTGCCGGCGTCTTCGGCGGAAGGAAGCCGCCAAGGCCACGACCAGAGGCCGAACCCTTCAATCCACGGACGGTTGCGGCAATGCTCAAACATATCGCGGTGCCATGCGGCCTGTCCCGCCGGATCAATGTCTCCGCGCAAGTCCCATTTGTTCGGAATGTTTTGGGAGCTGGCCGTACTCATGCAGCCGGCTTCCGCGAAGAAAAAAGGCTTGCCGTATGTTTTGACCACCTCTTCTATGCGGTCAAGCTGGCTTTCCCATGATCCAGCCGGATAATAGCCGCTTGAGGAGATTACGTCAACGCAGTCCCACCATGTGACGGCATCCTCCTGATACTTGTCCGTGTTGTAACTCACCGGTCCGGAAAAAGAATGCCGCGCCTTTGCAATGAGATCGCGCCATTCACGCTCGCGCCGCTCGGACATCACCATCTCGCATCCGGCGATAAACATCACGCAGCCGGTTTCTTCGGCAATCTTCGCGTAGTGCAGTTGAAAGCGCTCGTACGAAGCGAACCACGCGCTCCATTTCGGCTCGCAGGGCGCTTCATGATCAAAGAAGTTGATGAACGCCCGCCAAACGCCGTTTCCGCAATTCACCGTGGGCTTTAGAATCACCTTGAGCCCGAGACTGCGGGCAAAGGCGATGAAGCTCCGCAACTCGCCATCTTCCGGGCTCCATGCTCCAGAAAAGATGATTGTCTCACTTTGCGGCGTATCCTGTATCCCCGTCGGCGTAAGGATGATGTGGGTCGCCGCAGTCTCTTCCCGCAACGCTTCGAGGCTCCGCTTGGCGTCTTCGGAACCGAGGGCGCCGTGTTTTGGAAACGGCGCGAAATTAATGGCTTTTATGAATTCCATGAGACTCCTCACTCTCCAGTCACGCGCCTCATGCCGCGCATAACCGTTTCATCATTGATTATCGAAAGGCTATTGACAAGGCTTTACCCTTAATGTCTCGCCGTTATGGGGCTTTTTCAAAACCAGTCGTCCAAACAGAGATCGCAACGACGCTGTTTATGGAGAGCGACATCCAGCGCCAACCGGGTTTGGAACAGTTTCAAGCGTCTGAATTTTCAGAAAAGGAGCGTTGATAATCATCTTGTTCCTTGAAAACATTAAAAACAACCTTCTTTATACTGTTATTAGGCGAAGCCTATACGGTTTAATGCCCCGCGGCAAGCCGCGGTTGAAAGGAAACGTATAATGGAAGGATGAGCGGGATCATTCAAAAAAAACATAATGTGAGTATGCTGATGTATCCTGTAGTTGTCCTACAAACTGAGGGAAGAAACAAACGCTGCCGCCAAGCGCATTTAAAAATGCGTTACGAGATGTGCGCGCTTAAGCGCCAAGTGGTTTAAAAAAATAAAAACGGTGTGGGAGGAGGGTTCTGAAGGTTCTCATTTCGGTTTCGCCGGGCAAGAGAATGGAAAGGCTTTTTGCGTGAA
Organism: Treponema sp.; assembly: GCA_031257675.1. Classification (GTDB taxonomy): domain Bacteria; phylum Spirochaetota; class Spirochaetia; order Treponematales; family Breznakiellaceae; genus JAIRKH01. Next base: position 29,466 of record JAIROG010000065.1, on the reverse strand, counting down.
GCATAAGGCTCATGCGCGGATCCGGATCGCCATAAATGGGGTCGCCGAGGATCGGGTGTCCAATATGCCGCAGATGCACCCGCAGTTGATGGGTGCGTCCGGTTTTCGGTCTGAGCAGGAGGAGGGCGCATGGTTTTCCGTAGCCGCCGGACTTCAGGTTTGGCGGTTTTTCCCATGAGCGGATGACTTTGTAACGAGTGAGCGCGGTTTTTCCCTTGTCTCGGAACACTGAGAAGCGTTTGCGGTTATGGCTGTCCCGCGCTATGTTTCCCTCAATGACGCCGGAAGCGGCTTTTGGTATGCCTTGAACCATAGCGGCGTATATTTTGCGTGTTTTTCTATTTTTGAATTGATCCGCCAGAAAAGTGAGCGCGTCGTCATCGTATGCGGCTATGAGTACGCCAGACGTGTCCTTGTCAAGCCGGTGGACAATACCGGGGCGGAAGGCGGCGCCGGCTTGCAGTCCGCCGGATAAAAGGCGGCGGTGGAGCAGGGCGTTGGCTACGGTGCCGCGGGCGTTGCCGGCGCCCGGATGCACCACGAGTCCCTGCGGTTTGTTGATGACAATGACCCTGCTATCCTCGTAAAGCGTTTCCAGCGGGATATTTTCGGGCGTCAAACCGGATGGCGCCGCCTCGTCCCATGAAAGTTCCAGACAATCGCCGTTTTGTACAATACGGGAGATTTTCACCGGCTTTCCATTGGCGCGGGCGGCAAGGCGGCGGGTCTTTACCTGGGAGCGGGTGAGCAGTTTGAGCTTCTCGGCAATAAAACGGTCAAGCCTCATTTCCGGCGAGACATCTTCCGCAATGCAGGAAAAAGATGGCATCACGATTCCTCTTCCGCTTCCTCTTGGGTTGCTGGGTTTGTGTGTAAAGGCCGCCTTATAATAACTGGCTGATTGTCCGGCGGATGGACGTTTTTTTGTTTCTGCTTATGACGCTTTATCTGAATGACAACAAGATCCGCCAGCGCCACAAACAGAGAAATCCCGGCGGCTATGCCGATGGTCTGCATTTTCTCTTTGGTCGTTGGATCGTACGCGCCCGCGCCCTTGAGAGGCCAGGGGGTGTATTTCATATCCCCGCCGAATTGCGCCCAGCGGATGCTGTCCGTAACAAGGGACGCGGTAAAAAAGGCGAAAGGAAAAGAGCCGAACGCAACGACATCAAGCCGCCTTATATCTTTCGCCCACCGGGGAAAATCTTTGGAATCAGCGCGTATCGCGTCTTGAACAGTATTGGTTGTCTGGGCTGAAAGGGAAATGCCCGCGACAAGCGGCAGAAGAAGAAAAATGGGGCGTTTTTTATGAAAAAAACCATGCGGAAGTCCGGGCTTCAGCAACCGGCGTTCATTCTTACGCATTGCGATCTCCATTGACGCCAATAGTTTCTTTTCTGGATATGGAACCAAATTCTCTTCATTTTTCTCATAAACGCTCTTGAGACTCGTATTCTAATAGATTGGTGATGGATGGTCAATAGATAGTTATGAAGGCGCGTAACCATGAATATCGCCTGTTTTAGCGCCGCGTCCGCCGCGTCTGATCGGACGCATGCGTCCTATTTTGCGACAAAACTCACCACGCGGTACTGGAGGATTTGCAGCATCTGCAACACCATGTTGACCTGTTCAAAACGGGTGTTTTTGTCGGCGATAAGATGAATTCTGGTTTCAGGCGCTTTCCGGTAGGTTTCGATAATGCTGTCCTCAGTGGTTTGAAGATCGCTCGCGTCTCCGTTGAGGTACAGAACGCCCTGTACATCGATCCAGATTTCAAGGTTCTTTTCCACGCTTGTTTTTTTCACGGTTTCAGCCTCAGGATACTCGACCTTGACTTCTTTTCGGTAGTTGATAAGAGAGACCAGCATGATGAAGATAAGCAGGAGAAAAGCCACATCGGACATGGAATTGAGCGGAATGACAAAACGCTTTCGGTTTCGATTTCGGTTGATATTCATGGTTGCTCCATGGAAAAAGAGAACGAATCCACCTGCAATTTCTGCGCGAGTTCCACAAAGGACACCACGCTTTGCCACGGCGCGGCTGGCGCAATGACAAGCGCCACCGCAAGATTTGGCTGCGCCGCCAAGTTCGAGCGGATCAGCGTTTCCACTTCCGGCGCGGCGAGCGGCTTTTCGTCATAAAAAATGGCGCCGGAGTCGCTCATTTCAAAACGCAACAGCTCTTCCCTTAAAAGGAGCCGCGTCGAGTCCTTTGCCGGCAGGTCAACAAGGAAGCCCTTATTCACATTAAAGCCCGCGATTACAATGAAATAAATGATGAGAAGAAAGGCGATATCGCTTGAGGCGCTTGAATCATCAAAAGGGCTGTGTTTCGTGCGGTGGAGTTTCATGGAAAGAGTATACATAAAATCAGCGTATGTTTCAATCAATTGGCGCCGCGTTTGCGCCGCGCCGCGCTGTCAAAACCCCGTGAAAAACGTATTTTTTACATGAGAGATGGCATCAAGCTGGGCGCCTGTAGGTTCGGGAATAAGCGGAATAGTGGGAAAAATGGCGTTGATCTGCTCAACGAGCGTTTTTTTTTCAATGACGACCATGATGAGAAAGAGAAACTCGCGGCGGTTCACTTCTACGCCGTCTTCCACAGAGATCAGCCTTTCAAACCAGAAATCGTCCAGCCTGACGGCATGCTCGTACCGCGCGTCCGAAAAAGCTTTGACAGCGTTTTCAAAAAAAACGCCGTACTCGTAGTCAGGATAGGTTTTGACGTTTCTTTCAAGCCTGTTTTGAACCCGTTTTGCGACCATGCGGGAAAATTCCCGCTCCACTGAAAAATATGAAGCCCATTGTCTGAGGGCAGGCTCATTGTTTCCCTTGTTTTCTTTAATAAAAACATAGGCGTTCCGGTACGCATACAGGCGTTCCACCCTGCGCAAACCGCCGGCAAGGTACGCCTGCGCCCATTCGGGAAAGGAGTCGCTTTTTTGGCTCATAACGGAAGCCGTTTGGATCGAGGGCGCAGGGGCGGGCGGCGGATTCCACGTCAGTTGCGCCGGCGGTTTTTCGGGGGTCGCGCAGGAAAAAAGGCACACATGAACGCAGGCGCACAGAAACAGCGGTCGTACAGCCATTGCGCGTCCTGTTCTCCTTTTTCCCATTTTTCTTATAGCCCCTTCTTATATGTTCGCAACAAGGTTGTTCATTATGTACTCACGGCGATCCGGCGTGTTTTTCCCCATATAGAACGCGAGCACCTGTGGAACGATTTTGATCTGGTTTACCGAAACCGGCACGAGGCGCATATCCTCTCCGATAAACTGCCCAAATTCCTTGGGGCTGATTTCACCCAAGCCTTTGAAACGGGTCACTTCGCTCTGCGAACCGAGTTTTTTCACTGCGGCGTCTCGTTCTTTTTCCGCGTAACAGTACAGCGTGTCCCTTTTGGTTCGCACCCGGAAAAGCGGGGTCTCCAGAATAAAAATGCGTCCGTTTGCCACCAGTTCCTCAAAATACGAAAGAAAGAAGGTGAGAAGCAAATTCCTGATGTGAAAGCCGTCGAAATCCGCGTCTGTCGCTATCACGATCCGCGCGTACCGGAGGGAGGAAAGGTCGTTCTCAATGCCCAGAGCCATCATCATGTTGTAGAGTTCTTCGTTTTTGTAGATTGCCGTCCGTTTCTTGCTGTACATGTTTTCGGGCTTGCCCCGCAACGCGAAAATAGCCTGCGTCATAACGTCGCGGCTGCTCACCAGAGAACCTGCCGCCGAATCGCCCTCAGTGAGGAAGATCGTTGAGTTTCTGCCGCGATCTCCGTCTTCAAGATGGTACTTGCAATCCTTGAGCTTGGGTATCTTGAGGGCGATCTTCTTCGCCGCTTCGCGGGCTTCTTTTTTCACCGCGTTAAGCTCCGTGCGGAGGCTTTCGTTGGCCATGATCTTCTGTTCAAGTTTTTTCGCCGCTTCAGTATTTTTGTGGAGCCAGTCTTCGACAGCGGTTTTCACTTCCTGCACTACCGGGGCGCGTATATCGGAGTTGCCGAGCTTGTTTTTGGTCTGGCTTTCAAACACCGGATTTTTTATTTTAATGGCGACCGCAGCTATGGTTCCTTCCCTGATGTCCTCGCTCTTGTAGTCTTTTTTAAAAAACGCCTGTATGCCTTTCAAAAAGCCTTCTTTGAAAGCGGACAGGTGGGAGCCTCCGTCTGAGGTGAACTGCCCGTTGACAAAGGAAAAATATTCTTCGCCGTAACTGTTCGTATGGGTAAAGGCGAATTCGAGCCGCTCGCCTTTGTAATACCCCAACGGATAAAGGGTTTCTTCGCCGGTTTCTTCGTTCAGGAGATCGAAAAGCCCGCGATCCGACGTATAGGATTTTCCGTTCAGCGTGAGGGTAAGACCCGTATTGAGGTAAGCGTAATTTTGGATGCGCTTCTCGATGAATTCCAGATTGAACTCGTAGAGTCCAAAAATTTCCGGGTCGGGCGTAAACTCAACGTATGTGCCGTTCTGTCGCATGTCTTCATGCGACGAGGGTTTGATTTTGCCCTTTTTATTGCGTAACAACACGCCGCGCTCAAATACGGCTTCCGCAAATTCGCCGTCCCGCATGGACATGACGCGGAAATACGAAGACAGGGCGTTCACCGCCTTGGTCCCTACGCCATTCAACCCCACAGAAAACTGGAACACGTCGTCGTTGTACTTCGCGCCGGTGTTGATCACGGACACGCACTCAACGAGCTTTCCCAAGGGTATGCCCCGTCCGAAATCCCGTACTACAGCGGTTCCGTCCTTCACCTCAACCTGTATGGTTTTTCCGTTCCCCATGATGTATTCGTCAACGCCGTTGTCAATCACTTCTTTGAGAAGCGCGTAAATGCCGTCGTCAGGATTGGAACCGTCGCCCAGCCGTCCTATGTACATGCCGCTCCTTAGCCGGATATGTTCAAGCGAGGAAAGAGTTTTCACTTTAGATTCATCATAAACCGCGCCAGAGGCGCCGCCGCCGCCAGTCTGCGGGGATTGTGCGTTCTTAACAGCCATATAAATGAATAGTATATCACAACATGAAAATGATCAACATAGCGGATTGTTTTTTCATGTCTTGAAAGCGGGGTAGGGGAGCGGCGCGGGGGCTATCCGGACTGTTATGGAGACGGCTTCGCTTCCACCGTAATTCTTCCCGCATCCGCGCCGGCACGGAAGACCGAACCGGCTGTCGCCGCTCCCTCAAGAATGAGATGCGCTATGGGGTCTTCCAACCCGGTTTGCAAGGCGCGGCGCAGGGGGCGTCCGCCGAATTTGGGATTCCACGCTTTTTCAATGAGCAGATTGCGGGCATCCTCTGTTACGGTGAGTCCAAACGCCTGCTCACGAAGCCGCTCTGAAAGCTCGCGCACCTGCAAGTCAAGGATGGCGCCGATTTGTTCTTTCGTAAGGGCGTTGAAGACGACAATCTCGTCCACGCGGTTGAGAAATTCGGGGCTGAAGGCGCGGCGCAGCTCTTCTTTTGCCATAGATGCGATCTCTTCATGGCTCATAACGCCTTCGCCCGCGCTAAAGCCGAGTCGGGACTCACGGTTTATTTCCTTGATGCCGGCGTTGCTCGTCATAATGACGACCGTATTGCGGAAATTGACCGTATGCCCCATGCTGTCTTTGAGTTCGCCTTCTTCCAGCACTTGCAACAGAATGTTATAGACATCGTGGTGGGCTTTTTCAATTTCATCAAACAAAATCACGCGGTACGGCTTTTTACGCGCCGCTTCGGTGAGAACGCCTCCTTCGCCGTAGCCGATGTAGCCCGGAGGCGCGCCGACCAAGCGGGCGATGTTATACTTCTCCATGTAGTCGGACATGTCGATGCGGAACAGGTCTGTTTCGCTGCCAAACAGAAGCGCGGCAAGCCGTTTGGCGAGGAGCGTTTTGCCTACGCCTGTAGGACCCAGAAAAATGAAGGAGCCGAGCGGACGCAGGGGCGAAGAAACGCCGCATCGCGCCCTCCGTATGGCGGATGCGACGCGGGAAACCGCATCGTCCTGCCCAATGATCGTTTTGCGGAGTTCTTCTTCAAGGCGCAACATGCGCTTCGCTTCCATATCGTCAAGGCGGGCGATGGGTATGCCGGTGGCGTCTGAGGCTATCTCCTGTATGTGGCGCTTGGTGACCAAGGGGCGTTTGTTGTCCGCGTACCGTTCCCATGCGTTTTGGGCTTCAACAACGCGGACGCGGAAATTTTTAACCTTTTCCCTGACCTGAAATGCATTTTCAAGATCGCCGTTTATGAGCGCAAGATTTTTTTCCTTGCGAAGGCGCAGCATCTCAGTTTCAAAACGGGTGACTTCCGGCGGCGTCTCTGTGTCGTCCATTTTCAGAAGCGCGCCGGCTTCGTCAAGCATATCAATAGCTTTGTCAGGCATGAAGCGTTCGGGAAGGTAGCGCCTGCTTAAATGCACTGCGGCAAGAACAGCCTCGTCCGTATAATGTACGCGGTGAAACGCTTCGTAAGACGGTTTTATGCCGGTGAGAATGGCTATAGTTTCCTCAACATCAGGTTCATTTACCATTACGGCCTGGAAGCGGCGCTCCAGCGCCGCGTCTTTTTCGAAGTATTTGCGGTATTCGGCCGCTGTGGTTGCGCCTATGCACCGGAATTCGCCCCGCGCCAGCCCGGGCTTGAGCATGTTCGCCGCGTCATTTGCGCCCTCGGGGTTTCCCGCTCCAATGACCGTGTGAATTTCATCAATAAACAGAATGATGTTTGCCGCCTGTTTGAGTTCCTCAATGATTTTCTTGAGGCGTTCTTCAAAGTCCCCCCGGTACTTGGCGCCGGCGATCAGGGCGCCCATGTCGAGCGAAACAACACGGCTGTTTTCAAGGACATCAGGCGCATTGCTGGAGACAAGCAACTGCGCAAGCCCCTCCACAATGGCGGTCTTCCCGACGCCCGGATCCCCAACGAGCGCCGGATTGTTCTTGGTTTTACGGGCGAGTATGCGCATCACGCGCTGGATTTCTTTTTTCCGCCCTATGACAGGCTCAAGTTTGCCGTCCCGCGCAAGGGCGGTGAGATCGCGGGAAAATGCGTCCAGCATTGGCGTAAGCTGCGGATAAACGGCGGGTCTCAGCCTGATGCGGGATTTGGCGCTTTTTCCGCCGCGGTTTTCCTGATCGCCTTCATAGGCGTCTTGTGAGAACGGCATCCCCGCCTGAATGGTTATACGAACAAGGTCTATGTCTATCTGCTTATGCAGAAGGTAGGTTTGTATGACGCCCGGCTCCCGCATAGCCGCAAGCAGGAGGTGTTCGGTGCCGAGCAGATCGTTTTCTATTATGCGGGCTTCTTCTGCGGCGGCTTCCAGCATATATTTTGTCCGCTGGGAAAGGGGGATTTCACCGGCAAGTATAGTTCCGCCGATATGCATGAGAGTATTGTCAATGTACCGGTGAAAATCATTCAAATCTATTCTTAGAAAGGCGAGCGCCTTGCATGCCCGTCCGCTTCCGCTTTTCAGAATGGCGGCGATGATGTGTTCGGGCAACACCTCGTCAACATTGCACGTCCGCGCCTCGTCCTGCGCGTCTACCGCTATGATTTGTTGTACACGCTTCGTCAATCCTATAAACATGCCGCATCCTCTCACTCTTCTCTCAACTTCCGGTCATTGCGTGATATTCTCAACTGAGAGACTCTCAACGGAGAGTCTGTCGCCGACGCCGACGCCGGACCTGGCGAACCAACCTTGCGGCGCTTCCAGCGCGTAACGGCACAGGCGCTCGGAATTGACGGCGGCCAGACTCTGCGGCTCCATGTCGCGGATCTCCGCGATGCGCCCGTCAGACAAAATAAAGGCGATTGACAGGGGGACAAGCGTATTTTTCATCCAAAACGACATGGTTTGGTCTTTTTCAAAGAGGAAGATCATGCCTTTGCCGTCTTCAAGTTCTTTTCTGAACATGAGTCCTTGCCCCCGCTCTTCTTCGGTCATTGCGATTTCCACTGATATGGGAACCGTGTTTCCGGCTGTGGTTGCGATGGAAAGCTGCGCTGTCTTAAAAGACTTTGATGAAAAGCATGAAAGCTGAAAAAAAAGCGGCGCGAGCAACGCAAAGGACAATCTCACACGCGCAAAGAACGCTTTCTTGCTAAAAATCACTTAAAAATTCCTCTCTCAGTCGTATTTCCTGGTTTTTTCTTGCGCCGGCTTCATCAATAATCAAAGCGAAGATCGCTTTGTCAATGTATTTTATGATAAGCGGACGCTCAATGGAAAGCCGCGTACTCTCATCTTCCCATATAGCCTGTCCCGGATCAAGGTATGAGGGTTCGCCATATTTTTTGACCAGCGCGGTAAAAACGGAGTAATGATCCACAAGCGAGGTGTTGAGGGTGAAGGTCATCGCATACACCTTGTCCGCCTTTGTTTGAAACAGCGCCCGCCTGATAAAAGACGCGCCAACGGTTTCCAGATACGTTTCTTCCCGCGAAGGTATAAAGGAAACGTCCTCGTCGCCGCGGTAGCCGAAAAGAGCGTCTTTGGACAGGGCTGTCTTCAGGTCGTCAAGGCTCATGCCGAGTGAAATTTCACGGTACGATGTTGGAAGCGGCTCTACGCCGTTTTGGGCGCTTTCCGCGCTGGCGTTGCCGCCATTTTGGGGATCATTCTGTCCGTACGCGGATAAAGCCAACGACAAACAAACTAGCGCAAAAAATGTACGCATAACAACTCCTAACGGCGCGCCGCCGCGCCCGCATGGCTACAGTCTGGATTGCAAATAGTCTCCACGCGCCTGCAAACGTTTGAATATCTCGACTTCTTTAAGAATTTCCGAAATATTCTGCACAAAAATTTTATCCTGTTGAATCTGAATGCGTTTGTTTTCAAGAAATCCGGATGCGATTGAGGAGCTTTCCGATTGAGGCAACCCCAGCATGGTTGCGAGTTCCTTGGGACCAAAGTCAAACATATACGCCTGATTACTGTTCACATTGACGTGATTTTTCTCAAGTTGCATCAGGAGCATGTCGTAGGCGCGCCCCAAGGGGTCTTTAATGACGGTGTTCGAGAGTTGCTTATAGATGAGCCAAATGCGCTCCGCTAAAAGGGTGGTGAGACGAGCTATCATCTGCGGTTGGGAAGAAACCATTTGCTGAAAGTTGTCCCTGTTTACCGCCATAACGGTGCAATCCTCATAAGCGATGGCGCTTGCTGAACGGGGCTTTGATTCAAGCAGCGACATTTCTCCAAAAATATCCCCCGCTTTGAGTACGGCAAGGAGGACTTCTTTGTTTTTTTGTATTTTTGTGATCTTCACCGAGCCTTTTTGTATGATGAAAAGTTCGTCTCCCGGTTCATTTTCACAGAAGAGCATGGTGTTTTTAGGGTAGACCCTGACAAATTCATCCGGTTTGTAGTCAAATCGAACGCCATGGACGTATCGAGCGATTGTCGCCATAATACTCCGCGCTTTGTCGACATTCGGCGCGTTGGGACAGTATTTGATATATTGATGATAGGCGTAATACGCCAGTTCATACTGCTTTATTTCTACGTAGTACCGGGCGATGTTGAAGAGATGGGCGGGTTCTTCTGTAACCGCGCTTTTCAGCGTTATCCGGGCAAGCGCCGCGTCCAGATAGCGCATACGTTTGGAGAATTGCATGATGATCTTCATGGCGACCGGCGCGTTGTTTTTGATAAGCTGGCTGTACTGTTCTTTGTGGACCGAGATAAGCGTAACATCGGTTAACGCCTGAGCGGTCTCTATTTGATGCTGACTCGACATGGTGGACACAACCGAAAAAAAATCTCCCGGTCCAAGAATATTGCCGCCTTCTTCCTCAACAATCTGAGCGCTTTTAGATATGCGCACCTTTCCTGTCCTGATAATAAAAAAACGATCCGCTATTTGGGTATGCCCTTCAACTACAATATATGCATTTTGCTTAAAAGTAACAAATGCAAGTTGTAAATCAGCCATTATTTCCTCTTTATTCCCTTGTAGTTTAACACTTCGCCCCTTGGGGCGGTTAAAACTGGGGGCGCCGGGGATTTGTTCCCCCGCATACGCAAAGATTTCAAGATGAAATCTTCAATGCCCCGCCGCAGGAGCGGCGGGGATTCTTTATTAATAGTATAAGAATATTTTCTCTTTTTTGTCAACGAGTATTATTCGCAATAGCCGCGCTTTTTGATATGGCGAGGATATAATCTCCGGTTTCAGGATCGCCTTGCTTGTCCAAGTCCGCGTCGTAAAAATTGTACAGCGCCTTGACGTTCAACGTTCCGGAAAAGTCCGCCGGGATTACGAGTGTAAAAGAGAACGGATCAGGCGGATTTTCGCCGAGTATGAAACGCAGCCTATTTTGCCGCTCTTCATCCGGCTGGTAGGGCATGAATTTGTTCTCAAACACAGCCGAATAGATGAACGGGACGCTGTCGCCATCGTCCTGCAACGCCATGTCGAAACGTACCGGGCGCCGCGCGGTCTCAATGCGCACATCAAGTATGCGGCGCGCCAAAAACAGACGTTCCTGGCGGTGAATTTTGAGCGTCTCGCCTATGCCGCCGGCTTCCTCCGTGACGCGCCGCACCGGTGCGCCCGCGTCGGAATGCGCGGGCGTTTGCGCGTAAAACGCCAAAAACTGTACGGCGCCAATGAGCAGTATGATAAGCGCGGCGGCGTATCCAAAAAAAACGTCTGGTTTTTGCGATCTGTTGAACACATCGGTTTTCCGGTGTCTAACCGGCCGGTTCCTTTTTTTTAGGAGCGCCTGCCCCCGGCGGAATATGAACAAGGACGGAAGGAGGAGAATGGAAATCATCAGAACGTTCGCGATGTTTTTATCCATAATGAGTTCCAAAAAGCGCCCATTGCCGTTCATAAGCAGGTTGTAAAAGAAACCGAAGGCTTGAAGCGGCGTCATAACGCTCGCAAGATAACAGATGATCGCATTTTTCCACAACGCGCCAATCAAGATAAATACAAACGCGCCGGTACAGATCGGCATCATAACGGTGTTGAAGGACACCAGGACAAGCGTGTTCAGCAAACCTGCCATTATCGCCGCATACCCGTAAAAGCGCGGTTTTCCCGGTATGGCGATGCCGTCAAAAATAAGAAAAAACAGCGCGTACAGGAGCGTTCCGGTTATGAGGAAAAGAAGCGTCGTCATGCCATTGAGCGAAAGATTTTTCACCGTTGCGAAGAGGAACAGATGCATCATTCCAAACGCAAGCGCCAGCAACGCGAGATGAAGCGGAATAATCCAGAAATAACAAAAAAAAATATGCCATCGCGCCGTCATCAGCCGTCTGTACACTATGGTCAACGCCAGAAAAAACGCCGTAAGAAGCGCGCCGCCTGTGATCAGGGCTATGATAAAGACAATTCCGGAAATGAAACGTATTTTCCCGTCCGTATTGGGGATCATCATGTAGTGAGTGTCTGGATCGGAGGAAAGATCGAGTTGGGACGTGTACTCAAGAAGCATATCGGCAAAAACCGATGCGTCAGGCATATCCGCGGACGATCTGGCGGAGTGCGGCTTGGACGCCCCGCCATCTTCCGCGTCCGTAATGACAAGGGTGTTGACGCCTCGCGCTTTGGAAAACGCATAGACATCCGGACCGTCAGCCAGCTTCAAATGAAAGAGTTCGTTGTTAGTTATGGGAAAGACATAGGGTACGCCGTATTGTCGGCACAGCGCCGGTAGATTTTGCAGCATTTGAAGCGGAGTGACAACGCCGGACGCCCCTTGTACAAAGTTCAATTTTTGCGGTTTGTTTTCCATATAGAGGTACCAAAGCGCCGTTTGTTCAGGGTAGGGCAACAGATCGTACAGATCCTGCAAGCCGGTGTGGGTGTTTTCCCTCATATCGGAAGGCAGGGAAGACGCTTCGCCTCCTAGAAACGCTATTCTGATGTCAACCGGCAGGCTTCGGGCGTTTGCGTACGCGGCTTCGGCAAAATCAAGCGCGGCTTCAAAAGCGAAATCGCCGGCTACGGCAAGTGGAACCGCAAGCGCAAACGCGGTTTCCGGCTGATTTTGGCTTCCGGCAGGTATAAAAATATGTATTGACGAGTCGAATCCGCCATATTTGGAAAAAAGCTCCCGCTCCTCAAAAGGGATGCGCCGTTCGGCCAGTTGTCGCGCAATCGCGTGGCGCCGCGCCGCTTCCAGCGAATAAACCGCCTGTTCCTGTGTGTAGGCTGAAAGCGAAAACAAGAGCATTAATGGCAAAAAGAAGCGTCGCGCAGACCCATTCACATACATTAGCATAACGGCAAATTGAGGAAAAGTGAAGGGGTGATATTGACTTTCTCTTGCCGTTTGGTTTATCATAAAAGCCGGTTCCAGGACTCGGTCGCCCCGGAAGGCGCCGCCCATGGGGGCGCGTTTTGGAACATACTCTTAAAAGAAATTTTTTCACAGGGGGCTGTTATGTACAGTGTGGGCATCGCATACCTTTTATGGTTGATTTCAGGGTGCGGCGCGTTGGGATTACACCGCTTTTATTTGGGAAAGATACCCAGCGGGCTTTTATGGATGTTCACCGGCGGATTGTGCATGGTAGGCTCTGTTTACGATTTTTTTACGCTAGGCGGCCAAGTGCGGAAGGCTAACATGGAACGGGCGTTGCTGGACAGCTACAGGAACGGCGCTCCGCTGGACGCGTACGAAGAGGGGCGCCGTTTAGGCAGTCGTTTCATACATGGCGCGGGCGGGTTTGTGGACGGCATCTTTGGCGCGAAGCCTTCCTCCCATGGTTCTGGACGGGTAAGCGGCGTTGAACACGCTATTCTGAAGATTGCAAAACAGAACCACGGCATTCTGTCTCCGAGCGATGTGGCTTTGTCTGCGGGGATATCTCTGGATCAGGCTAAAAAGGAGCTTGACGACATGGTTTCCAAGGGCTATGTTGAGATGCGGGTGAGAAAGACCGGCGGCATAGCCTACGCAATCCCTGACATGCTGGATGACGACGACGGCTTTGAAGAATTGTAGCTCTCCTACGCGCGAAAACGAGAAAAATGCCGCTTGCACAAGATTTCACACGTTATACACAGGTTGTTTCTTGACAATGCAAGCCCATTCGCGGCAGGTTGTGGACAACATGCCGGAACATGCGTTGACATGCTTTTCTAACTTCTTTCTATATAATCAATTATTTGGCGCATTTGATCTAATTTTATATATATTATACGCTTATAGCGGTTATGCGGCGAAGCCGTCGCCTTCCCCCCTTTTTCTCCCTTATGCATCCACAGGTTGTCCACAGGCTGGAGATCCCTTGTTTACAGGCGTGCGCGCGGTATGACCACAATATGCCGCTCTTCTTCCAGAAACGGCGTGGATACGCGGAACAGTTCCCAGTCCGCAACGGCGGCGGACGACGCTTTCAACAGAGCGAATTCCTTTTCAATCGCGTCTTTTCTGCCCTTATAGGCCGCCAAAACGCCGTCCTGCGTGAGGAGGCGGAAGAGGCTTTTGATCGTATTCCTGTCAAGCGGTTTAAAAGCCCGGAATGTGATGATGTTGAACCGGTTGGGCGCGGCTTTTTCAATTTCTTTTTCCTCAACGGCCGCGTTTTGAAGTCCGAGCGCCGCAAGCGTATTGTTCAAAAAGCCGGCGCGGCGTCCCATGCGTTCAATCAAGGTGAAATGACAGCGGGGCATGCTTACGGCAAGCGGAATGCCGGGCAATCCCGCGCCGGATCCCGCGTCCGCGATGTCCGTTCCGGCGTATGAACGGGCGAGCCGGGTTATGACGCCAAGCCCGCTCAACGAATCGAGTATATGTCTGATGATGAGTTCTTTCCGGTCATTGGTTCCAACCAATTTATACGCGGGGTTGAACAGTTCTATTTCGGCGATGTACCGTTCAAGTATGTCAAGGATGCCGTTGATGTCCCCGCCGGTCACGCCGCCGGCAATGCCAGCGGGAATTTCCACGCCGGTTTCCCGCAACAGGAGCAAACCTTCTTTCAGAAGCCCGTTTGTCAGGGGCGGCGTTCTTCCCGGATTCAACGCGTTGCGCCATTCAGAGCGGCTTTAGCTATCGCGTCGTTTGGATCGATTTCCAAAACGGCGCGGAAAAATCCGGCTGCTTGGGTTTCATCACCCATTTTAAGGGCGAGTACGCCGAGATTCGAAATGATCTTGACGTTTTCCGGTTCGGCGTGAAGCGCGGCTTCAAGTTCTTTGCGCGCTCCTTTCAGGTCGCCCTTTTCCATAAGGCAAATGGCAAGCTCGTTGCGGGTCGGCGTTTGCGCCGCCTTTTTCCATTGCCGTACGGAATATGGGCTCGGCCTCCTCGTACCGCGCCGCCTTGCGCAACCCCCAGCCTAAAAGGAACCATGCGTTCCATATATGGGGATTCTTTTCAAGGAAGGCGTGGATATTGGTCAAGCCCTCGTCAATGTCGCCGTTGTTTATATTGCGGTACGCCTGGGCAAAAAGCGCGTCGGCGTCAAGCGTCGCCGGCAACGCCGCCGCTTCGGAAGCCGCTCTCAGCGCCGCTTTCTTTTTTTTGAGAACGGCGTTTTTGCATGCGAGAAGCTCGGATGAATAGGGGAAAAGACCTTTAAGGGCGTCAAGAATCTCGATTGCCATGCTAAAATCCTCATTCTCAGCCTTCATCATCGCCGCATAGGTCAACTCATCAAGGATGTTGGGTCTGGCGGAAAGGACGCAATAGCGGTAGTACGCCGCGTTTTGATGATCAGGCTCTGCGGCAAGCAGGCGCAACATGCCGGAGAGTATCATTTCTTCGGAAATGTCAGCGTTACAAGGCGCTTCCTCACCGTCCCGCAACTCCACCGGCACCGGTATAGCCGCGTCTAGTATGGCGCTGTACTCACGCCGGGAAGAATGAGACAGAATATCCGGCGCTTGTATGAATACGATGCGATTTTTAGGAGGCTGTTGCATCTACTTCGGGCATTATTTCAAGACGCACTTGGCTCACATAGTCGTTGATCCGTATTTTATAGCCTATGGGAATTGCATTCTCTTCAAATCGTACGGCAAGAGCGACCAGATCTTTTCTGCCTTCCACCAATTCTGAGCGTATAAATTGTCCCTTTATCAGAAAACATTCCCTCGGCTCGTCAAAATCAACCCGTAAGGCGATGAATTTGTTCAGAAGGAATTTGGCGACTCCCATCATGATAATTTTTGCTCCAGAGAAAGAAAGATCCCTCAAAATGCAATGTCTGGGGACTTTTTCAATAAAGACGGTGGTTTCTTTTGCAAGCACATTCAGTTTTCTCTGGCTGTCCGCGTTGATAAGGATGCGCTCGTCTTTCCGTTTGGCGAAATTGAAGTTGGCGTCCAGTATCCTTCCCATGATTTCAATAAAATTGTCCGGCGGTCTTTGGGTGAATTGAAGGGTAAACAAAGCCACATTTTCCGAGTTGCCGTAGGGGGAAAAACCGGCTGAACGCGCCGATATAAAAAAAGCGACGGGGCTTCCGCCATCAGGGTTCTTAAAACACCATCTCAGACTCACCGAGTTGTTCGCATCTTCCAATTTTTTAAGAAGCTCGGCTTTAATGCTCGCCACTATTTTTGCGTTTACAAAGGAAGATGAAAAGATAATACAGGGACAAACGTCACTCCCGCATTTCAGGTACACATCCTGTGTGATAAGACCGGTAACCTGAATGAGATCCTTTGTGAAAGTAACTTCAATGTCTTTAAACCTATCGTAATAACTGGTGATTTTTTGACTCGTTATCATTAAATATAATATAAAACCTTTTATGCGCCGCGTCAAGAAGTGTTTATATTATATTTAGAATTTTCCCGCTTTTCCCCAGAGTCGCCGCGCTGGAGCGCAGGCTGTGGGACGCGCTTTGGAACAGTCTCCTTTTAGAGGGAATTTTTCAAAATGTCAGGGGTTGGCATCCTTCTTATGAAACGGTATCCGTATTTCAATCAACGTTCCCTGACGCTCCGAAGACGTAATCATATACGCCGCGCTCAGTTGATGGGCGCGGTACTGCATGGAGCGCAACCCAAGCCCCTCGCGCCGCCTTTTTGGGACCGGTTGGGGCGACTGTCCGCAGTTGATGCGGGGATTGCCTTTGCCGTTGTCTTTTATGGCAATGGTCAATTGCGCGCCTTTGTTGATTAAAGAGACTTCAACAACCGAGGCGTTCGCGTGTTTTGTAACATTGGCAAGGGCTTCCTGAATGATGCGGTACACGTTGATGTCTTGGGCGTGGTCAAGCGGCGATGCGGTTGGTCCCCGCCACGAATAGACGCATTTGCATCCCTCTTGCTTGTTGAAGCTGTTGCAAAGCGCCCCCAGCGCATCGTTTAAGCCCAGCGAATCAAGCTCCACTGGAAAGGATTCGTGGGCGTAACGCCGCGTCCGCACAAGGGTTTCGTCTATCATTTCAGACAGATCGGGCAGAAGGGTTTTGGGACTCACGCCGCTGGCAAGGCTCCGGCATAGCATGGAAATGCCCGCAAGCCGCTGGCAGATGTCGTCATGCAGATCAAGGCTGAAGCGCAGGCGTTCCATTTCGCTGATACGCAACACTTCGGCTTCTACAGTGATGCGGCGTTTCACCTCTTCCTCAAGTTTTTTGTTCGCCGTCACAATCTGCTGGGTGCGAAGCGCCACTTCTTGTTCAAGCTTCCGAGTGTACGCTTCCTCGTATTCAAGATTTTTAAGACGTTTGACCGAATTTGCGATGAACAAAGCCGCGCTGCACATGAGCGGGTGCATGGCGTCCGACACTTCATACACGACGAGTCCGAGGTATTCGGCGCCCGACCGCAGATGATAGAGGCACCACGCATGAGGCGGTTCGTCAGCGCCGCCCTGAATGACGGTATGAAAAAAATCGTAAAACTTGACATTCAACGCCTTTTCATAAAACGTGTCAATGGTGTGCGTCCGATGATACAGCAACAGCCCGCTGTCGCCGGGGTTGGGAATAAATTCAGGGTACAGAAAGAGATAAAAGACAAAAACATTTACGCTGGTTAAAAAATATTGCAGATGGGAAATGATCTCGCTTATGGATCCCGCAGTGATGAGCCTTTGCCCCAAATAACTCACGTTCTGCATGTAATTTTCTAAATACATAAAGTTGTTCCGCATTTTGGAAAGCGATGGACCGTATTGCTTGTCATCGACATACCCGGCGCAACCGCAGGAATTGCGTATTTTCACTTCAGATTCTATGGTGACAAGAGGACTGACTTCTTTTTTTTCGATGATATGTTTGAGCATCCGCACAGCCTCCCGCCCCATTTCATAGAGGGGTTGTCGCACCGTGGTAAGAGCCGCCGCGTTCATGCGGGCAAGCGGAAGATCGTCAAAACCGGTAACCGCGCAACGCTCCCATTTTCCCCCTGTTTTTTCATGGATCACTTCCAGTACGCCGAGCGCCATGTTGTCGTTAGCAGCGATTATCGCATCAGGCGGGTCGTCCTTGTTGGCGTTTATATAACCGCGTATGATGTCTCTTCCAGACGCTGTATGAAACCCCCCGTTTATGATGATGTACGACCCTCCGCACGCTTCAACTGAAGCCTTAAACACCGCTTCTCTGACGGCGTTGTCCATGTGAGACTCCGGTCCCCCTATGTACAGAAATTTCCGGTAGCCATGAACCTCTATCAGGTGATCCATCAGACTCTTCATGGACTCCTCGTTTTTAACGACTATCGAGGGGTAATTGCGAGGCGATCCAGTCGCGGTGGAGGACATATCCCGTCCTATGGACACCGCCGGAATATCCTCCAACAACCGGTGCAACCGCGCGAAAGTTTCGGATGATTCCTGAAAGCCCTCTTTCGTCATCAGCACCGAGGAAAGGATCAGTACGCCGTCCACGCCAATGAAATCAAGCGAAATAAACAGAGAGTCGGTGTTTACGCTTTCGCTTTGTATGCAAATGAGATCAACGCCCAGTTCTTCAGCCTGCGCCCGCACTCCGCTATACACGGAACCCTGGTATTCTTCGTATAAATTGTTGCGGAAGAGCGCTATCCGCATGCCCCCCCCCCCCCCCCGCCTTGTTAGAATGTCGCGGTACAACGCGCCTGAACGCGGATCTTTTGCGTCGGGGAGGAGAGCGAGAAGCGGAATGAGCGCGAAGATGCGCTCCGCAAGCCGCGGATGCGGTATCTCCAAATCCGGCTCCGACATGACAAGCCCGCCGAACAGCAGTATGTCGATGTCCAGCGTCCGCTCTCCGAATCGACGCTCTTCCGCGCGGTTCCGTCCGCACGACGCCTCAATGTCATGGATAGCGGACAACAACTCATGCGGAGCGCCCTCATACCAGCCGCATGCCGCCGTATTGAGAAAGCGCGGTTGATCCGTAACGTAGAGCGGATCGGTTTCAAACATGGGCGCGATACGCAAACCTGAGAGTACGCCGCTTAGTTTGCGCGCTCCTTCTTCCAAAAGTTCGCGGGGCGTTTGTACACGTCCGCCAGCTTGTTTGTACGCTTTGTTTGAACCAAGCCCTAAAACAATTAAAGATGCCATTGCCGGCGGCTAGAATGTGGTTTCCGCTGTCGCTTTAACCGCTTCGTCGGTTATTGGAAGCTCAGGCACAACGGCGGCCGCCGCCGGTTTTCGTGAGCGGGATCTCTTGAGAAGCCCGGCATCCCCGGTTTTCACCGGTTCGCTTGCCGCCGCCGTTTGCGGCGCCGCCTGTGGAAATTCCCTGCCTGGAAACATGATTTTCCGCAGTTTTTCCTCAAGTTCAGCCATAAAACCAGGTCGATCTTCGAGGTAGGCTTTTGCGGCTTCCTTGCCCTGCGCTATCTTCTCCTCGCCGTAGGAATACCATGCGCCCTTCTTGTCGATGATCTCATACTTCACGGCCGCATCCAGTATGCTCCCCACCGCTGAAATGCCCTTGCCGAACATGATCTCAAACTCCACCTTCCTGAAAGGAGGCGCGACCTTGTTTTTCACCACCTTGACCCGTACGCGGTTGCCTATGGCATTGGCATCCTTTCCCCCTTCAATGGTGTCGGTTTTGCGCACGTCAATCCTGACCGAAGCGTAGAATTTCAGCGCGTTGCCGCCTGTAGTCGTTTCCGGGTTGCCGAACATCACGCCTATCTTCATGCGGATTTGGTTGATGAAAATGAGGAGCGTGCGTGATTTTCCGATGATGGACGTGAGTTTGCGCAACGCCTGGCTCATAAGACGCGCCTGAAGCCCCATGTGCGCATCTCCCATTTCGCCCTCAATTTCAGCCTGGGGCGTCAGCGCCGCGACAGAATCCACGACGATAACGTCAACCGCTCCGGAACGCACAAGGTTTTCCGCTATTTCAAGGGCTTGCTCCCCATTGTCAGGCTGGGAAATCCACAAATTCTCGATATTGACGCCGAGGTTTTTGGCGTAAACCGGATCGAGCGCGTGTTCCGCGTCAATGAAAGCGGCGGTGCCGCCGAGTTTCTGCGCTTCGGCGATGCAGTGTAAAGCCAATGTCGTCTTGCCCGAAGATTCAGGTCCATAGATTTCAATGATTCTGCCCCGTGGATAACCGCCTATGCCGAGCGCCTCGTCCAAAAGGATGGAACCCGAAGGGATCACCTCAATGCCGGCGGCGTTGTTGTGATCGCCCAGCTTCATAATGGAGCCGACGCCGAATTGTTTTTCTATCTGGAGCCTCGCCGCTTCCAGCGCTTTTTCCTTTTCTTCCTGCGAAGCCGGCGCCGGTGACATCACCTTGTAATGCTTGTCGGATTTTCCGCGTTTTTCAGACGCTTCCCCAAAATCTTCATCGCTCACTATTTTCTCCCTCAACAATAGATACGGCGTTCATACGCCGTTTGCTTTAGAATATCATAAAGTTGTCTTTTTGCCTATTGAGCAACAGGCGTTTTTATGCTATCGTATTCCCGTGAATTATTCTACTCCATCTAATTTAGGCGTCATCACATGTCCGGGGGGAGAAATTTTTGCTGATGAGGTAATCCTTCACCTGAAGACCGGTTGTCGCCGCCAGTTTGAGCGCGCTGTTTCCAAATTGGCGAAACGGTACAACTTAGATGTTCCTTCGATCATCACAAAGTTCAATTTTATTCACGACGCCACGTCGAGCCTGCCTTCACCGTATGCGGATCCCACCCAGTTTAGACCTTCAAGCATAAAGATACCCGCGCAATTCACCATGTTTGCAAACGGCGAGGTTAAAGCCGAGATATTGGAATCGGTGCGAGGCAAGGATATTTTTATAGTGCAAGATGTTGAAAATCATTTTCCGGTCAATTTCAACAACGGTTGCAAACGGACGCTCTCGATCAACGATCATCTGATGACGCTGTTTGTTACGGTCGACGCGGTGAAACAGGCCGGCGCGGAGCGCATTACGCTGGCGCTTCCCACCTACCCCTATTCGCGGCAGCACAAGAAGAAGGGGCGCGAAGGAATTACGGCGAGCCGGGTTGGGAAACTTTTGGAATTTCTCGGCGTCCACCGCATCATCACCCTGGACATTCACTCGCGGGAGATCGGCAACTCGTTCAATACGATGACCATTGAGAATCTTCACGCAAGTTACCAGATCATCCGTATATTGTCGAAAATGCCCGGCATACTGAACGACAATTTCGTGGTGGTTTCTCCGGACACAGGCGCTGTGGACCGCAACAAATTCTACGCCACCGCGCTTAAAAAGCCTCTCGCCCTGCTGTACAAGGAACGGGATTATTCCAAAGTTACGGAAAACGCGCTTGAAAACAATATTGCTGAGATAAAGTTGCTGGGGAATGTCGCCGGAAAGACCGTTTTCATGGCGGATGACATGCTTGGAACCGGCGGCACTCTGCTCAAGGCGATGAAATTTCTCAAAGATCAGGGCGCGGGCAAGGTCATATCGGCGATCAGCCTGCCGCTTTTTTCTGGAAACGCCGTTTCCTACTTTGACGACGCCTACAAACAGGGGCTTTTTTACCGCATCATCGGTACCAACGCGATTTATCAGGAAGAACTGGTGAAGCGGGAATGGTTCGTCAGCGTGAATATAACGCCGCTTTTCGCCCAGACGATTTCCCGTTTGCATCAGGAGTTGTCTTTAAGCTCCCTGCTTGACAACAGGGATATTATTGTAAAAATGCTGTCAGAAGGGTTAGGCGACGCCGAAGGCGGCGTTGAGAACCAGGGCAGCCCATTTATATAGGAGTAAAAAAATGCCGGACTCATTATCGTATGTCATGGTAACGCCGTACACGGTCGCAAAAAGTAGAACCGGCGGCGTGTTGGCGCGGCTTTTGTCGCAGCTTGATCTTGAACTTGTGGGCGCCCAACTGTTTGCGCCCGATG
This sequence comes from Treponema sp., assembly GCA_031257675.1. Lineage (GTDB taxonomy): Bacteria > Spirochaetota > Spirochaetia > Treponematales > Breznakiellaceae > JAIRKH01. The sequence goes on along the minus strand of JAIROG010000065.1, from coordinate 8,188 downwards.
AAGCGTTTGCGAAAGAATACGCGGCGGCATTGCGCTTCCAGAACATGTCGTCAGACAGCGTTACGCTTCTTGCGGATTACACTGAGGCGCGGCTTGCTCCTTCGGGCGGCAGAAAGCATCGTACGCTTTTGCTTTTATTTAAAGGGGAGAATCCCTGCGAAAAGCTGGGGAATATATGCGGGCATATATTCCCCGAACACATAGGCGATGAATCGCTTGCCGGAGAAACCATACGCGACACCTACGCCGACCTGATCATAGAGCCGGATACGGCGCAGGTAAACTATTTTGAGCCTGCGGTAATGACGCCGCGCGTTCAGAAGTGGGCCGACAGGGACCTCGCCCTGTTTTCGAGCTATTTGGACGGCAAAGAAAACATCGTCAACAATGTGGAATACGCTGATCCTTCAAAAATAGAGCGCACCCTGGTCATCATAAAACCCGACAACTGGCAGTACGCCTCATCCCGTCCGGGTAGCATCATCGACATGTTTTCCCGAACAGGGCTTAGGATCATCGGCATAAAGGTTCACCGGTTCACGCTTGAACAGGCGCTTGATTTTTACGGTCCGGTCGAAGCGGCGTTGAAAAACAAGCTCGCGCCTGTTTTTGGGAAAAAGGCTAAAGAGACGCTTGAAAAGGAATTTTCCCTCGCCTTGAGCGAACATACGGAAAAATCCCTTGTCGAGACATTCGGCGTGGAATACGCCTACGATCAGTTTGCCCAAATCGTAGGATTCATGTCGGGCATAAGGCCGGACGATTCCGCCGCCGTATGCAAGCCGGTCAAGTGCATGATCCTCATTTATGAGGGTATTGACGCGGTTAAAAAAATCCGCGATGTGCTTGGCCCCACGGATCCGCTGAAAGCGCCGGGCGGTACGGTTCGCCGCGAATTCGGCAGCAACGTCATGGTGAACACCGCTCATGCTTCAGATTCGCCTGAAAGCGTCGTGCGTGAGTCGGCGATTGTGAAGGTGAATGAAAATACGCTGAAATCTATTATAGACGAGTATCTTGAACATTAAAAAAGCGCAGGCGACGGACCGTAGGCGCCGCCTGCGCTTTTAGCTCCTTTTCAAATCAAAAAATTCAAAAAGAAGCCGGCATCCGTCCGGTTTACTCGGCGGCTTCTTCGACAGCCTCTTCTTCGACAACTTCTTCGGCGGCCGCAGCTTCGTCAACGGCTTCTTCGGCGGCAACCGATGATTCCGTCGCAGGCGCGGGACTTCCCGCGCAACCGGTGAGACTCACGCCGATTGCCAGCAAGCCGGCAAGACAGATAAGCCAGAATTTTCTCATGGACCATTCCTCCATATCTTTGGGATGATTTCCCAAAGACTACAAATTTATATAAGCGTACTCAAGTACGCCGCTAAACCATTCGCTTGCTTGCGGATGGATAAAGCCAAAAATACACATTATTAGCATATCACACTTTTTATAATTGTCAAGAAGGGAATCGCCCTTTAAGCGGGTATGGGCGAGAATCTTTTCTGTGAATGCGCCCGCGATCAGCCTGTCTAGCGCATGGATTTCATTTCTGAAACAACCGTATTGACATTTTCTTGAGAATTATCTATTATAGAGAAGTTTTCCTGAAACACGCCCAAACCGGCGCGCAGGAGCGGCAGGTTGCGGGAGAATTGTTGGGAAAGTTTCCCCGAATTTATGAGAAAAAGCGGCTTGGGACCGCTTCCTCAAAAGTCTTTCTCAACATAAAAAGGGGAGAAAGTTTCTGTTTAAACTTTTAAAAGGAGGAACCTATCATGGCTCAAGCAGGCGGCGGGAAGAGCAAGAACTCCCGCACGACGGTTACGACCCAAAAATTTTTCTGTCCCTGCGGCGGAGAAATTGAGATGAAAGAGATAGCCCAGGGCGGCAAGAAGAAGCCTATCGCCGAATGTAACAAATGCAAACGGATAGAGCGGCGGCCGTCGGACTTCATCTGACGCTGGTTGTCGTTTTTAGTTGTACAACTTCATTGTTATAATAAGGAGAAAAATTTTGGCAAGAAAATACAGTTCCGCTGAAAAGCGGCATAGACAAAGTGAAGAACGCCGGTTGAGGAATAAATCGGCGCGGAGTTCGGTGCGTACCAGCATAAAGAAATTCGTAACGCTGGCTCACAAGAAAGAGGTTTCCGGAGCGGAAGTGGCTCTGAAAGAAATGATTAAGAAGATCGATACCGCCGCGCAGAAAGGCATTATAAAGAAAAACACGGCGGCGCGTAAAAAATCAAGGATGCAACGGCTTTTTAATACGCTTAAAGCCGCTCAATAATAGAACAATGACAGCCAAAAAATATACGAAAGCGGATATTCTTGATGCGGTTTACAGTAAGCTCGATCTTGAACGCCACGACGTCAAGCGTATTATTGATATGTTGATTGAAGAAATAAAAGATGCGCTTGTAGATCGCAAAACCATTGAACTGCGGGGATTTGGAACGTTTGAAGTGCGCGTACGGAAGGGCAGGCAAAAAGCCCGCAATCCACGGACAGGCGAGACTGTGTCTGTTGAGACTCACGGCGTAGCGGCTTTTAGACCGGGCAGGGATTTGAAACAGGCTGTTTGGAGACTTGGAGAGGAAAAGCCTGCGAGAACAACCGGGAAAGAATGAATATTCACGCTGGAAAAGGTTTGTTCCTTACCAACTTGGCGGCGCTCGCGTTAGGCGCGGTGTTGTTTGCGGGCGCCTTCCCCAATCCAGTTTTTGAGAATGGGGCGCCTTTTCTTGCATGGATAGCGTACGTTCCGGTTTTTTGGCTCATTTCCAGAACAACTGTCGCCGGATCCGTTTTGTGGGGAGCGGCGTACGGGTATGCGTCTTATGGACTTTTCAACTACTGGTTGAGCGCGTTCCACCCCCTTGCGGGCGTTATCGTCAATGTCATTTACCTTGTTTATTTAGCGATTCTCTTTCTCTTGCTAAAAGCGGCGGCGACGCTGTTTCCAAAGCGCGGTTACATACTCCAATGGCTTTTGTGGCTCTGTTTTGAATACCTTCGTACGCAGGGCTTTCTTGGTTACGCCTACGGCATAACCGGCTATTCCCAATGGCGGCTTCTGCCCGTTATACAAATTGCGGACATCTTTGGCGTATGGGGCGTGTCCGCGATTGTGGTGTTCCCGTCTGCATGGCTCGCATCGGCTTTGACGTCAAAGCCGGTTGCGCCGCAGGCGGCGAAAGGCGCGGTTCTGTATAAAAAAGCGCGGTTTGAGCCGGATATCATTCCCTTATGCGTATGGGCGCTGTGTTTGACTGCGGCGCTTGTATATGGTTTTGTTGCGCGGAAAGACTATGCCGCGGAAAAAACTGTCCGCATAGCCCTCATCCAGCACAACACGGATCCGTGGCTTGGCGGCGTTGTCGAGTACCGCAGGAATTTTGAAAAACTCACCCGTCTTTCCGATGAGGCGTTGCGCGAAAAACCGGATCTGGTGGTGTGGTCCGAAACCGCGTTCGTGCCGCGCATCTTCTGGCACCAAACCTACCGCGACGACGAAGCATCATGGCTTTTGGTGAAAGATCTGCTTGACTATCTTGCGAGGCAAACCATTCCTTTCGTAATCGGCAACGATGACGGACGGCGGGAACCTGACAAAAATCCAAATGTGGACGAGAAATACCGTGTGGATTACAATGCGGCGATCCTTTTTGAAAAGGGCGCCATAGTACGGCAGTACCGGAAGAACCATCTTGTACCTTTTACCGAGAATTTCCCCTATAAAAAACAACTTCCCTTTTTCTACACGCTGTTGAAAGAGGCGGACACCCATTTTTGGGAGAAGGGAAGCGAACTAACGGTTTTTGACATAAACGGCTTTACATTTTCAACGCCCATCTGTTTTGAAGACACATTCGGCTATCTTTCCCGCAGTTTTGTGCAGAACGGCGCGGAACTTATCGTGAATCTCACAAACGACGCGTGGTCGAAAAGCCTGTCCGCGCAAATGCAACACCTCGGCATGGCGGTCTTCCGCGCTGTGGAAACCCGCCGCTCCATGGCGCGCGCCGCCGCCTCCGGTCAAACCTGCGCCATAGACCCCAACGGCGCGATCCTCGCAATGGCGGAGCCGTTCACCGAAACGCAGCTTACGGTTGCGGTCCCGGTTATGCGGGGCGTCTCCCTCTATGTAAGATACGGCGATGTTCTGCCTTTTGTGTGTATGGCCGCCGCGATTGTGTTTATAATACTGGGACTGATTATGAAAAAGGCGAAAAAGACGCCATCGTATCACAGGTGAACATGTTCTGTTCATCAAAAGAATTCTTGAGTGACGCTTATAGTAATAGAAAGAGAAGGCGCAATTGGAAACAAAACCTTTGATCAGCAGGCAAATCGAAGCGCCTTGCCACTGTCAACACGTTAAGCAACTCACGAGTCCACAGATTTCCGCGGATTACACATAAATCTGTAAAAATCCGTGTAATCCGAAGACGAAATTTCTTATCGTGTTGACAGTGTCGCGCAACTCCCACGCGAACAAGTTTGCGTGGGAGATAGACGCCTACTATTCTGATAATATGCGTATAATCTCTTCCGCAGTTGTCGCGCGGAGAATCTGATTCCGTTTCTCTTCACTCTTGAACAACAGACTCACTTCAGCAAGAAATTGAAGATGCGGACCCGTCTGCTCAACAGGAGAAAGTGTCATAATGAAAATACGGCATGGCTTATGATCCAGTGTGTCAAAATCAACAGGCGCATCTGAAATCCCAATACATGCGACTAAGTTCCGCAAGGTTTGGCTCTTGCCATGCGGGATCGCTATGCCATGTTTCATACCCGTAGACATCTTGGTTTCCCGCTCCATAATTGCCGCAAACGCGGCGGCGCGGTCGGTTATCTTCTTTGCCGCCACCAAGATATCAAGCAACTCATTGATAATGTCTTCTTTTGAAGAACCTTTTAAGTGCAAACAGATTGTCTCTTTAGTAAGCGCACTCTTTAAATTTATACTCATGGTAAAAGTATATGCGACTCTTATCCAAAAGTCAAGTGAGACTGTTCCAAAACTTTAGTTTTTGGAATGCGCTCGCGTTTGCTTGCCGGGCTTCCGCGCAAAACAAGGAGGCGTCTGAACCGCTGAAAAACGCATGGCAATGAGCCGAATTTGCGCGGAGCATAACTCGCTTTTTTTCCGTTTTTGCGCTACTATTACCATATGGCTTATACCGATTTGCAACACTTCATTAAAACGCTGGAACATGAGGGAGAACTCAAACGCATCACGGTGGAGGTTGATCCCTCGCTGGAAATCAGCGGAATTGCAAGCCGCGTTATGAAGGACGGCGGTCCCGCGTTGCTCTTTGAACGGGTGAGAGGGTCGGATTACCCTCTGCTCATTAACGCGATGGGGAGCGGGCGCCGCATGTCGCTCGCCCTGGGATCACAGAGCCTTGACGCAAAAGCGGCTGAAATCGAAGGTCTCATAGCGTGGATGTGGCAAACCGCGCGGAATTTTTCCAGCATTCCCGCCTTGGTTAAAGCCCTGCCGGAAATCCTGCCTGAAGCGCCGCATCTCTTGAAATCCGGTTTGAGCGTATTTCCTAAAATAAGCCGCCATCCGCTTTGCCAGGAAGTCATTGATGATGAGTCTGGTTTTGAAAGCCTGCCGGTTCTCAAGTGCTGGCCGTTGGACGGCGGGCGTTTTCTCACATTGCCCCTTGTGTGTACGGATGATCTGGAAACGGGCGTCCACAACGTTGGCATGTACCGTATGCAGGTCTATGACAACCGCACTGCGGGCATGCACTGGCACATTCACAAGGACGGGGCGCGTTTTTTTGAGACCTACCGGCTGCGCGGGCAAAGAATGCCGGTCGCGGTCGCGCTTGGCTGCGATCCTGCTGTGACGTATGCATCCACAGCGCCACTGCCGGAAGGCGTCTGGGAAATGCTCTTCGCGGGCTTTTTACGGGGGAAAAGCGCAGTGGTGTGCAAGGCGACTTTGAGCGCTTTGCTTGTGCCGGCGGACGCCGAATTCGTCCTTGAAGGGTATGTCGATCCGAATGAAGTCCGCATGGAAGGTCCTTTCGGGGATCATACGGGCTTTTATTCTTTGGAAGACGAGTATCCGGTGTTTCACCTTGAGCGTATCACACGGCGGAAAACGCCGGTGTATCCGGCTACCATTGTAGGCCGTCCGCCGAAAGAGGACTGCTGGATGGCAAAAGCCACAGAGCGCTTGTTTCTGCCCTTGCTCAAGCGGCTTTGCCCGGAGATCGTTGACATCAACATGCCGGTCGAAGGCGTTTTTCATAACTGCGTCATTGTTTCCATTAAGAAACGGTTTCCCGGACACGCCCGCAAGGTGATGAATTTTTTGTGGGGAATGGGACAGATGATGTACGCAAAACTCATCGTTGTTGTAGACGCGCGCGTGAATGTGCATGACCTATCCGAGGTCGTTTGGCGCGCGTTCAACAACATTGACGCCCGCCGCGACCTTGTGTTGAGCGAAGGACCCCTTGATGCGCTCGATCACTCTTCGCCTCTGCCCCGCTACGGTACGCGGCTCGGCGTTGACGCGACGCGCAAAGGGCAAGACGAGGGACACAGCCGCCCGTGGCCGCCGGAGATCGCCATGGACGCGGATATTGATGCGCTGATTGACCGGCGGTGGAGCGAATATGGACTGTAGAAAACTTTTATCAAGACCCGGGTGGTTTTTGGAAAAAGTTTTTCATAATCACTTTAGCGCAAGAATACCGGTATGAACGGATTGCTGAAAAAATTGCGCCTCATAGGTGAAGCCGTGATGTTCCGGCACACCCTGTTCTCGCTGCCCTTTGCGGTAACGGCGATTTTGCTTGAGACAGACGGGCGTCCCGATCCCATGAAGGTGATCCTCATTTTGATTGCGGCTGCATCCGGCAGAAACGCGGCTAACGCCCTCAACCGCGTGATTGACGCGGATATTGACAAGAAAAATGAACGCACCTCGAACAGGCACATTCCACGGAGCGCGCTTTCAAAAAAAACGCTGCTCGTTTTCGCGCTCGTGTTATGCGTTGTTCTCGTAATTGCCGCGTGTATGCTGAATTGGCTCTGCGTCATGCTCCTTCCGGCGGCGGTTTTTCTTATCGGCGGCTACTCGTTCTCAAAACGGTTCACATGGTTTTGCCACTACTGGCTTGGACTTGCGTGTTGTTGCTCTGTTATGGGGTCTTTTCTGGGGCTTGCGGGGCATTTCGCATTCCGCTACTTTGTGTTTGCGCTCGCTCACTGCCTCTGGGTCGCGGGCTTCGACATCATTTACGCCCTTCAGGATATAGAATTCGACCGCAAGGAGCGCCTCCACTCAATTCCGGCGCATTTTGGCGACAGGAAGGCTCGCGTCATCGCGGCGGTTTCCCATCTCGGAAGCGCCGCCGCCCTGTTTTTGACGCCGGTTTTCTGGAACGTATCGGCTGTCTACCTCATCGCTGCCAGCGTTTCGGCGGTTCTCCTCCTTGCGGAACATATTATCGCGCTTGGCAAAATGGGCTTGTTTCCCATGAGCAAGGAGCGGCGTATACGCATAGCCAGTTATTCCATCAACGAAATCGTGCCGCTTGTCATCCTTCTTGGTACGGTACTGGATATATACACGTGAAATGGGACGCTCACGCTGACTGTCTTAAGCTGTGTTGCGTGTCCCGCGCCGCTATCTACGGCGAATGTATGTTCAAGCCGGTCCTGCGCCTACGGCAGGCATCTCCCGTCCGGTAAATAATAGAAACCGAAAAATTCGACGAAGCGGCAATGGATTCGCTTGTCTTCTCCATGATTTTTCCCGGCGCCGTAGTCAAATATCTTCCCTACTTTTATTACGCCTTGAAAAACAGTGGAAAATCAGGCATGCTGCGCCTTTCCGGTTCAAAGTGGACGGCCGTTATACCAGCAAGTTCAGTGCCGGCGATTTTGCCCTTTGCCTTCACCGGCCGACCCAAACGCTCTGTTCTCAATACATCCTCGATTGACTATTCCGGCGTCGAGAACGGCGGTTCAGGGGGCGCTGTCCGCCCGTCCCGGCAAAAACAACCAATGTAGATGGGGGGAATTGCCGGTACCATGGCGATACCCGAGATGCCTCAAAACAAAACCTAGCCGAAAGAGTGGACGCCTCAAAAGTAAAAACCCAGCCAAAAACTATAATTGCTCCACTGGAGTGTGGAGCAATTGAGGTTAGGGATGAA
>JAIROG010000122.1 GCA_031257675.1 Treponema sp. | reverse complement strand
TACCCCGCAGCTTGCTGCGGAAAACTGGGGGCGTGGGGGATTTGTTCCCCCACCATACGAAAAGATTTCAAAGTGCAATCTTTGATACCCAGGAGCTTGCTCCTGGGTTCTTCATTTTTAAAAACAGCTTGACAATCAGGTGTGAGCGGTGTATAGTTCTTTCAAAAGCAATGCCGTTCATTGGGAAAAACGCCGGTCAACCGGATGGCGGGCAGCCCCGAACGTCTAAATCCTCAAAAAAGGAGCGTTGATGTTAACATGAACAACCCGTCCGCCCCTAACGCGCTTTCCGGCGCGGTTAATCGTTTATCCCCCCCATGATGATTTCGTAACCGCGGCGATTCTTACATCGCAATCCTGTGCGCCTCATTCTTTGAAGCCCGCATACTTGGCGTTGCGGGCTTTTTATATATGCGCCGTTATCAACCGCTCATATCTAAAACGTTGTTTTAGTGTGTTGAAGGATGCGTATGCAAAGCGAATGAGGAGGCTAAAGAATGAAACTTAACTATTGCAAAAGCGCGTTGTTTGCGCTTTTAGCGGCTTTCGCCGTGATCCTTGCGGGCTGCCCCGACGAGCCGCCGCCGGAAACCCCCTATTTGGTGTCTTTAACGGTAAGCGCTCCGCCAACGAAAACCGTCTATGCGCTAGGGGAAGCGCTTGATTTAACCGGGCTTGTGGTGACCGGAACCTATTCGGGCGGCTTTACCAAAACAGAAGCCGTCTCCCCCGCCAATGTTTCAGGCTATGACTCAAGCGTGGCGGGCGAGAAGACGCTCACGGTGACGATAAACGGCAAGACAACAACCTTCACCGTCACCGTAGCGCTCGCCGCTTTGCAAAGCATAGCCGTAAGCAGTCCGCCAACAAAAACCGTCTATGCGCTAGAGGAAGCGCTTGATTTAACCGGGCTTGTGGTGACCGGAACCTATTCGGACAATTCCACTCAAACGCAAACCGTCTCCCTCTCCAATATTTCAGGCTATGATTCAAGCGTGGCGGGCGAGAAGACGCTCACGGTGACGATAAACGGCAAGACAACAACCTTCGCCGTCACCGTAAAGCCGCCCCGGCCTGACAATATGATTGAGTCTATCAGCGAGCTTGCATCATATTTATCGAACGCTTCGGGCGGGAGCGCGGCGGCCGATCCGGTTTCAGTGGCGCTGGCCGTCAACCTTGGGGACGGCGGCTGGGCAAGCGTGCTATCCGCCATTAACAGCGCCGGCAAGTTCGTCGACCTCGATCTTTCATGGAGTACGATGAGCGGAACGGAGTTTAATCCGGGAACCGGCGCGGGCGCGGATAAGGTGGCGTCTTTGGCGCTGCCCTATGGAGCGCAAAGCATAAAAGCCGGGACTTATTCCGATTCCGCCTTCAAAGCTTTTACCAATCTTAAAACGATAATCGGGACGGGAATCACCGCGATAGACGCTTATAGCTATGTATTCCGTAACAACACGGTCATTACCTCGGTAAGCCTGCTGGCGGCGACCTCCATAGGCGGTTCCGCGTTCTACGGTTGCGCGAGCCTCGCTTCGATAAGCCTTTCCGCCTCTCTAACGACAATCAGCGGGAGCGCCCTTAGCGGCTGCCCGGCTTTAACAAACATAACGGTTGATGAGGGGAATACAACGTTTAGCGCGAGCGGCGGCATGCTGCTGGACAAGGCGGGCACAACATTGATCGCCTATCCTTCCGCAAGCGGCGCCATAACGCTTTCGGTTGCGGCTATAGGCAGTGATGCCTTCTATAATACAAAAATTACTTCGATAACAGCGTCTTCGGTGGCTTCCATAGGCAGTGATGCGTTCTATAATTGCGATAACCTTGTCTCGGTAAGCCTGCCAGCGGTGGTTTCCATAGGCAGTGCCGCGTTCAGCTATTGCAGAAATCTCGTTTCGATAAGCCTTCCCGCGTCTCTAACGACAATCGAGCCGCGCGTCTTTTCCGGTTGTACCGCTTTAACAAACATAACGGTTGATGAGGGGAATACAACGTTTAGCGCGAGCGGCGGCATGTTGCTGGACAAGGCGGGCACAACATTGATCGCCTATCCTTCCGCAAGCGGCGCCATAACGCTTTCGGTTGCGGCTATAGGCAGTGATGCCTTCTATAGCTGCGATAGCCTCACATCGGTAAGCCTGCCAGCGGCGGTTTCCATAGGCAGTGATGTGTTCATCTATTGCAGAAATCTCGTTTCGGTAAGCCTGCCAGTGGCGGTTTCCATAGGCAGTGATGCTTTTTATTTTTGCACAAGCCTAACATCAGTAAGCCTGCCGGCAACGCCGCCGTCTTTGGGGAGCGATGTCTTTGCTCATACTCAGTCATCCTACGGCAGCAGCGCAATCACCATTACCGTTCCTTCCGGGTCGTCAAGCGAATACACCAGCGCATGGGGCGTGCCGGCGGCAACCGCCGCTGAAGGCAACACCAGCAAGTACGGCAGCAGCCATAACGCAATAAGCATTGTAGAATCCTAAACGTACACCACGCGGCGTCCTGACGGGCGCCGCCACACTCCGGCAGCCGTCGGCTAGATCTTAGTTGCCGGCCGTCAAACCCTGATTAGAAACGACCAATCCTGAATGTTATAAAAAGCAGACTGGCTTGATGGATGAAGGTTGCCCCTTGCCATTCATGGAGAAATCAAGTACTATAGGTTGCAAGGGCAAACGTATGGGTAAAGTGGCGAACAGGTATTCGGATAAGGCGGAAGCCGTCATTAACAATGGCTCTTGCTATGATTTTGTAAAGACCGTGCCGGATAAATCGGTTGCATTGGTCGTAACCTCGCCGCCCTACAATATCGGAAAACGATATGAAAAAAATCAAGTTTAAAAGAATACTATAACAAGCAGGAACAAATAATTGACGAATGCATACGGACGCTCGCTGATGATGGGAGCATCTGCTGGCAGGTTGGGAACTTTGTTGAAAATTCTGAAATAATCCCTTTGGATATTTTATTGTATCCTATCTTTCAAAAACATAATTTAAAATTGCGCAATAGAATAAATATGGCGCTTTGGGCATGGCTTGCATGCGTCAAAAAGATTTTCCGGCAGGTATGAGACTATTTTATGGTTTACAAAAACAGATAATTATATCTTCAATTTGGATGCGGTGAGAGCGCCGCAAAAATATCCCCAAAAAAAATATTTCAAGGGTCTGCGGATTGGTGAATTTTCCTGTAACCCGTTAGGCAAAAATCCCAGCGATATATGGGATATTCCCAATGTAAAAAATAATCATGTGGAAAAAACAATTCACCCGTGCCAATTTCCCATTGAATTGGTTGAAAGATTGGTTCTGGCGTTGACCAATGAAAACGATCTGGTTTTTGATCCGTTTTTGGGGGCAGGCTCAACATCTGCGGCGGCGGTGAAAAACAATCGCCGGGGGATGGGCTGTGAAATAGTGGAAGAATATTATGACATTGCCGTTGAGCGGACAAAGTTGGCGATGGAGGGAAAATTAAAAACCCGGCCTATGAATAAACCGATATATGACCCAAAGAATCCAAAGCTGAGTTTAGAATATGAATTGGAAGAAGCGTCAAGGCAATTTTTGCTGTTTAATGGAGCAGTTCAATGAACTGCTGGCATTTGGAGCGGCGGAATGAAAATTGTTGAGAAATATTCACATTTGAACAGACTCGAATTTCTTTTGGTACATAAACCGGAATTATGGGCGGAAATTGAACATGTCGTGAAGACCGTTGACGCGGAAGAATGTAAAACAAAAATTTCAAAAGAGAGAACGATGAAAGGAACGCTGTTGTATAGCCCTATCGAAATGAATGAAATGTTTAAGAAGGAACTGTCAAAATATCACTGGGATGAAAGCAGGGTTAGCTATTGGGTGACAAAAGATGAAAAATTAATCAGAAAAACATTGGCTATGCCGCCCGATTTACAGAGACAAGAAATCGAATCTCAGGGAGAAATCGCCATAAGAAGTTACAATCAAACTGACTTTGTAAAAAACCGCGTCGCTATAGAGGTTCAGTTTGGCAAATACGCATTTGTCGCGTATGGACCTTTTTGTAAAGCATTTGGCGTTTTATATTGGAGATCATATCGACGTAGGCGTTGAAATATTGCCAATGAAAACATTGCAATCGCACATGAGTTCTGGACCTTCGTATTATGAGGGGGAATTGTATAATGTAGTTAGGCAAGGCAGGGGAGTTCCGGCTGTTCCTCTTGTGATTATTGGAATTGAGCCATAGATAAAATTGTGGGAACCTCTAAAAGCAACCTACGCTTCGCATACCAGTCCCGCTTGCGCCGTGTGGCGGCGGCATACATTCCTCAGCTTTAACCACGCCCCATCTCCCGCAGCGCCTTGACCCCAAGCGGAATCGCCAATATAAACGTACAAATATCCGCAATGGGGGTTGCAAGCTGTATGCCCCGCACGCCCATAAGCGGCGTAAGGATAAAAATTAGGGGAATGAGAAACAGCCCCTGACGGGCGAAGGCTAACACGCTTGCCGCAAGCGCCTTGCCGGTGGTTTGCAGGAGCATGTTGTTAAGCGCTATCCATGAGCCGAACGGAAGGGCGAAACACTGGAAGCGCAAGGCGAGCGAACCGATTGCGATCACGTCGGCATCGTCTTTCCTGAACCACGCGACAACCTGCGGCGCGAATACAAAAGCGGCGGCGGCGACCGCGGCAAGCAGGATGGCGGTTGAACGCACCGAAAACCAGAACGCTTTTTTTACGCGGTCAAATTGTTTTGCCCCGTAGTTAAATCCGCATACGGGCTGGAAACCCTGGCCCACGCCCAGAACCACAGACGCGGATATAAGCGTCACGCGGTTGACAATGGCGATTGCCGCCACCGCATGATCCCCGAACCCGCTGGCCGCGTGGTTTAAGAAAATGGTCGCCACGCTTATCAAGACTTGGCGCAACAGAGACGGCAAGCCTCCCTTCACGATTTCCGCGTAGACAGACGGAGTTGGAGAGAAATTCCGGAGCAGAATAGGCGCCGTGTCCTTTCCGGCGCGGCATATAACAAAGAGGATCGAGCAGCTTGCGATCTGGCTTATCATGGTGGCGATCGACGCGCCCATCACGCCTAAATGAAACACGAATATGAAAAGCGCATCCAACCCCACGTTGAGCGCCGCTCCTGACACCATGCCGATCATGGAGAGCGAGGCGTTCCCCTGAAAACGGAGGAGGTTGTTCAGCATGAAGGAGCTTATCATAAAAGGAGCGCCAAGCAGGATGAAGCGCAGGTATGCGCGGGCGTACGGCAACATGGTGTCTGTCGCGCCCAACAGCCTGGCGAGCGGCGTTAGAAACAGGCTGCCGGCTATGGAGAGGGCGCATCCCAGTCCGAACGCGGTGAAAAAGCTGGTCGCCGCCATGCGTCCGGCGCCGTGCATGTTCTTTTCGCCCAAAGCGCGTGATATATAGTTGCCCGCGCCTTGCCCAAAGAAGAAGCCAATCGCTTGAATGATTGCCATGAGTGAAAAGGCGATCCCCACGGCCGCGGTTTGGCTTGTGCCAAGTGAACCCACAAAGTAGGTGTCCGCCATATTGTACATCGCCGACACCAGCATAATGATGATGGTCGGAACAGCCATTCTCATAACCAACCCTTCTACAGGCGCCGTCGTCATAAGAGTGAATTTTTCATTTTCCTGATGTTTCATTATTGAAAATGTGGAAAAGCGACGTACAAGGGAGTTGGACGGCTTGCCCAACTCCCAAACGCCGCTAAAAAACGGAGCGGTTCATTTAACTTCTTTCAATGAACCTTTGATGGTAAGGTAGTTGTTTGCATACGCCACATCCAAGGCGCCGGTGTAATGCCGGGTCGCGTTGGGATTGAAAACTTCGGGAGTCAACGTCGCCTTTGACCAGTCGAAATCCGTCATATTTCCGGACGCCTGTCCAGTTTTAGAGAATTCGGGTTTCAAGGTGAATGTGTGCTGATCCTCAGTAGTGGCAATGCCGCGGACACTTTTACAACCGGTCAGAACATCCAGCTTGCCATTCGCATCGGTGGCGATCTCATACGCCGAATCACGATGCACGTAGCGGATAGTAACCTGTTTGCCGTTAGCCGTCACTGTAAGGTTGTCATAAACGCGGGTGCTGTCCGCCGCAACCGGATACAGGAACAGGGAGCGCAAACCGCCCGGTATGGTGTTTCCCGTACGTTTCGCCGCGTTTTCAGGGATGTCATAGGTTACGACTTGATCGAACCGTGTGGTTGATTTCGCCTTGCTCGCCCCTGTAGCGGCATCAAACCCATCCTGCACTGAAACGCCCTTCGCGCTCCAATTAAAGTAACTATTCGCGTCAAGCCCGGCAATATTCATGCGGTAATCAATTTTTGCAACCCCGCCTCCGCATCCGACAAAGACCATCGCAATAATGGCCGCACAAAGACCAAAAGCGCTATGCTTATGCATAAGACCTCCTAAATTTATTTAACTATAAGATCAAAAGAATGGAATGTCAAGGGAGTTTTTTACCTTGCTTTACGATTTTTCCACAAGGAGTGGGAAGCGAGATGAGACGAAATAGTGTGAGCGCCAATGCCAAGCGGCGTAGAGTAATCCCTAAAGCGTCCATGATCTCTTTTTTATAGCGCCTTCATTCGCCATTTCTAATATTCAAAGCCTGTATTTCCTCGTTTATTGATCTGTCATTAGTTTTTCCGCTTTATTTTAAAGTTGGCCATTCAGGATGCAAGGCGCTCTCTATGCGGTTATTGTATATATTTGAGGCAGTTCCAAAACTTGGTTTTGGGAACCGCATCATTTCTTCAGCAATAAAACAGGATGAGCGCTTCGCCGGCATCCGGCGGCGCCAGCCAGCGACTCCCCCGCTAGACATTCCGCCCCGCAACTCCTATACTCTTTTTATGGACACATTACACATTTTGATCCCGAAAGGACGGATTTTTGACAATGTATCCGCCCTGTTTAGCGATGCGGGCTTCCCGATTTCCCTTGCGGACAGGACGTATCGTCCGGTCATTGGCGCGGATTGGCTTGACGCGAAGATAATGAAGCCGCAAAACGTAGGGGCGCTGCTTGAATTGGGCAGCCACGACGCGGGTTTCACCGGCATAGACTGGTTGCGGGAAAGTGGCGCCAATGTTGAGGAGATCATGGATTTGGGATTCGACCGCGTTCGCATTGTCGCGGCGGTTCCGGCGGAACGCGATCTACCCGGACTTAAACGGAAAAAAATCACCGTCGCCACCGAGTATGTACATCTTGCGGAACAATGGCTTGTAAAAGAAGAGTTCGATTTCCGCATACTCCGCACTTACGGCGCCACAGAAGTGTTCCCGCCGGACGACGCGGACATGATCATTGACAACACCTCGTCCGGACAGACATTGCGGGACAACGGCTTGCGGATCATCGACACGTTGCTTGAATCGTCGACCCGTTTCGTCGCGTCAAAAGCCGCGCTTGCGGACGCGGAAAAGCGTGGGCGCATCGAAGAGCTTGCCATGCTTTTCAAGGCTGTTCTTGACGGACGGGATCGGGTGATGCTTGAAATGAACATCGCCGAATCGCTCTTTAACGAGATCATCGACTCGCTGCCCAGCATGAGAAGCCCCACCATCTCGCCGCTCTATGGAGACAACGCCGGTTTTGCGGTGAAGATAGCGGTCAAAAAGCGTGAGGTTCCTGATATTATTCCGCGCTTAAAAAAACTTGGCGCGACCGACATTGTTGAATACGATTTGCGGAAGGTTGTGCCATGAACAGAACAGCCGAAACTCACAGAACAACCAAAGAAACGGATATTCGCCTCACACTGAATCTTGACGGAACCGGAGCCGCCAAGCTGGATTATCCCATCGGGTTTATGAAGCACATGCTCAACACCTTTGCGAAACATGGGCTTTTCGATATAACAGCGCAAGCGTCAGGGGATCTTGACGTGGATCAGCACCACTTGATTGAGGACACCGGCATCGCGCTGGGGCAGTGTTTTGCAACGGCGCTGGGCGGCAAACGGGGCGTCAGACGGTGTGGAAGCTGCCTTTTTCCTATGGACGAGACGCTGGCGCGCGCGGCTGTCGACATTTCCGGCAGAGCTTTTCTGTCATTCAACGCCGGACTTTCCGGCGTACCGCTCGTTTCCGGCGCTTTCTCCTTTCAAACCGATACTATCGAGGATTTTTGGCAGGGCTTTGCCACGGCTGCGGGACTTGCGATCCACCTTGACATTCTGCGGGGTCGAAGCGATCATCACAAAATTGAAGCCTTGTTCAAAGCGTCCGCCCGCGCCTTGCGGGACGCGGCGGAGATTGACGAAAGGGCGCGGGACGCGATTCCCTCAACAAAGGGCATCCTTGACCGGCTTGACAAGCCATTGGCGATGGTATGATTGGCGTGATTGACTATGGCGCCGGCAACCTCGGTTCGGTGATGAACGCTCTGCGGCGGCTCAACGCCCCAGCTCGTTTCATGCGCGGACCCGAAGACATGCGCAACGTTGAGAAAATCATTTTTCCCGGGGACGGGCATTTCGCTACGGCAATGGCATCTCTTGAACGATCTGGCTATGCTTCGGCCATTAAGGATTGGATGCAGGCGGACAAGCCGTTTTTGGGAATATGCATAGGTTTGCAGCTTTTATTTGACGCCTCCGAAGAAGCGCCGCCAGTTGACGGCGCGGCGGTTTCCGGGCTGTCCGTTGTCTCTGGAACGGTGCGGCGGTTTCCGGGCAGAAAGGTTCCGCAAATTGGCTGGAACAACACGAAAGCCCGCCCTTCCTCACGGCTCTTTAAGGGGTTGCCGGAAAATTCTTTTTTTTACTATATACATTCTTTTTATGCGGCTCCTGACGATGATGCGGTTGTCGCCGCGGAAGCGGATTATTATCTTGCGTATTGCAGCGCGGTGGAACGGAGCGCTCTGTGCGCCGTGCAGTTTCACCCTGAGAAATCAGGAGCGACTGGACTTAAACTGCTGGAAAATTGGATTGCGGGAGTGTAAATGCCAAGCCTGTTGGGGGGACATTGAAGGTCGCCGCTTTGTTTGCCTCGCCGTTTTGAACCGTTAAATAGGTTTGCGGATAAAGAAAGGCAGGCGCAATTTGGGCTGAAATTGGACGGTAAATAGAGACAAAAATATATTGACAAGATATTATAAATATCTCATTGTATAGGGAACCTCTGGAAGCCCGTCCGGGGTTTCCAGAGGTTCCCGTATGAATGAAGGAGAGAGTAAACAGATCGTTAATTGTTGTAAACAATACAAAAGTTTGTTGGCAGGGTAAATATAAAGTAATAATCCGCCGGCAGAGCCGGCGGCTTTAGGAAGCCCCCTTCAAGGGGGCTAAATTAAAATTCGGCGGGATTATACCCTCACGTATACCCCAATAGTTTGAATAATTAAAAATAGGTTCTTGTATAACCTTCGTTAATATATAGAAGACGGAGGTTAAAAAAATGACATTTTTTGAATTTAACAGAAAGTTTCCAACTGAAGAGCCGGCTATAGATTATTTTATTCAGGTTCGATACAACAATGTGTTAACTTGTCCGCATTGCGGGGCGAAGGTAAAAGCGTATCGTTGCCGTGAACGTGATAAAGCCTGTCATTGTAAAAACCGCAACAATTCGTTCCCGCCGTTTTCCGACCTGACATTCAGAAAATCAAAAACGGATATGAGATTTTGGGTTTATGCGATAATCTCATCATCAACGATAAAAAAGGAATGTCAGGCTGTCAACTTCAAAGAGAATTGGGCGTTACTTATAAGACGGCGTGGAGAATGTCAAGACTTATTCGTGAGGCGGTGGGAAATGAAGAAATGAAACAAACCTTTGGCGTGTTTGTTGAGATTGACGAAACATATATCGGCGGGAAACCGGGAAAACAAAACAATAAAGAATCCCCGCCCTGAAGGGCGGGAAATTAACCCTATAGGGATTAAAAATGGATAAAAGGAAAAACTAAAACGAGGACGGGGAACCGCAAAAACACCCGTGATCGGAGCGGCTGAAAGAAATTCTAAAAAAGTTCTCGCCAAAGCCGCCTTGCCGAATGAAAACGGGCAAAAACTTTCGGGAAGACAATTATTATCCGTTCTGGATGAAGTTCGCAAGAAAGACACGACTGTCGCCGGTGATGATTTCACCGGATATAACATTCTTGATAAGAAAACAAAAAATAATTGTTTTCATGTAACTGTGAATCATTCCCTCGGTGAATTTAGCGCCGGGGACGGAATCCATACGAACAGCATTGAAAGTTTTTGGAGTTTGGCAAAACGTGAATATATCGGCGCGCGCCGCCATTATTCTGTGAAATATATGCAAAATTATATAGACGAAATGTGTTTCAGACAGAACAACAGGAAAAACCCGGAAGTCTTTGAGACTTTATTGAAGCAGGCTGCAGGGTTTTTAATTCACTAAAGTTTTTGTTTCATTCTATTTTCAATATAAGCTCTTATTTTTTCCGGATCTCCGGGAATTTTAACTTTCACCCAATTGACAAGTCTATCTATATCCATGCCTTCCGCTAATTTCTCATCAATAAATTTATTTATTGATTCTTCTTGTCTTAAAGCATAGGTTCTAGATTCTGTCTTTTTTCTCTTTCGCGTTCTCTTTGATTAACCCGCCAAATAAAGTCATGTCCAAATGACACGCCTTCTTCTAATTGGGATTCTCTCAATGGCTCTTGATAAATCCGCTCAAATAATCTTTCTTTATCCATAATATATTTAGTTCCTTTTTTTAAAGTCCTCTTGAACATCTTCAAATTATTTCTTATAATAATATACAAGCGGTCATGGGCGGGCTCCGAGTACAAGTCCGCCAATGCCCAGGAGCGTCAAGTGGAAAAACGAGGCGGAGCTTTCCGACAAAGTGTCACTCGCTTAATACCCCATCACCGCTTTAGGATTTCTCCGCCATTTAATATTAAGCTCCTGATATTGTCATAATCTACAAAACACGCGCTTATTACAATATTTTTTGACGCGACAACTTTCAAAGGATTATTACATATCTGTCCTCTATCATTTTTATAATTATAACATCTAAAATATGACATTGCGGACTGTCCCTTTTCATCATGGTCAGACATTGCTGAAATTGGATTTTTTAGAGTTTCTTTAATCCCAGCAAGCGATAGAGTTGTTCAATAACTTCAGTTATTGAACAACTTCCGCTAAAAAACGGGCGTGTTGTCATAGCCTGTAATTATTGGCTCTTCTCCACCGCCAATCCTTATAGTTTGTTCATTTAGTTCAACAATTTTTAACGGTTTATATTATTTCTAAGAATATTTCTCACATTCAACCATATTTGATTGCGATTGCCCGCTTCATCTGATTTTATTTTGTCAGCTTCTCTCAAAACTTGTTCAAACAACGATTTTATATTACATATAAAATATATGTCTTCAAACGATTTATTCATATATAATAATGGTTTGCCCTCATTGTCCAGAGGCTCTTTAAGGCATTCAATGGCATTTGGATTATTCTCCGAATAAATATTTCAAAGGGTTTCATAAATAATCAGTTAATATAATTTATAGGAAAAGGGTATACGTGAGGGTATAATCCCGATGAATTAATAACGACAAAGGTCTTTCCAAAAACTGCCGTTCCGCGCGTTTTTGGAAAGCCGCAGCGTATATATCATTAACGTCACTGGAGACTTTGTGAAATGGCGCTAAAAAAATCAATTGAATCGATTGGAACTACAGACCACAGTTTGCTTGACGCCGCCATTAACAATACGTTCAACGTCATCTCGCTAAATATTCCTCAGAACGCAAGAATGCCATCGCGGGCATGTCATAAGCTAACAATAAGGATCAGTCTGACGCAAATTTCATATGGAGGAACTCGCCGTATTGATGGTTAATTCAATGAAGTTTTCGGTTGTTGACCGCCTGATTCTTGACCCAATATGTAAGAAGTGAAATTTTCAAATGTCCGGTGAAGTTGACGATTATTCAGCTATTTCAATCGGAAAATTTCCATGTTCCGATGTAGTTGGCGCCGGAACTATTACCGGAATCGGCAATCAAGGGGTCTACGTCTAAAGGCGTTGGATGTAATGACGGCTCAAGTTTTGGCAATGTCTTCTTAACTCATGTTACGCATAGTTGACATAAGGGGTGGAAAGAATACTATAAGAGTATGGGTGGGGACATACTTGATTTATACAGTGATTAGTTGTTGGCAAGCGCCAGGAAAGCGACGGC
>JAIROG010000075.1 GCA_031257675.1 Treponema sp. | reverse complement strand
CCTCGTCTCCGGTGTATTCGCCGCGCCGCCATTGGCTTATGGCCGCGGCGGAATAGCCCACGCCGCCGCTCGACCTGTTCTGTGAAATGTCGTATTTCACGAGCGCCTCTTTGTACTGTCTCAAAATGTCAGAATTCATCTTCTCCCTCCACGTCGAACAGCCCTTTGACCTGTTTGACGGTTTTATTTGTTTTTCGCGCGGGAACAATTGCCTGTTTTTAGGGAAAACAACGCAAGCGCCGAAGTCATAAGAAGGCATAAAAGCAAAGAACCGTAGCCTTCTTTTTTACGCTTTCTCGTATGTACAGGAATAGCAACGCCCGGATATTCGGGCGTTTGGCATTGTTCAATCTCCTTTTCAAACGCGCGCTTGATTGTTATCTCAATATTCATAGCCGTCTCCTAATAATTTTCTGATATGTCTTCTAATAAACGTTAGCCGTTGCCGAACAGTGTTATGGGACATGCCTTCAATCAATGCAATTTCCTTTGAGGCAAGCCCTTCATAATGCCTAAAGAAAACGATCCTCTGATTCTTTTTATCCAATGATTTTATACACTGCCTGCACTGTCCGATGCTGTCGTTTCGCACGAATTCATCAACAAAGCGGATGGCGCTTGCCTCGCTGATCGCAGTCTGTTCAGGCATCTCTTCTATAGAAACTATAGGATTCTTTCTATTTCTTCTGTATAGATCGATTAAATGATTCCGCGCTATACGGTAAACCCACGTCGATACTGAATAGAGCGGCTTGTACGTATACAGGTTTTTAAACACCTTCAATAAAATATCCGAAACCGCATCTTGGCGATCAGACTCCGCTATTTCTCTGAACGAGCGGGTATACACTAACAAACGGGGATAGTAATGTTCCCATAATTTCTTAAATTTTTACTGGGGTCTCTATTTTTATCAAGTACAAGCTGTTCAATATGGCATCCGTCAATTTCGCTCATATTATAGTATGCGTTTGCCGTGATGAAAGTGTTTTACAAATCGCCCGTTATCGTTGCCAGCGTACAAACGGTTGGACAGAAGTAAAAAACGGCTTGCCAATCTCAAGCGCAACGACTTTTTGCGTGAAAGCGGCGGCTATTTCAGAGTTATGATTTTCTAGAGTGTTGCCAACGCGAGATCGACGGCGACGTCGCGGCGAACACTCTGGCGCGCCGCTGTGCCGACGGGATGCGCCTATATTCTTTGCGTGTGCATCTCTATAAGCGTTGAAAGCAGTTTTTTCTGTTCTTTTCTCGGTGAGATAATATCCACAAACCCTTTTTCTTGCTGAAATTCGGCGCGTTGGAATCCTTGCGGAAGGCTTTGCCTGATGGTTCCCTCAATGACGCGGGGACCTGCAAAGCCGATGAGCGCACCCGGCTCAGCGATGATGATGTCAGCGAGCATGGCGAACGACGCGGTTACCCCGCCGGTGGTCGGATCGCACAACACCACGAAAAAAGGGACTCGCGCTTCGTCAAGCTCCGCAGCCGCAGCCGCAGTCTTCGCCATTTGCATAAGGCTGAAAATGCCTTCCTGCATACGCGCCCCGCCCGATGTCGTATAGAGGATCACGGGCAGTTTTTCTTCCATGCCCTTGCGCAACGCGCGGCTTACCTTTTCTCCGACAACAGAACCCATTGAACCGCCCATAAAATTGAATGACATAAGCCCCAAAACCGCCGGTTTCCCTTCTATCAAACACGTTCCGGTGATGAC
Source organism: Treponema sp. (assembly GCA_031257675.1). Classification (GTDB taxonomy): domain Bacteria; phylum Spirochaetota; class Spirochaetia; order Treponematales; family Breznakiellaceae; genus JAIRKH01. The sequence continues at coordinate 4,329 of JAIROG010000075.1, read as the reverse complement.
CGCGTCCTTCATTTGGGCTTTCGCTTCGGCTTCGGAGAGTTTTTCCTCGTAACCCACAAGCTCAATCGGGTTTAATGAGCGGAGATTCGCGGAAAACTCAACAAAACTGCCTTCATCGGCAATGTATTTGATGCGTTCCAACGGTTCCATGCGAAAATGACGCCCGCACGAGGGGCAGACCTTTAAATGTTCGTCAATAACCGTTCCGCTTTGCCCGGTATTGCAATTTGGACACGTTACAATTTCTTCATTAGACATATTCAACCTCTTTCGCAATGCTCCCATAGTAAGACGTATCGAAAACACCGGAACGGAAGGTTTTGTCCTTAATGATATACTCCTGTTGCGTCCGGTTTGTCCGTATGCCTTCAATGACCAATTCGGACAGAGCGCGTTCCATCTTGGCAAGCGTCTGCTGGCGGTTCGCCGCATGAACGATCAGTTTTCCAACCATCGAATCATAGTACGGCGGCACAAAGCAACCTTCCGATAAAAACGTATCGAACCGTACGCCTATGCCGCCCGGAACCGTCAGCTTCGTGACGCGACCCGGACTTAGGGCGTTGATACGGCACTCTATCGCCCAGCCGGAAAGTCGTACGCCGTCGGCGCCGCCAACATCCGCTCCGTCAATTTCCAGCGTGTTTTCCGTACAGGCGAATATCTGCTGGCGGATAATGTCAACGCCGGAAACAAATTCACTCACCGGATGCTCAACCTGTACGCGGGCGTTCACTTCCATAAAATAGAACACGCCGCCTTCGACAAGGAATTCAATGGTGCCTGCGCCGCAATAGCCAAGTTCGCGGAACATATTCACCGCGCCTGTCTTCATGTGATCGCGCATGGCATCCGTTACGCCCGGAGACGGGCTTTCTTCAATAAGTTTCTGATGGTTTTTCTGTACGGAACAGTCCCGCTCTCCCAGAACCGCCACCTTCCCTTTGCCGTCCGCGAGTATTTGAAGCTCCACATGACGGGGGTTCTCAACGTAGCGTTCAATAAACACCCGTTCATCGCCAAAATTGGCAAGCGACTCGGAACGCGCTATCCTGATGTTTTCCTCAAGATCGGCTTCACGCCTGACAATGCGCATACCTTTGCCGCCGCCGCCCGCCGCCGCCTTGATGATGACCGGAAATCCGATGCCCTTCACCGCTTCAAGCGCGTTGTCTAAAACGGCGTCTTGAGTGCCGGGCGTAACCGGCAACCCGAATTTCACGGCGGCAGCCCGCGCCTTCACCTTATCGCCGAGCATCTCGATGACTTCAGGCGATGGTCCTATGAAGACAAGCCCTTCCTGACGGACGGAACGCGCAAAGCCCGCGTTTTCCGACAAAAACCCCACGCCCGGATGAACGGCGCCGCACTTGGTTTTCAGCGCGGCGGCAATCAGGTTGCTCTGCGACAGGTAGCTGTCTCTGGAAGCCGGGGGTCCAATGCACACGCTTTCATCAGCCAAATGAGTATGCAAGCCGCCTTTATCCGCAGTCGAGTACACAGCGACAGTTTTGATTCCCATCTCCTTGCATGTCCTGATGATGCGGACGGCGATTTCACCACGGTTGGCGATTAGCAGTTTGTTTATCATTATCCCTACAACCGTTTCACTTCGAAAAGAGGCTGCCCGTATTCAACCATGTCCCCGCTTTTGGCTTTTATCGCAAGAATTTCACAGTTGAATTCGGCTTCGAGTTTGTTCATCATCTTCATCGCCTCCAGGATGCACAGGGTGTCGCCTGACTTGACTTTTGAGCCTGCCGTAACAAAGGGCGGCGTATCCGGTCCCGGGGATGTGTAGAAGGTGGCCACAATCGGGCTTGTGATGACTTCGCCTGACGCGCCGGATTCGCCCGCAGATTCCGGCGCTTGAGACGCGGCTGCCGGCGGCGTTGGCGTGTCAAGCCGGAGGCTTTTGAGAGCGGCGTCTGTCCGCGCCGCGTCATACGATGCGCTATGCGCGGAAACAGCGTCCAACTGGACAGCTTCTTTCTTTTTGAGCGTAAAATGGACGGTTCCATCGTTAAAATCAAGCTCCGCGGCGGAGCCTTCGTTAAATTTGTCGAACAACGACAATATCAGCTTGCTATCCATAATATTCCTTAATATAACAGAAGCGGCGCATCGGCGTCATAATCAACGCCTTCAACGTCAAAGCCGTGGGCTTCGAGAAAGTCGTGTTTGAAACCCGCTACATCCGTATCCGTCCATACATTTTCTTCGGTAATAGCGTTCATAAGGGCAAGCGTTTCCCTTTGGACATCATCGCGCATCTCAAGATCATCCAAGCGGATGCGCCCCGCCTCATCAACCGGCGTCTTGTCAGGGTCACTAGCCGCTTCCGGCGTATAAAGCCGATCGAGGTAGAGCCGCGTTATCTGCTCAATGCAACCTTCGTGCAAACCCTTGTCCTTCATAACCTTGAAAAGGCAGGACACGTAGAATGGAATAACCGGTATGACCGCGCTGGCGCGGGTCACAAGCGCCTTATTCACGGAGACAAACGCCCTTTTCATGGTTTGCGCGCCGTTTTTCTCGCGGAAACGGCTGTTTATCGCCTTGCATGCGCGTTCAAGGTCTTCTTTCGCCCTGCCGATAGTTCCATTTTTGTAAATAGCCCATGAGAGTTCGGGACCTATATACGTATAAGCCGCAGTACGGGCGGACGGCGAGAGCAGTCCGGCGTTTTCAAGCGCATCTATCCACAACTCCCAATCTTCTCCGCCCATGACCTTAATGGTCGCGGCTATTTCTTCCTGGGTTGCGCTTTCCGCGCCTGCCGTGAATATCTTGCCGGTCATCATATCAACGGTTCTTCCCGCATAGGGACCGCCTATGGGCTTGATCACCGATTTATACATGACGCCGGTTTTGGGATCAACGCGCGCCGGAGACGCAAGCGAGTAGATGACCAGATCGATATGGGGTTTTACGCCGGCTTTTGCGGCGGCATCCTTGACCGCTTGTATGGTCTGCGCCTTTATCTCATCGGAAAAGGCGTCCCCGTTCAGCGTTGACGAGACGATCCCCATTTCCGCAACGTGTTTGTCAAATGCAAGGTTATTGTAGAACCCGGGCGTACCTGGTTTTGATTCGGAAGCGGGCTTCTCTAGCGAAACCCCGATAGTTGCGGTTCCATAGCCGAAAGCTGCGGCTATGCGGCTTGCAAGTCCGTATCCTGTTGAACAGCCGATGACAAGCGCCAATGCGGGCGCAACCTCTGAATTTCTTGAAAAACAGTTCTTGACATACGCTATCTGCCGTTTCACCGCCATTTCGCACCCTATAGGGTGGCTGTTGATACAGATATTATTACGAACCATAGGTTTTATTATCATGAATCACCTCATTATTAATATATGACATCTTTCTGTGATTTTGTCAAGACAAAAGCGCGGAAGATTTTTTACTTTGCAACGATTGAGTATCTTTTTGCAATGACAGAGAGCCGTCAAAACCAGCGGGGGAACCCGCGCCGCCGCCGTCCGCGCGAGCGGCGGCGTGTAAGCGCGATTTAGAGACGCTCCCGCGCCACTGTAACAATTTGGACTGTTTGGATGTTCAGCGCCCTTACGTCTATCCTTCCGGTCAAGCCGTCTGTTGACTGTTCCCACTATCACAATGCCCGCTCCGAATAAAAAACTCCTTTCTTTTGTGTTCTATATTTTGCAAAAAATATAGAAAAGGGTTAGTCAAGTTTATCTCCGTTTATCTGCAAAACTTGACCTTTTGCTTGACCTTTAGAAGTTAGGTCGTGTTCAATATATTTACAAGATTCGCAAAAAGTTAGATAATGGAGGAACCCAATAGGGAGAGGAAACAGTATGAGAGTGGCGTATCCGAGCGACATGAGCCGGGATCGGTTTTTGCGGATAGAATATCTGTTGAGGTCGGCGCGAAAAGAGGCGAGGCCGCGAACCTGGAATTTGTATGGCATTTTACGCGCGATTTTGTAGGTTCTCAAAGAAGGAAGCGCATGGCGCGGTCTTCCGCGGGATATTCCGAAATGGAACATCGTATACTACTGTTGCCAGATATGGAGGGGGGCGGGATGCGAAGGGCGAACGCTCCGCGTTTGAGCGGATTTTGAAGGAACCGGCGGCGTCCCGGCGAGTGAACGCGCGGGCGGGAGGGGGAAAGAACAATGGTGACAGAGGATTCAAAGAGCGTGAAAAACGTAGATACGGCTGGGGGAAAAGGCTATGAGGCTGGGGAAAAAATATCGGGAGTAAAGTTGCGTCTTGGTGTTGACGCCGGCGGACCGCCTCATGCCATGAAGGTGACAAAAGCGGGCGCAAGCGAGCGTGATGGGGCGGTTGAAGTGTCGCG
>JAIROG010000067.1 GCA_031257675.1 Treponema sp. | reverse complement strand
GATTTGGCTGACGTATTCGTCACTCTACGGCGGCTTATGAAAGAAGATTCCATTGTTTGTTTCGTCATTGGCGCTTCCGCTCCTTACGGCGTGTACGCCTCCTGCTGATATAAGGCTTGGAAAACGCGTTTGCCGCCGGATTTAAGGCGTGGTCTTTTGAAAAGACCCGCGATAGAAATATTACATGGAAAAGCCGGAGACCCAGAGTCCCCTTAAAAGAGGGGCGGTTATGGATAAAGGGCGGCATGGCAATTTCATACGCGCGCGGATTGGGGAGAATTATAGGTGAAAGTTTGGAAACCGCGCTTGAGCCGTTTTCACGGGATTTCGCGGAAACACACGGACTCTATTTTGACAAAAAGGAATTCATCCGCGCGCTTCGGTACAAAGTTGACATGGATAGACATAAATAATAACAAACATGACCTTGGTTTTGTATTTGAAAAAGATGGAACGAACATACTGGAAAACCTGTCGCTTTTATTGAGCGAGCGCGGCGCAAATATACAAAGCGCGGGAAATACAGGGCGCGGCAACGCCTCTGGTTGAGAAATACAAAAAAATAATCCGTTTATTGAGGCAACACTCGCGGGAGTCTTCACCGGGTTTAACCGGTTCCAGCCTCGACGCGCCCGTCCCCGCCGGGACGGCGGGGTTGACGAACCCCGGAGGAGGTTCGGAAAAGAGCGTGGAAGGCGAAGCGCTGGCTCCGTAGCGGCGCCGCTCAACGCCGCGCGGCGTTTCTGGGGGTTCTGGGGCTGACGACCCCGAATTTTTTCAGCAAAATGAACATCTCTCCTCCAATAACAACTTGAATAAAACAAGATTGAAGTATACACTTGTCGCGTCAATCCCAACGCCATGAAGCCAAAGGGATTCGCTCAGAAATGAAATGTTTGTAAAGAGGTTGTTATGGACACAAAAGCATTGAAAAAGATAGCGTTAAGCGTACGCGCGTTAAGCATGGACGCTATTCAAAAGGCAAATTCGGGGCATCCAGGGTTGCCGCTTGGAGCGGCTGAATTGGGCGCCGTTCTCTATGGGGACATACTCAAGCATGATCCTTCATGCCCCTCATGGCGCGACCGCGACCGTTTCATCTTGTCTGCGGGACACGGCTCTATGTTCTTGTACAGCCTCCTGCACCTTGCAGGCTATAAGGACATCAGCCTTGACGACATTAAAACATTCAGGCAAATAGGCTCCCACGCCGCGGGCCATCCCGAATATGGGCTTGCGGGCGGCATAGAAACCACCACCGGGCCTTTAGGACAGGGGTTCGCCACCGCCGTCGGCATGGCTGTCGCGGAGACCATGTTGGCCGCGCGGTTTAACACCGAAAAACACGCGGTTGTGGATCATTACACCTATGTATTGGCGGGCGACGGTTGCCTTATGGAAGGCGTTTCCGCAGAGGCAAGCTCCTTCGCCGGTCATTTCCAACTCGGAAAACTCATCGTATTCTACGATTCCAACAAGATCACCATTGACGGAAGCACGGATTTGGCGTTTACCGAGGATGCCGCCAAACGCTACGAAGCCTACGGCTGGCAGGTGTCGCGCGGTTCCATGTACGATTTTGCGGAAATCGCCGCGCTGGTTGAAAAAGCCAAGTCGGAAACCGCCAAGCCGAGCCTCATCATTCTGAAATCCATCATTGGGAAAGGCGCCCCCCACAAGCAGAACACCGCTGACATTCACGGCGCCCCGCTCGGCGCGGAAGAGCTGGCGGCGGCGAAAGCCGCGTTGGGCATAAGCGGGGACTTCTTTGTCGCGCCGGAAGCCGCCGCCTATTTTGAGAAAAAACAGGGCGAATGGAAACAGGCGCGTAGGGCGTGGGAAGCGGATTTTGAGGCGTGGGCGAAAGAAAATCCCGAAAAGAAAGCCGAATGGGATATATTCTTTTCAGGCAAGCCGCTTCCGGCTGCGCTTCCCGCTTTCAGCGTTGGAGACAAGGTTGCGACCCGCGCCGCCGGCGCCAAGGCGCTTGGGGCGGCCGCCGCGGCGAACCCCTTCCTTGTAGGCGGGTCCGCAGACCTCAAGGTCCCGAACGCGGTCGGCTTGCCCGCGACGGTTCCGAATGCGGCGGATTACTCGGTCGTGGACAGAACAGGGCGGTACATTCACTTTGGCATCCGCGAGTTCGCTATGGCGGCGATCTCAAACGGCATTACGCTGCACGGAGGCTTGAGGGCGTACTGCGCCACCTTCATGGTCTTTGCCGATTATCTGCGCCCCGCGCTCCGGCTTTCCGCCTTGATGAATCAGCCTGTGATCTATGTATTTACCCACGATTCCATTTATGTAGGCGAAGACGGACCCACTCATCAACCGGTGGAACACCTCGCGTCCCTCCGCATTATTCCCAATGTGCGCGTACTGCGCCCCGCTGATGCGGAAGAAACCGCGGTCGCGTGGGAAATGGCGCTGGAAAACAACGCGGGTCCAACGGCGCTCGCCCTGTCGCGGCAGAATATCGCGGTCTTTGAAAAAGCCGATCCGGATTGGCGGAACACCATTCGCACCGGCGCATACATCGTCAAAAAAGAAAACAATCCCGATGTGGTTGTCATTGCCACTGGTTCCGAAGTGAGTTTGGCGCTTGAGGCGGCGAAGAAGGTTGAGGAAAAGAGTGAAAAGAAGGTTCAGGTCGTTTCAATGATAAGCCGCGGACTCTTTGAATCGCAGCCAAAAGCGATTCAGGACGCGATCATTCCGGGCGGGCAGTGCGAATGCGGCTGCGTAAAAATTGTTGTCGCCGAAGCGGGCGTCCGATCCGGCTGGGAGCGCTGGACATCAACGGAACATATTTTTTCTATAGACCGTTTCGGCGAATCGGGTCCCGCCGAGAAAGTCGCGGCGCATATTGGGTTCACCTCAGATGCGCTGGCGGCTCTCTGTCTGAAATAACTGATCGTCCGCCGCCCCGCTCCGCCCTATAGTCTGTCTTTAGGGCGGAGCGTCATCCCAATTTCTTATCATCCTTGCTATTTTAAAGAATTAATTTTTAAGAGAAATCACTTGTCCCAGTTTATTCTTGCCGTTTATTGTATATTTCTTGTTTTTTCCATATTCATAAACAATTAATTGCGCGTCATTGCCGTCAATAGATCTAATGGTCATAATAACAACTTCGGCGACTGTCAGGGTGTATGCAAACGTTTGGGCTTCGTGGAGAATTATAGTTTCATTGATTGTCTCCGTCCCTTGCGCGACAATTGGCATTGTTTCATAGACGCCCTCTTTCAGTCTCTCTTTATAACCATTCGGATCATAAGCGTATACGTCTTCGCTTATACGTCCAGAAATACGTATGTAGACGTTTCCTGACAGCGCCGTCACCGCTATATCCCTGTTAAAATTTGCGCCGCCTGATTTTCTATAAACGCAACCATATAATAAGATCGCGCATAACAACAACATCATGTTTCGATTTATCATTATAAACAATGTCATTGCATTCTCCTCATGCTGCATCTTATACCTCGGCTTTTCTTTTGTCAACATATTTTCACACTGCTATTCCAATGAGCGTCCGCGATTGGGACAAGCCCCGCAGTTGAAACCCCGCTTCCGGCCCACCAAAAAACGGCGGGCCGGAAGCGGTTCATGTTCTATTCTCCAATATACACGCGCCATATATCGATCAAGCAATTGGGACCCTCCCAACTGCCGTTCTGTCCGCCAAACACGTACAAATAGCCGCCCCGTACCACCGCCGCATGGCAAGCCCGTTCCTCAAAGGGGGCGTCCAGCGACTTGGTCCACGTCTTGCCGTCTGGTGAAAAGCATACGTCATTCTTGAAATACCCGTCATTGCCGCCCACAAGCCACATGCCTTTGCTGTTGGCGTTTACCGTATGATCGTTCCGCCCGGTCCATTCGGCGGACGCGGTTTCCCGTGTCCATGCAACGCCGTCGGTTGAACTCCATACATCCCGGCATTCGGAAGCTCCGTCGTTGTAGCTGCCGCCCATGACATATACTTTATTGTTATATACCACGTTGGCGTGTCCCTGACGGACACCCCATGAAGGATTTGTCTGTTTGGTCCATGTCGCGCCGAAGACCGCGTTGCGATTGATCAGAATGAACTGGTTATTATGCGTCGCCGCTGTATGTTCTGCCGGGTAATAAGACAAACCCGATGAGCCGCCTATAGGAAAATCCCTACCTTTTCCCATTGGGTTCCATGTAACGGCGCAGCGCCGTAAAAGACCGCTCGTTCTCTCCGTCTTCGGATAGTATCGTAAACGTGAAGGTGGTTGTCGCCGATCCCGGCGTGAGGTTGTACCCGTTAGTATAGGTATATGGGCAATGACCGCGCCATTTAGTTTTACCGTGGCGTTGCTGTTCACCAAAACCGGCTTGAATTTGAGTTGGGTGGAATCCGGCAATGACAGCCAAACGTTATCGCCGCCGCTGTTGATGAAGGTGATTATATCTTCCTCAGCATCCCCTGCCATATTGGAAATCCAGAATTGGGAAAGGGCGACGCCGGAATAATTGACCACAGGTTGTATCGTAATGGTGTAAGTGGAAGATACGTCTCCATTTTCTGCTGTCACTACAATGGCAATCGTGTCAGTAGACGCAAGGATAATATCTGATGCGCTTCCTGAATTTCGAGTTTTTCCATTTACGGTTAAGCTCGTGATGTTGGCGTTAAGCGCGGCAGGCGTTACCCTAATAATGGTTTCCGCCGCGTCAATTTTCAGTGTATAACTCTTGATATCCGCATGAAACTGTTGATCCAGTTTTCCTTTGGTAAAAGTAAGACCGCTTAACCGTGATTCCGCGCTTGGCTGAACAGCCGTCCCGGTTACAGTGAAGATAAATTCCCCCTGACTTCCGCCGCTGTTGGAGATGATTTTCACCTTGGCGGTTTTGGTTCCACAGTTATGGGGGGACTAAACCGGACCATAAACGTTTCCGCAGCGCCGGCCCGGGGCAATGGGAACGCTTCCCGGCTGTTGGACAACACGACTATAGTCTATCATTTTTAGACTTTAGTCTAACGCTTCCAGACTACAGTCCAGCGGTTCCAGACGGTAGTCCGCCGGCGGGATCCGCTGAAGCCGCTTGTTCCTCAAAAACTTCAAAACGTATACGTTACTGCCGCCTTTACGAAACTGTTGTCCCGAAACTGGCCGAACTGGCCGTCCTCGTCCCCGCCGAAAATGCCGGCGGAAAATGCCAGGGACAGATCGTCCTTGGTCCAGGTAATGCCAGGCATGACGAGAAAATCCCGCGCCTCCACTTCCCACAATACGGCGGC
>JAIROG010000052.1 GCA_031257675.1 Treponema sp. | reverse complement strand
AATCGTTATTGTGCGCGTTGAGGCCGCTTTGTTTTCTTTTTCCGCCGCAATAATGTTGAGCATATTCGATTGATCCGCCTTGATGTCCTTGCCGTCTCCGGTCGCCGTGATTTCAAACGTGATGTCAAACGGCGCGTCTTTCTTTATGTCTTTCCCTACAATAGGATACCCAGAAAGAACTTTCCACGAGTACGCGGGCGCCGCGTTGTCCACCAGCACCGCCTGCAACAGGGGGATGTCCCTGTCCGCCACGCCGGCGAGTCGTATTTGATACTTGTCGCCGGTCTTTATGGGCGCGGAAAATTGCTTCTTAAGCGACCCTTGGTTGTTGTTTCCGCTCCCCCAGTCGTTATACGGCAGTTTAAGCTGCGCCGCTTGAGCCCACGCCCCCGCGGCCGCCGTGATAAAAAGAACCGTCCCTACAATCAACAGCTTTTTCATATAAATCCTCCATAAATTAAAAAAAATTCTCTACAAACAGCGTTCCGCGCGGGAGAAGCCCTAACGAGCGCTCCCGCCGGAATTTTTTTACATGTCAGGAAGAACGCCTTCCTGCCTCTAGCTCATGTTTAGAACCAGTTTATTTGACATAAATGGCTTTTATTTCAATCGGGTAATCAACGGTCTGCAGTTCAATCCGCAAGGCTTCTATCGCGGTAAAGTCAGCCGCCGTTGTATAATACCAGCTTGCGTGCCAGAAACTGCTCAACTCAACTGAATATTCTTTGAAGGCGTCGCCGTCATTCGGCAACAACGCGGTGTTGTTCTCGCTGACACTATATTCACTCGCCGCGCCGCCAGTCTCACCATCTCCGCCTTCTCCCGGTGTATTGTCGCTGGCAAGGGTGAATTTTAATGCGCCGCCGTCCGTCCCGCCATTCGCTTTCATAAGCACAGCGAATATTTTGCCACTTACATTTAACGCAGGATCAATCGTCAAGGTAAGCGTCGAATAGACGCCGCTTTGCTCCAATCTTAATACGCCGTCCGTTAAAGTGGCAATGCCGTCGCCGCCGCTCCAATCGCCAATACTTCCATCAGCGGCGTCCCAAATTTTGACAGCGTCTTCAGGAATATTGCTTGTGACATCATCGTCATCATCATCGGTGTCATCGCCCTCTTTTTCGGCTACCGTAACCTTCGCGCCTGTAATGATAACGGTCTGTGCAATGCTTCTGTCATCAGTAGCGTCGGTGGAATCGGGTTTAAGCGCTTGTACCACAACCTTGTTGCCAGCGGCCGTACTGCCGCCTGCGGCGGTCGCCGTTACCACTATTGTTGTATCAATGGTTCCCGCCTGAAAAATTTTAGGCACGAATTTTCCTTCATCGCCATCCACAGGGATTTCGCTATCCTCCGCCTTATAATCACTCAATACATTCCAGTTGCTGCCGGCATTATCCACCAGCACCGCCTGAATATAAGCGTCATGAGACAGTGTGCCTGTAATGTGGATTTCATAGCTTTTGCCATTCTCAATTGAATTGGCAATCGTTCCTTCCAGAACCGCTTGATTGTTAGCTTTTGTCGTATCCCATGTGTTTCTTGCCAACGAAATATCGCCCTCATACGAGAAGGTAAACGGTTCATGCTCACCGCCGCCTTCTCCTCCGCCGCCGCAGCCAATCATGGTCATACCGAAAGCCAATACGACCGTTAAAAACAGCCATGTTTTCTTCATAAAACTTCCTCCGCTCTCTGGATTGATCTTCCAAAGATTCTAAAATGTATATAGGCATGGCCGCGCCACGCCGCTAAACCGCCCGCCACGCGGACGGATGAAGCCGAAAGGAACCCTAGTGATGAGAAAAAATGAAAGGAAAAGCTGCGTTTGTTTCGCCGCGTGTTTTCGGCGGCGCGTTTCGGCGCGCGCATATGCTGATTGTTATTCTTTTGTGTATAAGAGGTCGCTTCAAGACAATATGGGGGGGGGGGGGTAATCTTACAACCGCGCGCGCGACGGCGGCGCGTCTATTCACGCGCCATATCTCTTTCATGGTGTTAAAGCCATTCGGTTCGCCGGAAGCCATAAAAGACGGCGACACATCAAGCGGCGCAAATTCATGCTGATGACCTGAAATTCCGGTTGCCGCTATGCTGTTTTTACCAGCGGCGGGAAGAGAGGCAAAATATTTTTCCACATTTGAAGCGGTCCTGCGCGCTTCCCAGTCGTAGAGCGCCATCTTGACGCTCTGAGTTCCCATGTCTATTCCCGCTATTGTTTTCATATTACTTTTTATTTCCTTGAGTGTTATATAGAGAAAGTACTATATTCCTTACGATCGTAAAATCGGTAATATTCCCTATCGCCCCAAACCAACTTTCCTGCGGGTATACGTCTCGTAGAAAGCCGCGAGAAGGAGGGGCGCCAACGCCTGATTCCGCGTCTCCGCCCTTCTTTCAAACGCTCTTTCCAACGCGGCTTTATCCGATGCGCCGTAAAACCCCTCTTCAGATATGGGGATATAAGCGCTCCTTGTTCTCCCGTTTTGTATGTATTGAAACGCGGCTGGATTTGTGGTACACTTGAAACATAGATATCCTCCTAAAGTGTGGTGATTAAACGTGGAATACTCATATAAATTCCGCATATATCCAAACGCCGCGTAGGAAACACAGATACGGCGCACATTCGGATGCTGTCGGTATGTATGGAACCGATACCTCGCAAAGCGCAAAGAAGCGTACATCAGCAGCGGAGAAACCCTGAACCACGTCGCTTGCGCAAACGACATGACGCAACTTAAACACGAGATTGAATGACTGCGGAAAGCCGACTCCACGGCATTGCAGTCGTCGTTGCGGGATTTGGATGCCGCCTATCAGAACTTCTTCCGGCGCGTCAAGCAGGGCGGCGCGCCCGGATATCCGCGCTTCAAGAGCAAGCGTGACAATCGGCAAAGCTATAAGAGCAAATGCGTCGGCACAAACATTAAGGCGCTTGAAAAAGCCGCGCAACTGCCGAAGGTGGGTTTTGTGAAATGCCGTGTGTCCAAACACGTCGAAGGGCGCATACTTTCCGCAACAATATCCCGCAACCCAAGCGGCAAATACTTTGTTTCCATCTGCTGTACGGACGTTGAGATTGAGCCGCTTCCCGCAACGGGCGCGATCGTCGGCGTAGCCCTCGGTGTCAAGACGCTTGCCGTCACGTCGGACGGAACGGAGTACGCCAATCCTAAGCGGTACGCGCAATCACAGCGCAAGCTCGCCCGCGAAAGCCGCCGGCTGTCCCGAAAACAAAAGGGCAGCCGGAACCGCGAGAAGCAGCGCGTGAGGGTGGCTCGCGTACATGAACGGGTTGCGAATCAACGGAATGACGCGCTGCGCAAGCTGACGACCGACCTCGTGAGAAGCTACGGCCTGATAGCATTGGAAGACCTCCGTGTAAAGAAGATGCTGCGCAATCATAAGCTCGCGAAGTCCATAACGGACGCGTCGTGGGGCGAGTTTGCGCGGCAGTTGGAGTGCAAGGCGGCGTGGTACGGGAAACAGGTCGTAAAAGTCGGGACGTTCTTTGCGAGCAGTCAGACTTGCTCTGAGTGTGGGTTTAAGTGGACGGGGACGAAAGACTTGTCCGTCAGGGAGTGGACTTGCCCCAAGTGCGGCGCGATCCACGACAGGGACGGCAACGCCGCCATAAACATCCTTCACGAGGGCTTGCGCCTGTCGGCGTAAGTTCTGCGCGGTAGGGCGGGATACGCCCGAACCCAACGCTTGGGGAGTCCATGTAAGACCTCGCTCGCGCAGGCTGCGGACGTCGAACTAAGAATCCCCTGCCTTTAGGCATGGGGAGTTGTCAAGTTCTTCCAGCTTCATATAAGCCTCCTCAACCGCGGCGCATACGTCTCTGTATCCATTATCCTGTCTTCCCCGCTTATATACCCTTGCGCGCGGCCCGGCTCAACCGTTGCATCCAATTCTGGCGGCGTTTTTCCAGCCGCGCGGCTATTTTCCTTGCGCTTTTCGCTGTCGCCTCCATTTTCTTTCAACTCCTTGCGGAATTTCAGGTGCTCTCCCGCGAAGCTGTATTGAAATACACGCGGCGCCATTGTCCTGTCCTCGCCGATTTGCGCATCCAGCTTTTTCCTTGCCGCCGCGAATTAGCCCTTTTCAAGGCGTTGTATCGGCATGGTTATATGTCATGAGCATATTCAGCGAATGTTCTTTAGAGACTTTGAAATGCGCGGACAGGACGCCTCAACTTTATAAAAAAAACCGCTTTTCAGCCGGGGTTAGGCTTGCAAGCCGCCGGCGCGTTACAGCTTCTTTATCCGGTTCGTCAATGATAACGACTTTCGGCAAATGTTCAGGCGGATGGAGCGGAAGCGTCGCAAGAGCCATAGACCGCAACGCGCCGCCGAAATTTGAAGCGGCCCGCATACATACCGCCAGCCGCTTCATGCCAATTTAGCGGCGCTTGTCAGAGTTACTTTTTAACATATACAGTGACGCCGGAAATTTGCCTGCGTCACTGTATAAATACTTGTTTCATTCTATGATATGAACTGTTGCGAATATGGGCGGTATCCGGCGTGTCGTGAAATTGAAAGAAACGGCGACCGGAAAAGAAATCTTTCAATGCCCGGTCCCGACGGACAACACATTTTCTTTGCGACCACTGCCAAATTCCTTTTTACGCCCATCGAATGACGCGGACTCTTCCGCAAAAACCAGCGTATCCTGCGCCGCTTCGCTCCGCTCACGCCGGTTTCTTCGGCTTCTTTCCCCGCCCCAGAAATTTTCTTGCCGCCGCAATGATCACACGGAAGAGGAGCGGCTCCATCTCCTTTCTGACCATAGCAAGGTTGTCTATAATAGGAATATGCTGCGGGCAACGCTTTTCGCATGTGCCGCACTTGACGCAGAGGCTGGGGCTTGCATGCCGCTCGGAAGTCGGCGTAGTACTGGTTATATATTGTTGCATGCCTGAAAACAAGCCCATCGCGCGCCGCGTGTTGTACGCGGCAAAACATCCGGGAATATTGACGCCCTTAGGACAGGGCATACAGTAATTGCAACCTGTACAATGAATTTTGTACGATTTAGCGAAAATCTCCCGCACCTTATTGAAGGTTTCCCTTTCGGCTTCCGTTATACAATGCGGGGGACACGCATCCGTAAAGCCGATGTTCTCTTCAACTTGTTTGGGTTCGCTCATGCCGGAAAGCGTTACGGTCGCCTCCTCGTGATCCCACACCCATTTAAGCCCCCAGAGCGCGGGGGACAGCGCCGGATTCGCTCTCTTGAACAGGTCAACCGCCTCGCCGGGAAGTCCGCGTGGAGGCCCGACCGCGAGTTTCCCGCCAAGAAGCGGTTCCATGATGATGACGGGCATGCCTTTTTCAGCGGCTTTTTTCAAACCTACGGTTCCCGCCTGAAAATTTTCATCAGAATAGTTGTACTGAATCTGGCAGAATTCCCACGGATAATCGTCAAGCAGTTTCAGGAATTCGCTTTGAGAGCCGTGAAAGGAAAAACCGATCCGCCGGATCTGCCCGGATTTCTTTTTTTCGGCTATCCAGTCTTCAATGCCCAGGGAACAGAGCGTCCGCCACTGATCCTCGTTGGTAAGCATGTGCATGAGGTAATAGTCAATCGTACCGGTGCGCAGCCGCTGGAGTCCCTGATTGAAGAATTTGTCAAAATCAGCGGCGGTTTTGACATAGACAAGCGGGAGTTTGGTCGCTATAAAGACTTTGTTCCGAACGCCGTGTTTTTCAAGAACGCTTCCGAGCATTTCTTCGCTGCCCGGATATAGGTAGGCCGTATCGAAATAGTTTACGCCCTTTTCGATGGCGGTCATGATCATGGTTTCAACAACCGCAGCGTTTCTTGGGAAACGCATACAGCCGAAGCCTAAGACCGACAGTTTGTCGCCGGTTTTTTTGTCTAAACGGTACTGCATGAATGAAGCGCCTCCATTATGTCTCCGCCGCCTTATGGCGGCCTGTCCATAGTGTATATAGTAATTATATATATAATTTTGGACAAGAGAGATCGAACGGAAGCGATGTTCCATGACGAGGAAAACACTGAATGATCCGGAGTCAAAACGCGAACCGCAGGCGCTCATTTTGCCTCCGGCTTTCAGCGATCTAAAGCCCGCTTTTTATACTAGAGTTGTTCAATAACTTCAGTTATTGAACAACTTCCGCTAAAAAACGGGCAGATTTGTGAGACAACCAACCGGGTTGTTGAACAAATCCACTATTTGGGAAGACACAATGCATTGCCGAATGTTTCTCCATCCCAGATTTTCACTTTTTTGGATCGGAAACCGCGTAACAATCATAGCCGATCTCGTTCAAATGGTTTATAAAGCCGTTGGCGGAAACATTGGAAACTCGTTTTAATTGACATGGATGCGCTTCCATCAGTATTTTTGGACGCATTGTCTTAAAAAAAAGATTTGCCGCCCTCCAAGATCGGGTTCCCCGCCCATCCGCGTCCATTTTATGGAACGCCGCCGGTTTTTCAAAATTCAAACTGTCCAACGCAACGGTCTTCACAGTGATTGTAGTATGGGCTTGCAGTTTTTCATGGGACGTATTTAGAAATGATCCTTCAGCATTTTTCGCGTTTGGCTGATATGCCATCTCAAAAGCGCCGTCCCCATTAGACAACGCGAATTTATACGGTCTGATATTTTTATAACCATTCTCAAAAATTGATTTTTCAAAACGCTCGCTGAGAAAAGGCATAGGCTCAAAGTCCCCTTCCCGGAACCATTTCCAACAATATACGCCATAAGCAATGAATAATAACCAATATTCGCGCCTATATCCAACACTACGTCGCCGGGCCGCGCCAACGATTGCGCCAATTCTGTCTCTTCAGGTTCATAACTGTCATGCGGCGCGGGCCAACAGACATCTGTTTCTTCCAGATTGACATAAATAAGGGAAAAGCGCGATTCGGATGCGCAAAGAAGAGGCGGAACGGGAGGCAAAGGGGTTTACGAACAAAAACTTCTGGAGCCAGAGTTACTGTGTGAGCGCTGTTGGATTGGATGAAAACTAAATTCGGGAATACATAGCCAGAAAAAGTTGGAAAAGGGAGAGCGGGCTTCTCTAGATTTCGGAGAAGGCTGAAATTTTTAGCCCCCTTAAAGGGGGTTTCCTCAAGCCGCCGGCTATGCCGGCGGTCTTTGACCATACTACAAATTTTAGGGTCTAGTCTAGCGCCTGCGCGTCCTGCTATGGCGTATAATTGACGCCCGCCTTATCCGCCTGCACACGCTGGAGACGACGGGGAATATTGTAGAGTTTGCCGTCTTTTATGAACCGCGCTCCGGTCTGTTTGAAAACAAAAGGGATGCCCGCGGCTTCGCACTGCCCGCGCAGCGACAAAAACCACTCGTAGCGGCAGGCGCGGGCGTTTTCGCCGGATTCCCCGCCGGCAATGACCTTTTCCACGCCGGGAAACAGGCAGGCGGAAATGTCAAGCGGCGAAAGCAGGGGTTCGTGTATGAACACCTTGCGCGCTATGGGCAAATCCTTGAAAAACGGGAGCCGCTCTTCGGCGCGGCGCTGGTTTTCACAGGTAACCCCAATGGTCACATTCTCGTAGCCGGCGCCCCAATCATCGGGAATGCATTCCCAAAACCGTAAAATCCTTTTTGTAATAATGAAAAACGCGCAATCCTTCCGCTCCCTGATGATGCGCCACGCTTCCTGCCGCCACTTGTCCGCCCCGCTGTCCGCCAGAAAAAAGTCGGAACTAAAGCATGTCCAAAACAGAGAGCCGGAAGGATTCTTATACGCGCCGTTCGCGTAGCGCTCAAGCGGCATATTGAATTGGGCGGTTTTCTGTACGACGCGGCTGTCCCGCCCCCATTTTTCGTCCCCCCGGTACACGTAGCAATTTCTACAGCCTTCGCTGTATTTAAGGCATCCATGCCACAGGTTCCATGTCGCGGTTTTCGGCGCGGCTGGTTTCGGCGGCGCGGAGGGCGGCAAATCGTCAAAAAGAAAAGCTTGGTCGTTTTCATCGTATGGATTCGGCATACAGGCATTGTGCGGGATAAAGAGAAAAAGGGCAAGCGCTGGACATTGCCGAACCGAAAGCCCGCGTCTACGCCGGAGGCGATGGCGCGGGAGTCGCGGCGCAATGAACTACCCCGGCCTTCAGGGCGGGCGTCACACCCGCGCATTCCAACCTGCGGTAACGATCCGCGTCATGCCGGAATGTTTAGCCATATACAAGGCGCCGGGCGAGGGATACGCCGGCGTAATGGCGGATGTTTTGAAATACGTTGTGGACAACCTTGCCTTCTAAAATGACGCGATAACCAGAAATTCATGAAGACTAAGCTCCAGCCGCCTCAGAGAGAGGCGAGTTAGCGGCTTGCGAGCGGCGTGTGAAAGGGCGCCGGAGAGTTTCCGGGAAAACAGACAACCTGCGCCACCGCCGTCCGTTTGAACTTGTCCGCGCGGCGCGCCCTTATATTCACTTCAAGTCCGCAACTTTCCAAGCTGTCTTTAAACCGCTCAATGTCTTTCCCGCCCGCTTTCTTGAATATACGCCGGCTTGTTTGGTTGTATTCCAGCAAATTTATCATTACATGTTCATGCTTAAACCATTTAATCAGTTGTTTTATGTCGATATGCCTGTCATTTATGCCGGGCGACACTAAATACGCGATTGTCAATTTTCGATTATGCCGCTTTGAATAAGAGAGCGCCGCTTCAATTGTTTCATTAATAGCATAACCGCTCGTTCCGGGCATGAGGCGATCCCTGGTCTTTTGATCGGTCGCATGCAATGACAAGACCAACTGGATTTTCATGTGTTCCTCCCGCAATTTTTTCAAAAATCGTATGGGGCCAACCGTTGAAATGGTCACGCCGTCTGTGGGAAAGTCCAGCCCGTTCCGGTCGCGCAAGATACGCAACGCCTTTATTACCGCGTCATAATTGTACAAAGGCTCTCCCATGCCCATAAATACAATCCTGTTTATGGGTTCCTTGAGAAACACAATTTGCTGTACCATTTCAGATGCGGTTAGATTTCTTGCAAGCCCATTTCTGCCGGACTCACAAAAAACGCAGCGCACCGGACAACCGGCTTGACTGCTGACGCAGGCGGTCGTTCCGGTTTTGCGCTTTATGCAGACTGTTTCTATACATTTATCATCATATAATTCAAAAATGTATTTTTTCGCATCCGCGTCTCCCATTGTCTCTTTTATCCATATTGTATGCGCTTTTTTCAGGGCGCCGCTTTTATACAACAATGAATACAACGACTTGGCTTCATGTTCCCCGGCCGCGCCGGCAATTTCATTAAAAGTAAAGTCAAAAGGATCATTCGCAATATCACTAAGCGCATGTCCGCTTCCATGAATATTTTTCATAATTAACCCCAATAATAAAAATAACGTAGGCATGCCATTCCTTCAAACGGAAACTCCCTTTGCATTTTTCGAGGAACAGCTTTATTGGCTATTACCGGCTAACTATAAAAAATAGAAATTCATGTCGCTTCCTTATACCATATATCCTGTATTCTTGTCAACTATTTTTTCAGAAATATGGCGTGGAGGTGTGGCGCAAAGACGGAAACTCGTCTTCTATAAATCGCCGGAAGGCGGGAGGCGGGGGCGCGGTCAGGATGGGAAGTCCGGTTTCAGGCGGGAATGCAAGCGAATGCGCGTGGAGCAACAGTCCGGTTTTCAGGAAACTGCCGCCGTACTTTTTGTCGCCAGCTAACGGATGGCCGCGCAGAGCCGCCTGCGAGCGTATCTGATGGGTTCTGCCGGTATGTATTTCCAGAAGAACAAGCGAATACGCGGCGTTTGAGGCGATTGGTTCAATAGAAGTCTCCGCCTGTTGGGAGCCGCGGGAAAGGGCGTCTTTGCCTATGGCCGCGAAAGTCTTGCATTGCGCGCTATTGCGCACAAGATCGTCCCGCCACACGTCCGCTCTTTCAATGCGCCTGTCAACAACCGCAAGGTAACGCTTCACGACCTTGCGATCCCGAATGAGCGCGGTGAAAAGCCGCGCTCCGGCCAGGCTTTTTGAAAACATGACAAGCCCGCTTGTAGGCTGATCGAGCCGGTGCAGGGGCCCCGGTTTGAATGAGAGCGAATGGGGCGTCGCGCCGGCAAGATACGATTCAACCATGTCCGCAAGGTTGCTTTGCGTTTGGGGAAAGGCGCCGCCATGAACAACCATGCCGGCGCTCTTGTTTACAACAAGCAGATCGTCGTTCTCAAAAACAACGCGGGAGCGCAGATCCGGCGGTACGTTGGAAGCCTCGCCTGCCCTGTTTCGCGCTGCGGAAATCCGCAACGCGGACAACTCGTCCGGCACGGCGATGACATCTCCCGCCGTGACGCGCAGGCTCGCGCACCCTGCGCCGGCTTTTTTCCCGTTTATAAGAATACGCCCCTTGCGCAAAAGAGTGTAAATGCGCGACAGCGGCGTGTCAGGAGAAAATTTCCGCAAAATACGGTCGAGCCGCCTCTGCTCGTCATCTTGCGCGGCTTTTATTTCAACCATAATTCATCCATGCCAAAAAGCGCCTACAATGACAATCCCGCAATATAGGCGTCGTACTCATCCTGCGCGTTTTGCGCCGCTGTTTTCGCTTCCTGTATTATGGCGTTCCGCTCGTCAATGCTTGCATCCAAATCGGATAGTTTCTTGAGGTATTCCTGACCCTGAGGCGTCTGGCTGCCGGCTGCCGTAAGGTTCTGCCGTATGCGGTTTTGCTCGTTGGCAAGGCGGGCAAGCTCTTTTTCACAATCCCCAAGGAAGGTCTGCGCGGCGTCGGCTTTCCGCTTCACCTCAACGGCTTTCCGCAAAGCGGCGCGGGCGGCTTCAGGAAGCGCGTTGTCCGCCGCATAGCTCACAAAGGATTCAAGCCTCATCTGGCTAAGGGCGATGCGCTCCGAAACCGGCGCTTCTTCCGTAACGGCAAACGAGATTGCGCCGCCAGCCGGCACGCGCCGCGCAAACCGGTACACGGCGTCCGTGCGCTCGTCGAATTGCATGCCGTCAGCCAGCGCCGCGCCTCCGGTAACCGGGTGTTCAATGACAAGCCGCTTCTCTTCGCCGGAGGCGTTTTTGATAGTATAGGTTTTCTCGTAGACCTGCTTGCGGTTGATGATCATAACGCCCTGGCGTATCTGCACAGACACCACGTTGCGGGAAAACGCGGACGTTACGCCGCCTGTCACCGAGAGGTCGTCTCCATAGGAGATAAGCCGTTTTTCATGTTCAGGAAAGAAATTGATGAGCGCGTCTCCGGCGTATGTCCCGCCGTCGTACACCGTAATGGGACCAGCCGGCAATTTCATGCCGGTCGTGTTGGTGAGTTCAGCGCTGATGGAAGGGTTGATGAGTCCGCCTCTCATGGCTTTCTCGCCTGAGAACACAAGCGTCTTTTCAGCCCGTATACGCGCCTCCACCAGGGGAAGCATGGCGCTCCGCTGGCGGGCAAGCGAAACCGGTTTTTTTATGGTAAACTCAAACACATCGCCCGCAGCCTGGGTTGCCGCAGTCTGCGCCGCGGCGCCGCCGGCGGCTGGAGCCGCGCGGGGAGCGGCTGCCGTTGCGGATAATGAGTACGCCGCATCATCAGCTTCTTGCGCCCGGCTTTCCGCAGCCATTTTCATATTCATCTGAGGCGCGGCGGCGGGCGCTTCTTCCCAGCCGGAAGTATAGACGGAGGCTTCCGCAACGCCCGCAATGGCAAGGGGCAATACCGGACGCACAAGATGGTAGGGCGCATACAACCGCTGGATAAAGGAGACCGGACGCCCGGTGACAAGGGAAAGCTCCACCTGTTCCCAATCTATGTCGCTGTCATTGTCAACTATCGCCCAGCCCTGGAGCAGAGGATCGTCATGGGAAAGGTCAAGCCGGTACGAAACCTTCCACACCGGAGCGGGAATCACATAGCTCAAGGACACCTCACGCTCGCCCTGCGCGTTTTCCCCGCTTAACGTTATGGAAAGTATCCGCGTATCAGTTGCGCGGGACGCCATGATGAGGTCGAGGGCGTGGCTGATGTCCGCGTTTATGTTCTCATCTTTGAAGGAAAAACCCGACACGTCTTTAAGCGCGACAGTTTTGATGCCGGCTGGAGTAAAAAGCGAAAGGTACGGTTCATTGCCGCCAGCCGTTGCGAACCGGCGCTCAACGCCCATGATCCGCCCGGATATGAGAGCCGGCGCATAGATGTCAATGTCCGCGCCCCGCAACGATCCAAGTATACTGGCAATATCTGGATTTTCGGTTAAATCAACGGAAAGGCTCCGCAACGTACGCGCCAAAGTGGACTCCGAAGGGTAATTCACCTGTATAGACGAGGACGCGGGATCAAT
The DNA here is from genome assembly GCA_031257675.1 of Treponema sp. GTDB lineage: Bacteria > Spirochaetota > Spirochaetia > Treponematales > Breznakiellaceae > JAIRKH01. Next base: position 945 of record JAIROG010000052.1, on the reverse strand, counting down.
AATGGCAAGGGATTTCAGGGCGTCGTCAATAACATTGGCGTTAAAAGGCGTCGCGATTGAAGCCGCGCCGGAAACCCTGCCGTTGCGCTCAAAAAATCCCACGCCAGAAGAGAAAAGCGCGATTCGCGTAATGGCAAGCTCCGTCTCCCCTTTAGTTGAAGCGGGCGGCGGCTTCCCGCCCTCACCTGCCGCTTGAGCCATAAGCCCTCCCGCGCATAGCGCGAAAAGCCCCGCGCAAAAAAAACGCCGCATACGAACCTCCTTTGTCTATGAGGCTAGTATAACCCATGCGTTAAGGAATCGCAATCCCGTCAGGCGCGTACCGGCGCCGGCGACACGTTGGTTGACGCATGCCATCTCTCTTAGTGACATGAGTTTGTTCCAAAACCAACCAGAATGTAATCTGCGCTTTGGAACAAGATCAAAGGCAAGATATGGCAACTATTCAAATTCATAATAAAAAACAGCGTAAGCCGGCATATTTGGCTATTTTAATATGTTCATCAGTGAAGCCTCTCAAGAAGAAGCCAAATTTATGGATATATACAGAAAACTATCCCCGAAAAACCAGAAAATGCTCATGGAATTTGCGCTTGCCATGCATGCTCGCCAACGAACAGCCCGACCCCGCTTGACCCGCCTCCTACGCCGACTCTCCGTCTAAAACCTTCGCCTCCAGAACCGCGCCTTCCGCTTCGCTCCCGAACCAGAGGCTGTAGACCTCACGCCCCCTCACTATCGCCGCCTTCACCTCGCCGACCGTTTTCTTGCAATCCAACGCCGCCTGTATGACCTCGACCAGCTTCTTGCCGTCAAGATACGCCCGGACGCGCTTCTCGCCCCGTGATACGCTTTTTACATCAACTATGGTTTTGTTTGAGGTTGGTCATTTAATCATACCTTGTGGATCGCCTCCAAAAATTCTTGTCCCTTGTAAAGTTGCGC
>JAIROG010000019.1 GCA_031257675.1 Treponema sp. | reverse complement strand
ACATCTTCATAAGACAAGTGCTGTAAACAGTCTTTACAGAATATCATGTCTACTGTTGGTAAAACATCTTTGGTTATATCAAGCACCCTGAATGATACATTTCCCGTTTTGTATTTTTGATTATTTTGTTCTATCAGTTCGTTTACAATATCACCTCCAATATAAATTATATTATCTTTTTTTACTTCTTTCATCCAATTATAATCGCCACAAGGAACATCCAGAAAAGTTTTTATATCATATTCTTTCCACAACACGGGCAGCATTTTCCGAATAATTTTAGTTGTATTTACACAAGACCCTTCGCCGGAACGAGACTCCTCTGAACCCCATAGGTTGTTATTATAGATTATTGTAAAAACATTAGGATCATTTTTATATGGAAATAATATTTTTTTATGAAACCGATTTTTCCATATCAACCTCTTGAATTGAATCGGTATAACTGATTCTATAACCTTTAAGATTTTCTTGAATAATTTCTTGGCATTTTCCATAATTCCTCCGGAATGTTATATGCCAATGATTTTTCCAAAAGATTCAGGGAAAATGGCACATAACAAGCTATAAGCGTAAGGCGTTAAAACAACGCCGGAATCGCCGTAAGCCCGGCGTTTTCTTCAAATCCAAAAATGATGTTCATATTCTGCACCGCTTGCCCAGCCGCGCCTTTCACCATGTTGTCAATCGCGCTCGCTATGATGAGCGTAGAGCCGCTCTGATCCAGATGTATCGAAATATCACAGTAATTCGACTGGCGCACCTGGTTTGTTGAGGCTGCGGCGCCGAAAGGCAGGATGCGTACAAATGGCTCGCCCTTGTAAAATTCGGTGTAGATGGCGTGAATTTCTTCGGCGTTTGCGCTGATTTCTTTTGACGGAGGGCGGGGCGCGGTTTCTTTCGGCGGGAGCGCCGGCGACGGAGCGTATGCATCCGCCAACGGGATGTAGATGGTCGCCAAAATGCCCCGGTTTACCGGCGCAAGGTGGGGCGTAAAGATAACCGGACGGATTTCGCCGCTTATAGCGGCGAAATTGCGGCTGATTTCCGGCGTGTGCCGGTGGCAACCCACTTTATAGGGCGACACATTGTCCGCGCACTCCGGGTAATGGTAGGCTCGCGCAGACGCCCGCCCGCCGCCCGTAACGCCGGAAGCCGCGTCTACAATGATGGCGCCGTTTCCGGCTAAATCTCGCGCCAACGCCGGCATTGCGCCCAATGTCGCGGCTGTGGGGTAACACCCTGGATTTCCGATAATCACCGCGCCGGAAGCGGCGAGGCGTCGCGCCGCTTCCCGGTTGAGTTCGGGAAGACCGTACGCCGAGCGCCGCCGCAGTTCGGGATGCCGGTAGCCTTTGCCGTACCACGCCGCAAACGTCGGCTCATCGGCGCCGAACCGGAAATCAGCCGACAAGTCAATGAAAGCCTTGCTTTTTTCAACGCAGGTTTTGGCGAAATCCTCGCCCACCCCATGGGGCAGGCTTGCGAAAACTACATCTGCGGATTCAATCACGTCTTCGGCTTTCTTCAAGCCCCCGATGATTTTTTCCGTATTCCCCAAGAAATTGGGATACACCGCTTCAATGGACTCCCCTTCAAAACTGACCGAAGAGAGGTGGATCTCCGCTGTCTGTGGATGTCCCAGCAAGATGCGCGTCAACTCCGCGCCGGCGTATCCGGTCGCGCCTAGTATGCCTACGTTTAGTTGCATGCCGTTTCCTTATAGCCGGCTTCTTCCAACGCCTTTTCCGCTTCCGTTATCTCGTCATATGGGCGCGTTTCATGCGCGTATATGATCGAATTTTCATGCCCCTTGCCCAGAAGCGCCACTACGTCTCCTTCTCGCGCAAGCGAAAAAGCCTTCCTGATTGCGGACGGACGGTCGGGAATGAGGAAGAGGTCTCTGCCCCTCGCTCCGGTGTTGCGGCAGGTCCGGATCGCCCCGCTGGAAGCGCTGTTTTTGGCCGTATAGATGCCGGCGGCTATTTCTTCAAGTATGGTCATGGGATCTTCACTGCGGGGATCTTCATCGGCAAGCACGATAATATCCGAGTAGAGCGCGGCTATACGCCCCTGTTCAGGACGTTTTTGAGTGTCGCGGTCGCCGGCGGATCCAAAGACGCTGATAATGCGGGCGCCCGTTTTGTCATACCGGACCCGCAGGGGCGGGAAAATCGTCTCAAACGAAGACGGCGTGTGCGCATAATCCACGATAACCTCAAAAGGCTGCCCTTTTTGAACCGCAGTCATGCGCCCGCGCACGGGCTTGAGTACGGGAATCAGCGGGGCAAATTCAGCGATAGGCATAGAGAGCAGATTCGACACGCACAAGATGCTTGCCATGACGTTTCTCGCGTTGAACGCGCCCGGCAGATTGTCTTTAATAGAGACAATGCGGTTTGTTTTTTTATCTAAAATAGCGTACTCATTGCCGCCGGACGCGCTTTCTATATACATAAGCCGCGCGTCAGCGTCAATAGCGCCTTCTGTGTACGCAAAAACTGGTTTTTGCGTAACGGACACGAAATAGGACGCGCTTTTGTCATCGCCGTTGACAACGCCGAACCTAGGCGGCGCGCTATGTGCGGCGCCGTTGTCAAAGCGTTTCTGCCAAGAAGTCGAGGAAACTGCGTCCAGAGCGCGGAACAAACGGGCTTTGTCATCGCGGTACTGTTCCCATGTGCCGTGAAATTCCAAGTGTTCGTGAGTGACGTTGGACATGACAGCGACATCAAAGGCGACGTCGCCCAGCCGGTTGGTTTTGGGGGAAAGCCCGTGTGAGCTGGCTTCCAACACAGCGAATGCAAGCCGGTTATTGACCATCTCCGCAAGCCTTTTATGGATGACGGTCGCTTCCGGCGTGGTTTGGTGTTCGGGATTCCATTCCGCCCTGTCGCCGGTACAGTACTGCACCGTGGAAATAAAACCAGCCCTCTCGCCGCAAAGACGCAACAACTGCCAGATGAGATGCACCGTTGTTGACTTGCCTTCAGTTCCGGTCACCCCGATGACCACAAGTTTTTTTGAAGGCGATCCGTAAAAAGCGTCGGCAATGCCGCTCATGGCGAAGCGTGAGTCTTTTACCCTTATGTAGACGACATCTTTTGCATCCGCATTCACATCATGTTGATGAACAATGACCGCAGCTCCCCGCTTAACGGCTTGGGGTATGAAACGATGTCCGTCTGTATGTACGCCCGGAAGGGCGAAATACAAACCGCCTTTTTCTATGGCGCGGGAATCGTATTCCAAACCGGTTACAACCGGATCCCCATCGTTCTTTCTTTCGAGAAACCCGATTTTTGAAAGAAAACCGGCGTTGTCATAAAAAAAGCGGGAGAGCGAACAAGAACAGTTGTTTTCCATTGCCGTCGTCACCTTTTTTTTCTAAAAGCGCGGTAATTGATGTAGGGGAAAATATGATGAGCGCGCTCCAGTCTGGTGAGCCAGTCGGTGCTGATATGGCTTGAGCCAAGAGATTCATAAATCGTGGTGAAATTTCGCAAGCCGTTTTCGATCTCTCTAGCGTTGTAGCCGGCGTTCTCTTGGTAATAAATGCGTTTCGACAGGCAAGAATCCTGCGCAAGCAACAATTCTCGCGCCGCCTGGTTCAAGGCGCGCTCTTTTATGCCCGATTCATTGGGAAACCGCTCCGCAAGCTCAGTCATGCGCTCAACAGCCCGCTCAATATGCCGGTACATCCAGTCATTGGACGAATCGAGCCATGTCTCGGCATATCCATTCACACCGGAAGACGAGAACGAAGGAACCACGGTTTCAAGCAGGGAACCATCCTGATCGTATAGATATTCGCCCGGACTTACACAGTGAACGCCGGAATGAACCGCTTCTCTGAATAGCGCTTCCAGAAACAGCGTCCCTTCGCGCCAAAAACGCCCCAGGCTGTCCGCGTCAACTGCGCACAGACAGAGCGGCTCCTCCTTCATGTAGTTTGAAGCCTCGCGCAACCGGGCGGACTGCGCATCCAGAAATTCCCGCGCATGAGCCTTCGCTTGTTCAAAAGCCTTTTCAGGATCGTATGGCGTCTTCCCATTCGACCAGTACTTGTATCCGGTCGCCTGGCGGCAGGAAGATTTTCCAATAAAAGAGGCGAGCGCCTCGCGGGGCAACTCAAAACCAGCGTCCCTCCGGTTGTCGCGGTACTCTTGCGCGCATGAAAAGCCCTTCTCGCCCACAATAGCTCGCGTCGCGTAAAAATCCCGCGCCATAACACAAACGCCCGCCGGGGTTTTAACCGGATAGAACGAGCCTTTTGTCGCGGAGGGTTTCCCCAAAACAAGGGCGTGAGAGTCGCAAATCGTATAGCCAAAGTTGTACGCCCTAATAAAAGCGTCTATTTCAGGCATCCACCCAAGCTCTGGCAGATAAAACCCTATCGGATGCTTGCCAAAATGGATGCGGAACGCGCTGACCGCAGTTTCAATCTGGGCTTGAATAGTTTCGCGCTTCGACACGTATAAAGGCAGAAACGCATGCGTCGCCGCGGTTGCGAGCAACTCAAGGTTTCCCTTCTTTTGATAATAGTGAAATACTTTCAGGATGTTTCTTTCATATCGCTCTGAAAACTGTATCTGCCGCTCTATCGCCTCGTCATAATACCATTTCGCAAGCCTTTGCGCTTGTTCCCTGGACTCTTCATGCAAAAATGAGGTGCGCTCCACTTCCTTCCGCCCGAATTCGATTCGCGCGGACATATAATCAAGACACCGCATCTGCATGCGCGTTTCGGACAACAGACAGCACAGAGCGGGCGAAATCGAAAGCCCCAGGTGGAACGGGATATGATCCGCATCAAGTCGATCAAAAACTTCCAATAAAGGAAGATAGGTTTCCGATATGCTCTCAAAAACCGATTTTTCATGCGCCGGATCATTTATAACCCAAGGTATATGGGCGTTTATAAGGATGGAAATGACAGTCCGGTTGTTCACTGGACAATACGCTCCCTGTTGCGGAGTATGGTAAAGTCGTTTATTCCCGACAAAACATGCAAAGGATTAAAAGGATCCGCGTTGTTGAGCGAAGCGCCACTTGCACAGGCGCCGCGCTTCTTCGCCAGATCAAACAGCGCCGGCATGGTGAACACACCGGAAGAGGCTATCACGATTTCTTTCTTGCTCGCTGATACGCACAATTCCACTTTATAACTGCTTTCTCCATCAGGAATGCCCACATACCATGCGGTGTCCGCCGAGCGTACATGGACGGTAAACGCTTTCCTGCTGTCTTCCACCGGGCATATTTTCAAATAATAGCCGTTAAAGCCATTTCTGGTCTCGAACGCTTCTTTTTCATGGCTTTTGATCTCCCAAAACACATAGACCCACAACGGGTCCCGGATCAAAATGTCAACAAAAGAAATGTTGTACTGCTCCGGCAAAGGCGCGGCGCCGCTTGCCGCCATGTCACATGACTCCGCATCATCTAACGCGCCTTCCTCCAGCATTTCTTGTTGCGCCAGATAATCTAGATGTTCCACGCTTTCAGAACTTTCCACCGGGTTGATATCCAGCAGAGTTTCCACAATAAAGCTCCATGCCAAATCAGGCGGGACTTCAATATCAAAGCGATCCGCCAAAACAATCAATTCTTCCGTTGTCAAGCCTTCAAGGTACGTTCTTGATAACTCCATGCTTTTCATATTTAGTGTATAATGAAGAAAAAAGAAAAGAATGTCAAGTGGAAGGCGAGGCGGAGGAGCCGCGTATGAAAAGCGAGGACGGAATTAAACATCAACGGAAATAGTGTCAATCGTATCCTCAAGACACGGTATCTGACCAGTGGGCCGGAACTGCGACGCGGATAGGCGCCGTATCCGGTCAGGAAGCCCTCGACAGAGACCCCGTCCCATTCGATAATGCCCACGCATTGCGCGGCAGACGCGCCGCATCCGACGGCGCAGAGTTTCTCAAACAGAGCCGCTGCGGGCGCCGACGCGGTTTTCCTCAGTGTATTTTGGCGAAACAAGCGGCGTACGCCAAGCCTACCCGCGTCTCACCGCATAAAAGCGTCCGTTGGGCGTTGAGGTTTAACAACAACTGATTTAAGGATAAAATGATGAACATGACGATGAAGAAAGAATGAATTCTGGAGGTTTTCGCGGATGCGCTGTTGCCGGCGGTCATCGCCGTCTTGCCGGGCCGCGCTGGAACGCCGCTTCCAGACCCGTCGCCTCAATGGGCGGGTGAAAGGCAAACGGTTTCCAGCGGCGGTTTTTTGCAATAAAATTGATTTTACGATTGAATTTCCGCAAGGATTCGATCTGTGTGATTATACAGGTCCGGAAAAAGAAGTAAAACCATCTCTCCCCAAAAATGTTCGGTGCACATATCCGCTTGCGGGGAAGAAAAGAGTAATGATTATACTATAACCGTACCAAAGTCCGTCAATACAGAATACAGGGATTGTTCCGTAACTATATCTCCATACGGTAAAGACAATGGAAGCCGGTATAATGTAAAGGTCTTGGAAATGGCAAAAAAGAAAGAAACTTTTTCTCTTGCCGCGTCAGACAAGCCGAAAGAAGCGGAGACACCATTTGAGCTGTCAGACCCTAATGCGGTACAAGATTGTCCGCTGACGCTTTCTTTTTCTTCTCCAGTTCATAAGATTTACAGTAATAATCCACCGGCAGAGCCGGCGGCTTTAGGAAGCCCCCTTGAAGAGGGCTGTAAATTAAAATTTAGCTCCGCCTAGATTTAACGCGCCTTGTCTCCCATTGCCAAGACACTCTTGGCTCTTGATATATTCTCTCGCCCTCTTCTCAATCTAATCCCGCCGTACTCGCATAATATCCACGGGCCCAGAAATCCCTATTCGCCCTCCCTTTCCATTGAATCATTTCCCGATATATTCGTATCGCGCTTTTCCCTTTCATGCGCCCCGCCGCCCCCGCCGCGCCGCGCTTCGGCGGCGCTGACAGGCGCGCATGGACACGCTCCGGCCCCGCACGCCCTTCCAACGCTTCCACACCCCTTTTCGCCCGCATAATTCCCGCGGGACTTCCCCCGCTTTCCGCCGAACATTCCCACACAGCGCCTTCCTTCGGCGTTTCGGCACTGTCGCCGCATGACGCTCGCGCGCCCATTTGTCACGCGCCAAACTTCTCCAATCCTGCATAGTCCCCCTTCGCGCCGCCTTGCCGGGGGCTTCATGAGGAGCATTCCGGCGTTCCCGCCCTTTACGGCGCGGCCTTTTCAAGCCTCGCCAGCAGATCCGGCGCTTTTATTTGGGGCGTAGCCCCTTTGGTTTAATACCCCGCAGCTTGCTACGGAAAACTGGGGGCGTGGGGGATTTGTTCCCCCACCATACGAAAAGATTTCAAAGTGCAATCTTTGATACCCAGGAGCTTGCTCCTGGGTTCTTCATTTTTTTATAAAACGGTAAGATTAAACTTTAACAAATAAGTGGTGACAGACACAGGCGCCGATGAAAAGAAGATGGCGTCTCCTTCGATTAAACCGCCGCTAAAAGCGGATTATATAGGAGTTATCATGTTAGAATACACATTGGAAGACAGCAAACTCACAGACAAACCCGGTCGCTTCCGCGCCTATGTTGTCAATGTCACCTTGCGCACCCAAGCGACATCATGGTCCGCGTTATAAAAACCGGCGCGGCGCTCACCCGCTCGGACATCGCGTCCGTCCTTGAAGCGGAAAAACAGGCCATTGCGGATACCATCTCCGAAGGCGGCGCGGTCAACGCCGGGCGTTTTCAACGCCTTCCCCAGCATATCCGGCGTCTTTGATGCCCCGGACGAACCTTTTGATCACAGCAAGCGCAAAGTCAAGATCAACTTGCGCCCGGTCATGGCGCTGCGCTCCGCCGTCTCTCAGGTGAAGCCCAAAAGAATCGCCGCCGTTGTAACTGGAACCGCCATCACCTCGTCAACCGGACGGGGCGCTCATGCCCTGACGGGAGGTGAAGCTCTCCGGCGCGAAGCTGAAAATAGCCGGAGACAAAAGCGAAGCGGTCTTGTATTTCACATCCGCAGGCGGCGGCGCCGAGGCGAAGGTCGATCCCTCCGGCATTGTGGCGAACCACCCGTCTGAAGTCATCGCCGCGATCCCTCCCCTGCATGCGGGAACCTACCGTGTGCGGATACCCTCTATGCCTACGCCTTTGACAAAGACTTGACCGTCGTCTGACGCATAGATGAGAGACTCTCACCGGCCGGCGCATCCTTCACTTACCTGTGAGTTTCATAGAATTACATGATCCGGTTCCGCAGGGTTGCAGGTCATGCAAGATGAAAAATTATTAGAGGAAAAAATGATGGAAACGGGTTTTGATGCCCGCGGCTCCAGTATAGGAGGTTCTGGAAACCCCGGTTTAGACATCAAGCGGCGCGGGCGGCGAACAAGCGCGAGGGTCTTGAAGGCGTCACGATAAACGGACAGTCTATAGCCCATGAAATCTGTTGTCAAGCCTGTTTTTTGTGGTGGTATTGTCATATATGGGAATCCGCATGACGGACAACAAGGAGCGGGAGACGCTTCAAGTGTTCGGCTTGATGCTCCGCCTGATTCTGAAAGGGCGATCCCCGCCGCGCTTGCGCGGTTCATCAATGGGCTGCTCGGCAAAGAGTGTCCCGCCGGGCAGCGGATTGGCGCTCGCCGCCGGGAGCGTGGGCAAGCAAGCGGATCGGCTTGGGAAGATCATTTCCGATATGGCTATCACGACAGGAGGGGCGCTTTTTTTAAGAGAGGCGCAAATTAATGACGGCGCGAACATAGGACCGCGCATCTTCCAATACGGCTTCGTCCGCGCGGTACCGGCAAGGCAAACCTCTGAAAATGTCACGACGCTTATGTACGCCGTAGGCGCCGGCCATATCCAGAACTATTTCCGCGCCGGGTACTATAAAAAATGGTCTACCGGTTTTCGTTAAAATAGTCCTTGGTGTATTGCCCTGAGCCGAGATTGCGGATGACCATCTTTCCCATAGCGTAAGAGCGGCATGAAACGAAACGTCCACCCCATTACAGACTCTGCGCAAACCTCAAGCGGGTGGTTTTAAGGAACTGGCGCGTTCCTTAAATTCCGCATATTCTTTGCATCTTTGTCTTAAGGCGACTGAATAGCTACAAAAAAAATACTGGCAGGCGGTTCGGAATCGCTCCATAAGCGTTTAGAACCGCCTGTATTGAAAAAGGCTCCGTTATCTACGCGCCGAGTTTTCTTACAATCGCCTGCGCTGCGGCTTTTCCGTCCGCAATGGCGCGAACCACAAGGCTGGCGCCGGAACGGGCGTCTCCGGCAACCCAGACTTTGGGATTCGATGTGTGAAAACTCCCCTCAGTGCGGATATTGCCGCGCTCGTCAAACTCAAGGTTGAGGTCTTTGGCAACGCCTTCCTGCGCCACGTGGGTGAAGCCCATTGCCAAAAGCACGAGATCAGCGCCGATTTCAAAGTCGGAATTGGGGATTTCGCTCATCGCCCACTTGCCGTTCTTCAGGCGCCAATCAACGCGGCATGCCTTAACCGCGCCAACTGTTTGCGGCGCTCCCACGCCCTTTTTGCTGATGAACGACTTGGTATTGATTGACCACAGCCGCTCGCCGCCCTCCTGATGGGAACTGGACGTTTTAAGCAGTTTTGGCCACAGGGGCCACGGCTCTTCCGGCGGACGGTGTTCCGGCGGTTGGGGCAACACTTCGATCTGCGTAACTTTCACCGCGCCCTGGCGGTTGCTGGTTCCCACGCAGTCTGACCCGGTGTCGCCGCCGCCAATGACCACAACCCGTTTGCCGTACGCGGAAATGGGCTGCATGGTGTGTTCTTCTCCGGCTATGGTTCTGTTTTGCAGGGAAAGAAAGTCAAGCGCCTGCACAACGCCCGCGCACTCACGCCCCGGCACGGCAATGTCCCGCGCCTCACGCGCGCCGATGGTGAGAAGTACAAGGTCGAATTCGCGCTCAAGGTCTTTCGCATTGACTATGGAGGCGTCCACGCCGGTGGCGCCGAACCCGAAAAGCCCGGACCCGATGCGGGTGTTTGTTTTGAAGACAACGCCCTCTTCTTCCATTATGGCGATGCGCCTGTCAATAAAACTTTTATCGAGTTTGAAGTCAGGGATGCCGTAGCGCAGATACCCGCCCGCCTTGCGATCCGCTTCGTACACGGTCACCGAGAATCCGGCGCGGTTCAGGAAATACGCGGCGGAAAGCCCGGCAGGTCCGGCGCCGACCACGGCGAGCGATTTTCCATTCCGGAGCTTTGGGGGGCGCGGCGTAACATACCCCCTTTCAAACGCCTCTTCTATGATGGAACATTCGTTCTGTCTGATGGTGACCGGCTCGTCATTGGATCCGAGTACGCAGGCAGCCTCGCAGAGCGCGGGACACACGCGCCCGGTGAATTCCGGAAACGGATTTTCGTGTTCAAGCGCAACCCACGCGCCGTACCAATCGCCCCTGAAAAGCCTGTCCTGCCATTCAGGACAAACATTAGACACCGGACACGCCCAGTGGCAAAACGGAACGCCGCAATCCATACACCGGCTCGCCTGAGTGCGGCGTTCCTCTTCGGTCAACTGAAGCTCCACTTCGCTATAATCATTTATACGCTCTTCAACGGGCCTGTAGCCGGCTGTCTTGCGCGGCGCCTTCAAAAAACCTTTCGGATCACCCATACTGAACCTCTTTTATGGTGGTTTAACACATTGGCAACAATTGCCTTGAAACAATACATGGTTTTTGAATAAAGATCAAGGAGACACGAGGACACAAACAGCCTCCGGATCCGCCTGTTCCCCTCAACAGGGCAGGGTCCCTTCCATGCGCAACGCCTGTATCTTCCCACTTCCAATTTCGTTGTTGAGCGGCTTTCTCGCCGCAGCAAGCGCTTTTTTCTCCTCGCCATGCGCATCTCCAACTTTCTCTCCACGCTCCAGCCACAACTCCGCCAGCCCCGCATCCTCAAATAGCGCGTCCGACAATCCGGCGTCTTCATCACCTCCTTCACTTGCTCGTAATTCGCCTTCATCTCCTTCCCCGCCTTGAACACTTTTTCCACTTTTCTTCACGGCTAACCTCTTCCCTCAAATTCCTGAGCCACATATTCCCTCCGCATCCAGTTTTCTCACCTCTATTGTCTGCGTAGCCATCACATCGTCTGTTATTATATATACGCCGCTCCACTTTTCTTGCACTCCGTACCCGTACACTTCCCGCAAACGTTTCAACACCGCCCTCGGACGCTTCATCAGCATGAACATTACCGTTACGTCAAAAGCATCCGCCCCGGCGACCGTCTCTGTATAGGCGCGCTACGCCATTACGTGCGGACGCTTAAACGCAAACGCCGGAACGTCGCGGTAGTCGTACAACTCAAGCCGTATCGCTTCATAGAACGCCGTATGCCACGTGACGCGCTCTTTTTCCTCTTGCCTTTGTTTCTGTAGATTTCTCGCTGATTTGGCTTCCCTCCCGACTTTTCACTTTTATTCAATACTAAAATAAAAAGAGTGTTTTTCAAACGCGCTTGCTAGACATTGACGATGACCACACTCCCCAGAAAAGCGTCTTCCACATTCTCAATAAACACGAACGCGAGATTTCTATCAACGACGCCCAATAAAGAGTTCGTTCCTGTTCGCGTCTTCCGTTTATATGGTTTTTGTTAGATTAGGCGCGGATATGCGTCTCCTCGTTAAACAGCGTTCTGAAAGCGTCTTCCGCATTCTCAATAAACGTAACGAGCAACGCGGCGTGTATGTCCTTGTCGAGGTCTTCCCAGTCTTCCCTGTTGCCCGCCGGAATAAGCGCCATCTCCATGCCGTTCCGTATTGCGGCAAGGAGCTTCTCTTTAAGCCCGCCTATGGGAAGCGCGCGCCCGGTAAGCGTAAGTTCCCCGGTCATGGCGACGCGCGACATGGGCGGAACTTGGCATAGGCTTGAGAGCAATGAAGCCGCAAGCGTGACTCCCGCCGACGGGCCGTCTTTGGGAATAGCGCCCTCAGGCACATGAATGTGAAAGTCGGTTTCAGCCATATTTTGTTTAAATTTATACTTCGACTGCATGCTTCTAATATAGGACAGGGCTATGCGTCCGCTTTCCTTCATCACATCGCCCAAATTGCCCGTAATAATGAGTTCGCCGGAACCCGCGAAACAGACGGTCTCAACCGGCAGAATAGCGCCGCCCGTTTCCGTCCACGCGAGACCATAAGAGACGCCGATATGCGCCTCCTTAAACACCACATCGTCCTTGTATTTCCGGCGGTTGAGCAGTTTTCCCAAATCCGCTGTCCTCACGGTTTTCCTGAATTCGGAAAGTTTTTTTCTTTTTATGGCGCCAACGGACGCGCCGTTGTCAAGATCGCCGTTGGCTGGAGGGGCGCCGAAGCCTTTTTCGACCGCGTACCGCGCAAGACGCCGCGTACAGCGGGCGATTTCCCGTTCAAGGCTCCGTACGCCGGATTCCATGGTCCAGTGGCGAATTATTTCGCGGATAGTTTCATCTTTGAAAACGATTTTCGCGTCTTTCAAGCCGTTTTCCGCAAGTTGTTTCGGCGCCAAAAACTGTTTTGCGATGGCGAGTTTCTCATTCTCGCCATATCCCGGTATGTCGATGATCTCCATGCGGTCAAGGAGCGGATACGGTATGGTGTGCAGAGAATTCGCGGTGGCGATGAACAGCGCCCTTGAAAGATCATACGGCACTTCAAGGTAATGATCCATGAAAGCCGAGTTCTGTTCGGGATCGAGAACTTCAAGCAAAGCGGACGCCGGATCGCCCCGGAAATCGTTAGACATCTTGTCAATCTCGTCAAGGAGAAATACAGGATTGATGCTGCCCGCCTTGCGCATGGACTGGATGATCCTGCCGGGAAGCGCGCCCACATAGGTTTTGCGGTGTCCGCGAATTTCAGCTTCGTCCCGTACGCCGCCCAGAGACATGCGCACAAATTTTCTGCCCAGGCAACGGGCTATGGATTTGCCGAGGCTGGTCTTGCCGGTGCCAGGAGGACCGACAAAGCAGAGTATGGGGCCCTTTACGGAGAAGTTTTGCGCAGTATGCCGCGTCGTGCCGTGATCTTCGCCGGCGTATGCCGCGTCATGCGCCGCCTCTCTGTTGGTTTCCTCCTCATTACGCAACAAGTTGTGAACGGCGATGAATTCTATGATCCGCTCCTTCGCCTTTTTCATGGCGTAGTGATCCTCGTTGAGTATCTTTTCAGCGCGCGCTAAATCTCCCGCGTCGTCGCTGGCTTCCGTCCACGGCAAATCCGCCAGCCACTCAAGGTACGCGCGGATTACGCCGGATTCCGGGGACAAGGGCTGGAGTTTTCGAAGCCGCGACAGTTCTTTGCGGGCTTTTACAAGGACTTCTTCACCCGGATTTCTGCTTTCTATGGCGCGTTCCAGATCGGCAAATTCGTCAATAGCCGCGTCTTTGCCAAGCTCTTTGTTTATTTCTTTTAACTGTTCGCGGAGGATGTACTCACGGTGGTTTTTTTCCACGCGGTTTCGGACATTGCCGGAAATGTTTTTCTGTATGCCGAAAATTTCATTCTCAATCTCAAGCGTCTCAAGAAGCGCTTCAAGCCGTTCCCGTGTGTCCGCAATCGACAAAAGCTCCGCCTTTTTTTCGGGTTTAAGAGACATGCTGTTGCATACGATGTTTGCCAGATGTTCGGGGCGTTCAGATTTTTCAATGGCAACCAAGGTTTCGGCGCTTGCCTTTCTGGTGAATCCGGCGTATTGGCTAAAGGATTTTTGAACGCTCCTCATAAGCGCATTTATAATCGCCGCGTATTCGCCGCGTTCGGCGGCGTTGCCGGCGCCGCTTTGTTCGTAAACGGCGCCGGCAATAGGCGACACTTTTACCAGCGCCACATCCTGCCGCTGGGCGCTTGCGTCGATAATCGCGCGGTACTCGCCCTGCAACACCACGCGGTAGCTGTTGTCCGGCAGCTTTAGGTGTTGGATGACGCTGGCGACGGTGCCGGCAGGGTATGTCTCGCCGGTCTCAACATTCCTGATGCACGAAGCGAAAAGCCGGCGCTCCCGTTTGAGCGCCTCGTCAATGGCGCATATACCCGCCTTATAAGTGATAAACACGGAAAGTACGGTATTGGGAAACAGCACCAACTCTCTCAGTGGCAGGAGGGGAAAGGCTTCCATCACCGGCACAGAATTTTTTGAACCAGACAAGCCGGAAAAAAACTTTGCGGCGCCAGAGAATTTCATGCGCTTTTCTGAATAGATACAATCTCAGGCGGCGTTGATTCTTCCACCGTATTCTTTGTGATGACAACTTTCATATGTTCCCGGCCACGCATTGAGGGAATTTCAAACATGATGTCGGTCAAGAGTTTTTCCACAATAGAGCGAATGCCGCGCGCGCCGGTCTTCTGTTTGATGGCGGTGCGGGCGATGGCGTTAATGGCGCCTTCGGTGAATTCAAGTTGTACGTCATCAAACGACATGGACGCTTGGTACTGCTTGACAATGGCGTTTTTCGGCTCGGTGATGATTCGCTTCAAATCATCAAGTTTAAGCTCGTCAAGGCTTACGGCAATGGGAAGCCTTCCGATAAATTCCGGTATCATGCCAAAATGGATAAGATCATCCGGGTGAAGGGCGTCGTACAGCTTCTTGCGGTTTTTTTCCGAACGGTCGGTGGTATCCGCGCCGAAACCCATGGGCCGTTGCACAACCCGTCGCTCAATGATTTTATCAAGCCCCACAAAAGCCCCGCCGCAGATAAACAGGATGTTCGTGGTGTCAATGCGGAGCATCTCTTGATTCGGATGCTTGCGTCCGCCCTGCGGCGGCACCGAGGACACGGTTCCTTCTATTATTTTAAGCAGCGCCTGCTGTACGCCTTCGCCGGAAACATCCCGTGTAATGGAGACGTTCTCTCCTTTGCGGGCGATTTTGTCGATCTCGTCAATATACACGATGCCTCGTTCAGCCGCAGCTATGTTGTTGCCCGCGTTCTGGATGAGCTTGAGAAGGATGTTTTCTACATCTTCACCCACGTACCCCGCTTCAGTAAGGGTGGTGGCGTCAGCAATGGCGTAAGGAACCTTGAGCTTGCGCGCCAAGGTCTTCGCAAGCAGGGTCTTTCCGGTGCCGGTTGGACCTATCAGCAACACATTGGATTTCTCAATTTCAACATCGCCGGTTTCTTTTCCTGGATTCGCTATGCGCTTGTAGTGGTTGTACACCGCAACGGACAACGCTTTCTTCGCGCTGTCCTGCCCTATCACGAATTGATCAAGATACTCCTTGATTTCCCTGGGAACCGGAATTTCTTCGGTAAACTTTGATGAAGCGTCGCCCGCTTCGTCAAGAAGAATGGCGTTGCATAGTTCTATACATTCGTTGCAAATGTAAATGTCACGCGGCCCTGCTATAAGCCGTCGTGATATATCGCCGCTTTTCCCGCAAAAAGAGCATGTGTTTTCTTCCCGCCCACTGCTACGAAGCCTTGCCATTTTTCTCCCTTCTCAAAATAGAATCCGCTATGCCATAGGACACAGCGTCGTCCGCCAGCATGTAAAAATCCCGCTCCATATCCGAAGCGATCTTTTCAATGTCCTTGCCGGTATGCCGCGCAAAAATCTCAATGGTCAATCTCTTCAATCTGACGATTTCTTTTGATTGAATCCCGATATCCAGCGCCTGCCCGCGCGCACCGCCCCACGGCTGGTGAATCAGCACCCGCGAAGACGGCAGCACCATGCGCTTGCCCTGGGCGCCCGCAGTCAGAATGAGCGCCGCCATGCTCGCGGCTTGGCCAATGCAAATGGTCTGTACATCGCTCTTCACATACTGCATGGTGTCATAGACGGCCAATCCGGCGGTTACCGACCCGCCCGGTGAATTGACGTACAGGTTGATATCCTTTTCCGTGTCCTGCCCATCCAAGAACAGGAGCTGCGCCACCACCAAATCTGCGGAAAGATCGGTGATTTCACCGTCAAGAAATACGATCCTGTCTTTAAGCAACCGCGAGTAGATGTCGTAAGAGCGTTCCCCCATGCCCGTTTGCTCGACAACAATAGGCACAAGGCTGTTCATTTGTTCGTACATTATTGTCCCTTTTCTTCCATGATTGTGAGATAGTCTTTCGCGCCGCCGCTCTTGACGGTGTTCTTCGCAAGCAGGAGATCAAACAGTTTGTTTTCTTTAATGTCATCCTCAAGGTGGGACTTCATGTTTTCTTGTTCATAGATTTTTTTGATTTCATCAAGGCTTCGCCCGCTTCGCCCGCTTTGCGCCGCCTGATGTTCAAGCTCTTTTTCAATATCCTCTTCCGTCGCTTCAACATTCAAATCTTTCATCAGCGTTTCAATGACAAGGCGTGAATGGAGCGCCTTCGCCGCCTCGGGTCTCCAGAGCGCTTCAAATTCATCAAGCCCCTTCCCGGATTTCGCAATGTTCTCCTTGACCGTATCAGCAGGCATATTCAATTGACGGGCGAAATTCCGCCACTGGGCGTCAAGTTGCACACGGATCATAGCTTCGGGAATATCAACCGGCGTATTCTCCATTATCTTTTCCAGCAACGCATTGATCGTGATGTTTTTCAAGCGATGTTCAAGGTTGCGCTCAAGCCGCTCCCTGACGCTGTTCTTGAGATCGTCCAGAGTCTTGAACTTTTCATCAACATCCTGCGCCAAGTCATCGTCCAGATCGGGCAGTTTCTTTTCTTTCAGGTTGGTGAGCGTAACACGGATTTTCTTGGTTTTTCCGGCTAAGTCTTTGTCTTCAAAGTCTTCCGCATAGGTTTTCTCAATATCCTTGCTCTCGCCTTTTTTCAAACCGATGAGATCATCGTCGAATTTGAAAAGATTGCGTCCGCTGCCAATGGCAAACACGAAGTCTTCGCGCTCCGAGCCTTTCTCAACCGCGCCTTCGGCGGTCAGCTCGCAGTAATTTACCGTGGCTACATCGCCTTTCGCCGCAGGCGCGGCGTCGTCTTTGTCAAGAACAACAGCGTTCCGCTCGCGCACCGCCTCCAATTCGCGGTTGATATCCCCGTCCGTAATGCGGACGTCAGGCGTCTCAATCTCAAGCCCCTCGTAGCGCCCCATCGTGACTTTCGGGAACACATCGTAGGTTGCCGTAAACGTGTAGTCCTCGCCCAATGTAATGTTCGAAGGCTCGCCTTCAAGAACAGGCGGCGAATAGGAGAGCGGCATGTCTTCCTTGGGAAAGGATTCGTCTTGAAAAACAGTTTCTATCGCGCGTTCAACAATATGTCCGGTAATATCGCTTACAAGCGCCGATCCGAACTTGCGTTCAATCACATTTTTGGGGACTTTCCCCTTTCTGAACCCTGGAATTTGAATATCTTTACTAAAATCGTTTAGAATAGCATCATATTCCAATGCAACATCATCTTTTCCGATAGAAACAACCAATTTTATACGAGAATGTTCAAGACGGGTGATTTCTTTTGATATGGTCACGGATTTCCTCTTGTATATAAAATTTTAGCCATGAGTTTTCAAACATCGCGCTGTTTGGAATATCTCATATAGTAGTATACAATAGTAGTATACAAAATTTTGAAAAGAACGTCAATATCAGACAGAGATGTGTGGACGCTCCCGCTGTTTTTTGGGTGGGCAAAGCTCCGTGTCGCGGCGGATCGCAATGGCATGCGCCCATGTTTAATTTGCTAATCCCCTCCCCTTGAAACATTCCCCGCCCATTGATAAAATTGCCCCATGTTAGACTATCATTTTATTGTAGAAAACCTTCAGGCGGTTAAAGAAAACATCGCCGTCCGGTTTATGGAAGCGGACGCTGACGCGGTCGCGTCCCTTTACCGCCGGCGGACGGAACTGACCACCGCGCTTCAGCGGTTGCAACAGCGGCGGAACGCAAACGCAAACGCCATGAAGGGCAGACTGGAGAGCGAAACACGCGCGGCTTTTATTGAGGAAGGCAAGAAACTCAAAGAAGACATCGCCGGGACCGAAATGGAACTGGCGAAAGTAGAAGCGGATTTGAGCGCCGAAGCCCGCCGCATCCCTAACATGGCGCATCCCGGCGCCCCAATCGGCAAGGAAGACAAGGACAATCTGGAAGTCAAGCGCATAGGAGAGCCGGTGAGATTCGGCTTTGCGCCGAAGGATCATGTACAGCTTGGGCAGGAATTGGACATCATTGACTTTGAGTCAGCCGCCAAGGTGTCCGGCGTCAAATTTTACTATCTTAAAAACGAAGGCGTGTTTCTGGAACTGGGGCTTGTGCGTTACGCCCTGGATATTCTGCAAAAAAAAGGCTTCACCCCATTCATTACGCCCGATGTCGCCAAAGAAGATATACTTGAAGGCATAGGCTTTAACCCGCGAGGCGCCGAATCCAATGTGTACACCCTTGAAGGAGAACGCGCATGCCTTGTGGGAACCGCCGAAATCACGCTGGGCGGCTACTATGCCAACACAATCATCGCAAAGGACAAACTTCCGCTTAAAATGGCGGGGCTTTCCCACTGTTTCAGGCGGGAAGCCGGCGCCGCCGGACAGTTCTCCAAAGGGCTGTACCGCGTTCATCAATTCACCAAGCTGGAAATGTTCATGTGCTGCCTGCCCGAAGAATCGGACGAGTTTCACGAGTACCTGCGCGCCGTTGAAGAGGAAATTTTCTCCGGTCTTGAAATACCGTTCCGGGTTGTCGACACCTGCACCGGCGATCTCGGCGCGCCTGCGTACCGCAAGTGGGACATTGAAGCGTGGATGCCCGGACGGGGTGACGGCGATTGGGGGGAAGTGACCTCAACGTCGAACTGCACCGACTATCAGGCGCGGCGGCTCAATGTCAAATACAAGGACGATGATGGCAAAAACAAGTTCGTCCATATGCTCAACGGCACGGCTATAGCCGTCTCACGGGCGATTGTCGCGGTTTTGGAGAATTTCCAGCAGGAAGACGGTTCGGTGCGGCTTCCAAAAGCGCTTGTTCCATACTGCGGGTTTGAAATAATAAAGAGAAGATAACGGGAAAAATGAGATGACAGTGGATAGAAAATCAGCGCCGCTTGCGCCGTTACACGGGGCGTTAGACCTTGTTGCGAATAACGAGAGTTAAGGAGAAAAATATGAAGAAAACGCAATTTTTAACAGCGTTCATCCTAAGCCTATGGCTGTGTACCTGTGAATCGCTCTCTACGGCGGATATTGCGAAAGACCCGGTTATTTCGCTCAATTCGGTGGAATTGACGGAGCGCGCCTTTACGGGCGTGGACGGACTGTGCAAGATCACGGTGGAAAACCCGTATTCTGCCGCGATACCGTTTCCGCATATTGAGTGGGAACTGTTTATAGCGGACGCCAAATTGACAACCGGCGCCATTGAGAGCGATGCGTCCATCAAGTCGAAAAGCGCCGTCATAGCAGATGTACCGTTCCATGTGGATTACGCGGATTTGTACGCCGCAATAGCTTCGGTGAAGGACGCTTCCAAAAACGGAGCGAAAGAAACCGGCTTCAAAATTGTTTTAACGGCGGCGTTCAACCTGCCTGTTCTTGGCGAGAAAAAGTTGCCGCTTGAAGTGGAAGGAACCATGCCGCTTTTACAGGCGCCGCGCTTTTCCGGCATGGCGCTTTCCATTGGCAAAATTGATTTTACCGGCATCACCCTGAACTGTAATGTCGATGTGGAAAATCCCAATGCGTTTGAGATTCCCTTCCCGAATATAGACTGGGATTATTCGGTTAATAACAATTCCTTTGTCAAAGGCGGCGTTGAGCGCGCGGCTCCGGTTGCCGCGCTTTCGGTTTCACCGGTCGCAATACAGGTGGACGTGAAATACGCGGACCTGTATGATTTGTTCCAATCGTTGCTCGCCGCAGGCGAAGCGGAGGGCGTTTTAACGCTTGTTTCTGATTTAGCCGCGATTCCGGCTTTTGCCGGTGAAACGCTGACTCTTAATCTGGCGGGCAAGCTGCCGTTGCCCAAGCCTCCTTCGATTCGGTTTACAGGAATTACGGTGAGAAACGTCAACATTTTTGAGGGGCTTCTGGCGGGAAACTCAAAAATTGATTTTACCATCGGTTTTGAGATTGAGAACAAGAACAGTTTCGCCATAAACCTCGACTCTCTGTCATATACGCTTGCCGTAAACGGCAGCGAGTGGATGTCCGGCAACGCGCCGAATAAAACGGCGATCAATGCGAATCAGAAGGCGGTGATACCGATCAACGCAACGATTAACACGCTCACGCTGATACGCGAAATAGGGGCGCTGGTCGCAAGCCGCAAGGCGAACGTCCCTTATGTCTGCGAGGGCGGCGTTACTATTACGGCCGCCGCCTTCCCCTGTTTGGATCCGCTTGTCCTGCCGTTTAGTTTGACCGGAGTCACGAGGTTTTAGGGTAAAAGCCAAGATGACACGGCTAAGACAACCTCTGAAAACCAAAGTTTTCAGAGGTCCGCTTTGGACGGGAGCGCTTTCATCATGGACATTCTCCATCACGGCATCTTCTCGAATTCTTCCCGCACCCTTTGTATGCTGGCAAGCTCGCGGTTTATGATTTTTTCGTAATCAAGCTCTTTGCGTTCTATTCTGCCCGCTTCGTCCTGCCAAAATAGGACGCGCTCCAGCATAATAAACCTAAATTTCCGCGCCCGCGCCTTCTCAGCCCACTCCTTGGCGTCTTTCCAATAGACAAGCGCCGCGCGGTAGCATGTTTCGGCGGTTTCAAGACTCTTGAGGTTCTGTTCTTTAAACGGGGCGTTGTAAAAATAAGCGTACCGTTTGTTCCACTTGTTTCCTAGAAACAGGTACTGTTCTATCATTTTCAAATTCAGATGCATCATAAAAAGATAGCGGTACTTTTCGTATTGTATCTCGTTTTCGATCAAAGCGATGGCATACAGCGGGTTGGCGAAGTCCGCTTTGAGCGCCATCTCAAGCCAGTGAATATTCTCCATGGTGTCATCGGGATACTGTATGTAATGAAGGTGGTAAAGCCGGTAGTACTGTTCTTTATACTCAACATAATAAGCGGACAGCGGCGAAATTCCCGCGGAAAAGAGAAAGATTCCCACTACAATAAAAACGCGGCGTCGTTTCTTTATCATACCGTTTCCTTCTTTATGTATCGGTTGTTTTGGAGCCGTCCTAAAATATTCCGGTTGTCGCGCCCTTTCGGGATGCGCCCCGAAGGGGCGGCGATGTTTTTGCCAATGCGCGGCGCCGCCGCTGTTTTTAGGGTTAGGGTTGGCCGGTATATTCAGGAAGGGTTATGACAACCCGCGCCCCGCCGCCGTCCCTGTTTTCAAGGACGATTGTCCCGCCGCCGGCTTCTATAAAGCGTTTGCTGATGGACAGTCCTATGCCAGTGCCAGCGCTTTTAGTCGTATAGAATGGATCGAGGGCGCGTTTTATATCGGAGAAGCCTTTCCCTCGATCAAAAATGGCGATGACGACGCGCGGCTGTCCGTTGATGCGCGTTTTCTGTACGGTCGCGCCTATTTCTTGTTCGGGACAGCCGGACTCAAGCGCGTTTCTGACGATGTTTTCAAGCGCCGAGCGGAAACGGTCGGGATCAATAAAAACCTCCCCATCCTCCGACTCATGGACGATGTTTTTATTGCAAAGCCTCATCGAAATTTCGGCGAGCAAATTGCGGGCTTGCACCGGAGTTGGATTGCCCTGCGACTCCCTAAGATAATCATTTACGCGGTAGATGAGGGAAGAGATGCGATCAATTTCTTCTTCAATGATCGAAAGCTCTTCTTCTCCGTTTCCGCCGGCATTGCCGTTGGCATTGGAAGTTTTTAATTTGCGCAGAATGCCGGTTTGAAGGCGAATCGCCAGCAGCGGATTCTTGATTTCATGGGCAAGCGTACTTGCCGCGGTTCCAAGCACAACAAGATTCTGTTGCGCCTCAATGCGCTCGCGGTACCCCCGGTTCCGCAAGTAAAGATGCCGAATATAAAATATTAAAATAAAAAATGCGATCTCGCAAAAAGGAAACATAAAAGCCGTGATTGTTTGCGTCCGCCAATATGCGGGATGAGTTATATCAATGTATATATATTTGCCTGTAATAGCGGGAAACATGCGGGATTGATGCCTGCGGCGGTTTTCCTGTCCTTCCCGTAAAGGAGGAGGAGGCAAGAATCTTTCGATGTTGAGGATAAACGTAACCGAGCGGCCGCTTTTATTGGGGATGGTGTATCTGCCGAAGCGGGCGGGATTTTCTTTGCCCAATCCGGCTTCCGTATAAACAGCCGGCGCTTTTCCCCACCGGTAGATCGCAAAAAGACTTGCGTCATATATGGCGAAACCCCGTATGCGCTCTGAAAGAACGGAGTTCGCTTCGATGGATTCTCCAATTTCTTCGTACCCGCGCAAACTGGCGAAGAGGGAGCTGAGAATGCGCTCATTGTCATTGTCTCTGATGAGCCGCGCCCTGTCTCTCATGCTCCATAAAATAAATAGAGTCAATACAGATAGAAACAGCCATGTGAAAAGAGCCGCGATTAACGTCATGTGTGAGGCGAGGAGGGGATTTTTTTCCCGCGGACATCGCGCCGCGCATGGTTTACTCGCCATTATTTCGCCCGGCCAATAAAAATGCGAACACATCCTCCTCACGCTCAAACGCTCCAAGGCTCCTGATTTTTGAAAGAGCAAGAAGGAAATCATATTGCGCGTCAATGCATTTGTTTAGACTGTTATGCGCCTGATTTGAGGCGTCATAGTAGTCAGACAGCGACTTCTGTTCCAACTGGTAGAGTTCCTCTATGTATTCAAAGTGTTTTTGCGCGTACTCATAGGCGCGGCGCGAAGAAATGACCGTCCCGGCCTGTAGGATAAGGTCGAGGATTGCGCTCTGCATTTCTATATGGGTGGAAGACACGGAGTCAAGGTACTCAAGCCGCGCATGCTCCTGTGAAAGTTTCTGTTTGTCAACCTTGTTTTTTATCACCCAAAAATCAAGCGGAACGGACACTTTGATGGAGAGGCTGCCCGTAAAGGGGGACGGCGCGTTTGATTTTCCATATTGATAGTTGTAGTCCAGTCCGGTTGACACACTCGCGCTGACG
The DNA here is from genome assembly GCA_031257675.1 of Treponema sp. Classification (GTDB taxonomy): domain Bacteria; phylum Spirochaetota; class Spirochaetia; order Treponematales; family Breznakiellaceae; genus JAIRKH01. The sequence goes on along the minus strand of JAIROG010000019.1, from coordinate 29,851 downwards.
CTCGGAAGATAATCTTTTGCCGCGAGATCAACGTTTTTCTCCGCTTTTTGCAGGGAAATTCCCGCCTTCGCAAGCTCCGGGTTGTTCGTCATCATAATGCGCCACAGGTTTAAGCATAGCGCATTAATATCGTCTTCATCAAGATTTGTACAATACAAAATCAGACTTTCACGCTTGCTGAAGTCGACAGGCGCCAATACCGGCGTTTCCGGCATGCCGGCGATATTTTTCAAGTTCGCCATGTTTACGGCAAGGTTTCGCTCGGCTTGTTTTTTTGCCGCCGCCGCGGATTCTTTTTCAGAAAGCGCTTGCAGATAATCGCCGTACCGTATCATCTCATTTTCATACCGGATATGGCTTGCGGCGAGGGTTAATTCCGTCGCCGCAAGCGCTGACTCGGCGGATTCAAGGTTGGCTTGCGCTTTCAACACCGCATAATAGGCGGAATCGGCGGCGTTGAGAACAGCGTAATACTCCGCGAGCGCGTCTTTTCTCGCGCTTTCCGTTGACAAGGCGTTGATGGCTTTCAGAATTTTCGCTTTGCCGCCTTCATACACCGGCAGCGTTTCGCTTATTTCCAACGACCCTCCGGCGACAAGGCTGTCAAGCGGCGATCCGCCGCCGGCGTTCCACAACTGCGTTAAAGCGGAGCCGGTGAGAGACAGGGACGGCAAATACGTAAAATTCTGCGCTTTTTCATCAAGAAGTCCGCTCTCTATGGCAAGATTATAACGAGCGAGAGAGCGGGAATTGGCGAGGGCCGACAGCCGGATGTCTTCAAGCGAGAGCGCGGCGCCCTTGAGGGCGTCTGAAAAAACAAACGTGTGCATATACAGCGCCATGCTAAAAGCCATGCAGAAACCTGCCATTTTTTTCATTTTTTCTCCTTTTCCAGTTCATTGGACTTGATTGGACTTGTTCAACAACGCGAACCTCTGGTTCGCGTTGGTTGTCTCACAAGTCTTTTTTTTAGCGGAAGTTGTTCAATAACTGAAGGTATTGAACAATTCTATTCGTACCGCAATGCGTCAATCGGGTTGCGGTTCGCCGCTTTTTGCGCCGGGTAATAGCCAAACGTAATGCCGACAAAAGCGGCGAACAAGGCCGCCGTGACGACGACAAGCGTATTGATTGACGTTGGGATTTCCATAAGCGCCAGCATGTTGCATGCGACAAACGCCAGACTTATGCCGATGACTCCCCCTAACAGGCTTAAAATGACAGCTTCCAATAGAAATTGAAAAAGAATGTCCCGCTTGCGGGCGCCGATTGCCATGCGGATGCCGATCTCCCGCGTCCGTTCGCTGACAGACACCAGCATAATGTTCATAATGCCGATGCCGCCCACGAGGAGCGATACGCCCGCAATGGCGGCGAGCAATGTGGTGAGGTTTTTCGATGTTTCAGACGCCATGTCCAGCATATCAGATTGATTCATAATCTCAAAATCAGCGGCGTCTAGATCGCTCAATTTATGCGTTTCCCGCAAAATCAATTCCGCTTCCCTTTGGGCCGCTTCCATATAATCTTTATGCGCCACGCTTATGGCTATTTGATTAATGTTTTTGGTGTTGGTGAGTCTGGTCAACATGGTGTCAAGGGGAATCATAATCACGTCATCCTGATCGCCGCCATTTCCGGCGGCGCCTTTCTTCTTCAGTACGCCGATGACGGAAAATTGGTTTGACCCGATGCGGATCTGCTTGCCGGTTGGATCCTCATTTCCAAAAAACGTCGTGACAGCCGTAGCCCCTAACACCGCCACTTTGTTTCTCCGCTCTCCGTCCGAGTCTTCAAAAAAAGCTCCCTGTTCGACATTCCAGTTCCTGACGGCAAGATAATCCGGCTCCACCCCCATGACAGTGACCGACGCGCTTCCGTTGGCGTTGGACACAGTGAAGCTCCGCTGGCTTACGCCGGAAACCGCGCGCGCGTAACCGGCTTCGCTTTTCATTTTTTCCGCGTCATATCTGGTGATCTGGACGCGGCGCGGCATGGTCTGTTGACCCGGCGTCATGCGTATCCGGCGGGGCATGATTTGCAAAAGGTTCGTTCCCATAGCCGTAATCCGCTCTTCTATTTGTTTCTGCGCCCCTTCCCCGATTGCCACCATAATAATGACCGCCCCCACGCCGATGATGATTCCCAATGAAGTGAGAAAGCTCTTCATGCGGTTGCGGAGTATGTTTCTGAAACAGGTGGATACTAGTTCAATGATATTCACGCTCCGCTCCTTTTTGCCGCGAGTCTTTCGCCGCGCTCCGCCTGTCTTTTACGGGAATGTCCGCCACCACCGCGCCGTCTCTAAGGGTGACAATCCGTTTTGTGTATACGGCCAAGTCCGGCTCGTGGGTTACCATAATAATTGTTTTTCCTCGCTCGTTTAGATTTTGAAACAACGCCATTATTTCAAGGGACATTTCGGAATCAAGGTTTCCGGTTGGCTCGTCAGCCAGCATGAAGGCGGGATCGTTCACCATGGCGCGGGCGATAGCCACTCGTTGCTGTTGCCCTCCTGACAATTGCGAAGGCACATGGGACATGCGCCCGTCTAAACCCACTTCTTTAAGGCATCGCGCGGCCCGTTCTTTTCGTTCTTTTTTCTTGTATGCGCGATTATAAAACATGGGAAGCTCCACATTTTCCAGCGCCGTCGTTCTTGAAAGCAGGTTGAACGCCTGAAATACAAAACCGATTTTCTGATTTCTGATAAAGGCGAAGGCATCGGCGCTGGAAGACGCGGTTTCTATGCCGTCAAGCAGATACGAGCCTGCGCTCGGCTTGTCAAGGCAACCGAGTATGTTCATAAATGTAGATTTTCCTGAACCTGACGGTCCCATCACCGCTACAAATTCACCTGATTCCGCGGAAAAATCTACGCCCCTAAGCGCATTTACGACCACCGATTCAAGTTTGTATATGCGCGTGACGCCCCGCAGCTCAACGACGGACACAGTTTATCCCCTTCCGGACTATGCTTTGCTTTCCTTCCAAGTCCCGTTCAATAAAGGCCATCAGTTTATCCTCTCCCGGACTATGATTTGCTTTCCTTCCAAGTCCCGATCATTTCCGCTTTCAGCGCGTCCGCTTTCAGCGCGTCCGCTTTCAGCGGGGGTCACTTCGGTGTAAGAGCCGTCGCTTGCGCCGGCTTGAACCATGACGCAGGATAATTTGTTGTTTTCGTCCATAAACCAAAGCTCCTTCATTTGAAGGGATGATTGCCGCCTGCTGGTTCTGGCGGCGCCCCCGACGTTTTGCTGGCGGGCGCCGCCCCCGCCCGGCATAAGCGGCGGCATGGGTCCGCCGCCGCCGCTCTGCATAAGCCCTGTCAGTCCATTCCGCTGGCTTTGACCGGAAGTCTTGGCGGATTGATCGCCCGGATCGGTCTGCGTCTGCCTCCTGCGTTCTATTGCCTGCGCTTTTTGCTCTTCACTCATGCTGGAAATAGTCGCGTTGAAAATCATATCGCTTATCTCCGCCGCCGAAAGGCTCGTGGGCTGGTAGCGCAAAGCGGCGTTTGGAACGAGCAGGATGTTTTCTCTTCTTTCTTCGATAAATTCGACCGAACACGTCATGCCCGGCAGCAGGGAACCGTCTTTATTTTCAACGCTTATCACAACATTATAAGAAACAACATTATCTTGGACCGAAGGCATAAGCCGTTTGCTATCAACCGCGCCAGAGAAATTCTTGCCCGGAAGACTTTCAAGCGTAAAACGAACCTCTTGACCTTCATAAATAGAAGCGATGTCCAATTCTCCAACCCACGATGTTATGCGCATTTCTTCAAGATTTTCCGCCAACGTAAAGATCGCCGATGAGTTGCCGCTTGAGCTGTCAACCACGGTGTCCCCTTCATTGACAGCCCGATCCAGAACTATTCCGTCAATGGGAGACGTTATGTAGGCATACTGGTTGATTTCTGTTTCTATGCTTCGTAAATTTGATTCAGCGACCGAAAGATCGGCTTTTTGAATCTCAAGGGTTGTCTTGCCGCTCTTCAACTCATATTCTGAAATGAGATTCTTCTCAGCGAGTTTTTCTAAATTCTGATAGTTGATCAACTGTAAATTGTAGTTCGCTCTGGCCTTTAGCACCTGCGCGGCTTGCTGTTCCCGTTGCAGTCTCAACATGTCCGTATTGAGTTCGGCGAGCGTTTGCCCTTTGTGAACGCTGTCGTTGTAATCGACAAAGACATGTTCCACTTTGCCGCTCATGCGGGGCAGCGCTTTTATCGTTGCGACAGGATCAAGCGTTCCGCTGGAGGACACGGTTTTTTCTATCGTCCCCCGCCTTATTGCCGCATATTCATACGCTATGACTTTGTTCTGAGTCTTGCCGAATTGGTTTAGTATGGGCGCGCAATTTCCCAACAAGAGAGTGGCGGAACAGATGGACAGGACTTTTATAGGTTTCATGTATAATATACATGCAAAACACATTCCAATTAATTGATTCTTGGTACAGGTTTGATATGAAGTTGTGTATAATTATAGAATGAAACGCGCAATTAAGCGGCGGCTCTCATGTGTTTTGTGTGGCTGTCATAATCACGAGTAAATTCTTTACACTCACCTGATACATTTTTACCTATATTGCATACGCCTTCTTTTTCCGCGCTATTCATGCCGGCGGCGAATAGGAATTGAGTGAATTTTGAAAGCGCATACAATAAAATCTTCGATAAATGTAAAAGCGCCATTGACAAAATCGATCTTTACTGATATAATCCTACTATATACATCGGTTTAATATATGAATATACTGGAAACGGTGGGCAATACGCCCCTTTTGGAATTATCGAAGATCACTCTCAAGGCAGGCAAAAGCCGCCCTGCCGGAGTTTCTTTGTACGCCAAGGCCGAATTCTACAACCCGTCGGGGTCCGTCAAGGACAGGGCGGCGAAAGCTATGATCATGGAGGCTATTGACGAAGGAAAACTCATACCCGGCAAGACCATCATTGACGCCACCAGTGGGAATACTGGCATCGCCTATGCCATGCTGGGGGCGGCGCTGGGATTTCCGGTCAAGATTTTCCTTCCCGCCAACGCATCGCCGGAGCGGAAGGGCATCATCCGGCGCTACGGCGCGGAAATTGTGGAGACAAGCCCGCTGGAAGGTTCAGACGGCGCCTTCCTCGCCGCCCGCGCCGAATCGGAATCCCGCCCGGAAAAGTACTTCTATCCGGATCAATACAACAACGACGCCAACTGGAAAGCCCATTACGCGGGCACCGGCGCGGAAATCTGGGAACAGTCGGACGGCAGGGCAACCCACTTTATCTGCGGCATGGGAACATCCGGCACCTTTATAGGATGCTCACGGCGGCTCAAGAAAGAAAATTCCGCCGTCGTCGCGCTTGCCGTACAGCCGGATTCGCCGTTTCACGGCATCGAAGGCACAAAACACATGGCCAGCGCCATCAAGCCGGGGTTTTACGACGAGAGAGAGCCGGACGGCTTTATCGAGGTGAATACGGAACAGGCGTACGCTATTGCCAGGCGGCTTGCCCGCGAAGAGGGGATTTACGCCGGGGTAAGTTCCGCCGCCAACGTGCTGGGCGCGCTCCTGCTTATGGAAACCCTGCCGGCAGATTCCGTGGTGGTTACCATCTTGTGCGACACCGGGATGCGCTATGCGTCCGATCCCTTCTGGGACATTGGGACGCCCCATGCTTGAAACCGGCGCGGATATGCTGCGGGCTGTCAGGGACGAAGGGGAGAAAGCCTATCCCAATGAGTGTTGCGGCTTTGTTTTAGGGACGTTTATGGAAGACGGACGGCGAAAAATCGAAACCTTTTTCCCCATGGACAACGCCCGCGAAGCGGAAGAACAGTACCACCGCTTTAAGATAGAACCCGAAGATTTTATGCGCGTTGAAAAGGAAGTCCGCGTCCGGAATCTGGATGTGATCGGTTTTTACCATTCACACCCGGATCATCCGGCGCAGCCCTCGGACTACGACCGGGAACACGCGCTGCCCTTTTACTCCTATATCATCGTTTCGGTGGAGGGGGGAAAGGCGCGGGACATAACCAGTTGGGAACTTGCGGCGGACAGAGCCGCTTTTACGGAGGAGGAAATACTATGGCGGTAACGATTCAAATTCCTACAGCCCTGCGGGGCTTTACTGGACGGCAGGGGGAAGTGACGGTTGAGGCGGAAACCGCGGGCGCGGCATTGGCGGCGCTTGCCCAAGCCCACCCGGATATAAAACAACACCTCTACCAGGAGGGCGGGACGGAATTGCGCTCATTCATCAATGTTTTTGTTGGGGAGATCAATATCAAAAAGCTCAAAGGGCTTGACACCCCGGTTCCCAGCGGCGGGACAATCATGCTGGTGCCGGCAATCGCGGGCGGCGCATCCTGCGGCGCTTTAGGCGAAGCCAGCGGGCGGGCGCGGCAATGGAAAGCGTGATACAGGGGCGGGAACTGCCGCCGCTTGACAACGATGAGATCGGCCGTTACAGCCGGCATCTGCTTTTGCCCGAAATAGGCATACAAGGACAACGGCGGCTCAAGGCGGCGCGGGTACTCATCGTGGGAACCGGAGGGCTTGGCGCGCCTCTGTCCCTGTACCTTGCCGCCGCCGGGGTGGGGACGCTGGGGATTGTGGACTTTGACGTAGTGGAAGAATCCAACCTCCAGCGCCAAGTGATTCACGGAACGCGGGATGTGGGGCGTCCCAAGGTCGCTTCCGCCAAGGATCGCATCAGGGGCATCAATCCATTCTGCAATGTCATCACTTACAACACCCGGCTCACCAGCGCGAACGCCATGGACATTTTGAGAGACTACGATGTGGTCGCTGACGGCACGGACAATTACCCAACCCGCTACCTGGTGAATGACGCCTGCGTACTTTTGGGCATCCCCAATGTGTACGGGTCCATTTTCCAGTTTGAAGGGCAGGCATCGGTGTTTTACGCGAAACAGGGTCCCTGCTACCGTTGCCTCTACCCCGAACCGCCGCCACCCGGGCTGGTTCCCTCCTGCGCGGAAGGCGGTGTGGTGGGCGTTCTGCCGGGCATTATCGGCGCGATTCAGGCAAACGAAGCGATCAAACTCATCGCCGGATCCGGAACAGATTCGTCCAACCAGTCCGCAAGCATCGCCGGAAGATTGCTTCTCTTTGACGCATGGAAGATGAAGTTTCGGGAGTTGCAAATCGACAAAGATCCCGGTTGCCCCATCTGCGGCGATCATCCGGTCATTCATGAACTTATTGATTACGAACAATTTTGCGGCCTCAAAAAAGACAGCGCCGGCGAGCCGGTGGAAGTCATTGAGCCTGAAGAACTGAAGTCCCGCATGGATGCCGGAGACGCCTTGCAGATTATCGACATACGGGAACCCCACGAGCGGGCCATCGTCAAATTCCCGCAGGCAAAGCCCATACCGTTGGGACAGATGACCCGCCGTATTGATGAATTCGATCCGGCGGTGGACGCGGTGTTCATCTGTAAAATCGGCCAGCGCAGTGTTTTTGCGATACGGGCGCTGCGGGAAGCGGGTTACACGGGGCGCCTTCTCAACCTGCGGGACGGCGTGAACGGCTGGGCAAAGAAGGTGGACGGCGCTTTTCCGGTCTACTGATTTTAATCGAGCAGCCCTGTTATGGGTCGCCCTATTTGATTGAACATCAGCGGCGGAACAGCCGCTTGTTATAGGAGTAAAAAGATTATGGCAGAAAAAACAATCAACGCGCTGGGACGGGAGGCGGCTTATCAGCTTGCCAACGTAACCAAAACGCCCCCGCAGTACGGCGCCCTGACACCAAAATGGCTCGCCAGGGTTTTGGAATTCAAAGGACTTGAGGCGGGCGTCTACCGTGTGAACCGGGTCGTGGAAGGCGATACGCCTCTGGACGCGCTGTGCAGCCAGGATCCCGGAAAGGTGAATATCCCACAAGGGTATATCGAATACGAAACTAAACCCCGCGAATACCGACTTTCCTCCATTTCCACAATCATCAATGTCGATACCAAGGTTCAGGACGTTTACAGTTCCCCCTACGACCAGACGCGGGAACAGATCGCCCTGGCGGTGGAAAGCCTCAAGGAACGGCAGGAAAGCCAGCTCGTCAACAGCGACGATTACGGTCTCCTCAAAAATGTGGCGGACTCTCAGCGGATACAAGCCCGTTACGGCAGCCCCATGCCCGATGATCTGGACGAGCTTCTCAGCAAAGTGTGGAAGGAACCTTCCTTCTTCCTTGCCCATCCGCGGGCTATCGCCGCCTTTGAGCGGGAATGCACCCGCCGGGGCGTCCCTCCGGTTGCGGTGAATGACGCGGGCGGCGTGTTTATCGCATGGCGCGGCGTGCCTATCATCCCCACAGACAAGCTCTTTGTGGATGGACTCAAGAACCCCGGGAGCAAAACCGGCAAGACCAACATACTCCTCGTCCGCACCGGGGAGGCGAAGCGCGGCGTTATCGGACTGTACCAAGCGGGCGTTCCCAACGAGCAGTCCAGAGGTCTTTCGGCGCGGTTCCGGGGCATAGACGATAACGGCGTGGCCTCTTACCTCCTCTCGGTGTATTGCTCCGCCGCGATCCTTGCGGACGACGCCCTCGCGGTACTGGAAGACGTGGAGGTCGGTGATTACTATGACTATACCCGTGACCCCGTCTAATCCGGCTGACTACGGGCTCCCGTTGGAAGCGGAAATAGCGTACATGGCATCCGCATGGTTTCCTGAGTTCGCGGCGCCCGCGCCGGCGGCGTCCGCGCCGATCCGAAACGCTTCGTATTCCGGTGAATTGCCGTGGAGCGGCGTTCATGCCGATGGCATCCACGCGGACCCTAAGCCGGCGGTTAACGCCTTTTCCCCAAAAGTAATTCCCCTGGAAAACGAAGCGGCCCGCCGATGGGAGCAGGAAGTATTTTTCCCCGCATCGCCAGATGCGCCAGACGCGGACCCTTCGCTTTTCCGCTCTATCGGCGGCAAAAGCCTGTCCGCCATCCGCGCCGACTTCCCCATCCTCTCGGAGAAGGTGAACGGCCGCCCCCTCGCATGGCTTGACAACGCAGCCACCACCCAGAAGCCCCGGCCCGTGATCGACCGGCTTACATCTTTTTACGAACACGAAAATTCCAACATTCACCGGGGCGTTCACGAGCTTGCCGACCGTTCCACCGCCGCATACGAGGAGGCGCGGCAGAAAATCGCCCGGTTTATCGGCTCCCCCTCGGCGGACAATATCGTGTTCGTTCGGGGAACCACCGAAGGCATCAACCTTGTCGCCCATGCCTACGTGAAACAACTGCTCAAGCCGGGCGATGAAATTATCCTTACCGTGCTGGAACACCACGCCAACATCGTTCCCTGGCAGATCATCGCCGCCGAAACTGGCGCGTTTATCCGGACAGCCCCCATCGATCAGAGCGGTCAGATCATCCTTTCGGAATTCGAGAGGCTTTTCAACAGCCGCACCCGCTTTGTTTCGGCGGCCCATGTGTCCAACGCCCTGGGGACGGTCGCTCCGGCGGCGGAACTGACGCAAATCGCCCACGCTCGCGGCGTCCGCATCCTCATTGACGGGGCGCAGGCCGTATCCCATATTCCGGTTAACGTCGCGGCCTTGGACGCGGACTTCTACGTCTTTTCGGGACACAAAGTCTTCGGTCCTACGGGGATAGGGGCGCTCTACGGAAAAAGCGGCGCGCTGGAAGCGTCCCAGCCCTACCAAGGGGGCGGCAACATGATCGCCGATGTTACCTTTGAGCGGACATTGTACCGGGAGCCGCCAGCCCGCTTCGAGGCCGGAACCGGGAACATTGCCGGCGCGGTGGGGCTGGGCGCGGCGCTTGACTATGTCGATGCCATCGGCATGGAAAACATCGCCGCGTGGGAACACGAGCTAACGGACTACGGCATGAAAGCCCTTGCCGGAGTGCCGGGACTGCGCCTCGTGGGGACAGCCCCCCGCAAAACCGGCGTCCTTTCCTTTGTAATTGAAGGGAGAAGCAACGAGGACGCAGGAAAATTCCTCAACGCCCGCGGGATAGCCGTCCGTACCGGGCATCACTGCGCTCAACCCGGACTGCGCTTTTTCGGTCTTGAAGGAACCGTGCGGCCCTCGCTCGCCTTTTACAACACGTTTGGGGAGATTTACAGGTTGGTTTCGGCGCTTCATGAGTTTGCCGGGAGGTAAACAGGGGGCGGTTACCCGGAAGTTCCAGAGTCCGTCCCGGGGTCTCTGTGAACCATTACGGAACTTGTAGAAACCGTTGAGGGACTTCCGGGTAGATTTTGGAACAGAATTATCAGTATAAAACCAGAAGGATTTTTTATGGCTGAGAAAAAGAAATTTTCGATAATCGTTTTTTCGGGAGATTACGACAAGGCGTTCGCCGCTTTTACCCTCGCGTCCGGAGCGGCGGCCCTGAATTACGAGGTTAATCTCTTCTTCACATTTTTCGGACTTAACATCATCAAGAACAAACGGGGGCGCAAATGGCTTGGAAAAGGGCTTCTGTCCCGCTTTTTCAACTTCCTTATGGGCGGAAGAAACAACCTGCCCCTGAGCCGCCTGAATTTTGGCGGCTTAAGCCCCATCCTGCTCGGCGGACTTGCCAGAAAGAACAATGTCGCCGTGGTGGACGAACTCATTGACGCCTCTATCAAACTTGGGGTGAATATGTACGCCTGCGAAACCGCAGGGGTCATTCTGGGACTTAACAAGGACGATTATATTCCAGAGATAAAAAGCGTCATCGGGGTCGCCACGTTTCTTGAGTTGCAGGAGGGAGGGCAGTCGCTCTTTATTTAACATGAAGAATATTCAACTTGACATAACGAAAGAACACTGCCCCATGACCTTTGTCAAAACAAAAATCGCCCTTGAAGACCTGAAGCCGGGGGACACTCTTGAACTGCTTGTCAGCGAAGGCGAGCCTCTGGATAATATCCCGCGTTCAGCCAAGTCGGAGGGACACAGGATACTCGCGGTGGAACAGGTTGAAGGCGGCGCCTGCGGGGGCGTATATAGAATCCTTATTGAAAAAGCGGGGTAAAAATGTACCGCGCGCCTGTAGCGTTGCAAGTGAGATAGGAATAATGCATATAGATTGGGAATTTAGCCTGTTTTTACCCGATCTTGACATGTTTTATCATGCTTTCTGCCGGGTGCTGCGCCTATTTTTTGCCTGAAATCGGCAAATGGCTGAGAGCGCCTGCGGCGATCTTGAGCGCCGCGGGGAATACGCCGATTAAGGAGGAGAGAACGCGCCCAATCCTCAAACATGTCGCCAATCACAAGCCCGATGCCGGCGAACGCCCGCTCGTCAAGGGAGACCTCCTCAAGCGGGTTGAAGCGGAGGGTCTCTCTGGAGAGCGGGGAGAACCGCGAGCGGAAGCAGGCGAGGATTATAGCCGACGCCTTTGCCGCTGCGCGTGGGGGCCGCCGGCAGGACGTTCGCGCCGCCCGAGCGGCAGACCAGCGGCGCCTCCTTCTTGAGCTTGAGCGACTCAGCGACGCTTACACCGCGTTGAATCCAGACTGGATCGCCTCCACATTCATAGCCACAAACTTGTGTTTGTCAGGGGGAAAGAAATCCCTCAAAACAGTTTCGATTCCGGTGAGGCGCAGAGCGGACGTAAGTTTCGCCATCGCGCCCAAAGCCACCATATTTGCGGCTCTGCCGCCGCCAGTGGCGAGCTTTTCCGCAATGCCGGTCGCCTCCACCGTAACCACCGTGATGTCCCCCCTTGCGGGTCTTTCCTTCACCAGCGAGGAGTTGATGAGCATGAGTCCGCCCTGTTTCAGGGCTTTTTCGCACAGAGGGAGCGAGTCGCTGTTCATAACCAGAGCCGAGTCCGGCGTGGTGACAAGCGGGCTTGCGATCTCTTCGTCCGAAATGATGACGCTTGCGCGGGCAACGCCGCCGCGTTTTTCAGCCCCGTAAAAGGGGAAGAAGGTGACATTTTTGCCCTCTTTCATGGCGCAGTACACCCAGACTTGTCCCATAGAAATGACGCCCTGCCCGCCGAAACCGGCGAAGAATGATTTCTCGGTCATTGAGCGCATCCTTTCACCGCCGGCGCAGCCGCAGAGCCCAGCGTATTTTTGATTTCGCCAAGCGGGAACACCGGAATCATCTCCTTTTCAAGCCATTCAACCGATTGCGTCGGCGCCATCCCCCAGTTCGTGGGACACTGGGAGAGAACTTCCACCATAGTAAAACCAACGCCCCGCATTTGGGCTTCCAGCGCTTTTTTGACGTACCCTTTGGTCTTGCGTACGTTCGCCGCGCTGTTCACAGCGCCGCGCGCTATGTAGCGGCTTCCCTCAAGAGTCGCAAGCAGTTCCCCAACGCGGATAGGGTAGCCCATGCCCGCCTCAAGTGGATCGCGTCCATAGGGCGCTGTGGAGGCTTTCTGCCCCACAAGCGTCGTGGGCGCCATCTGCCCGCCGGTCATGCCGTAAATGGCGTTGTTGACAAAGATGGTGGTGAATTTCTCGCCTCGGTTCGCCGCGTGTATCATTTCCGCGGCGCCAATTGCCGCCATATCGCCGTCCCCTTGATAGCAGATGACCAGATGATCCGGCAACATCCGCTTGATGCCCGTAGCGGCCGCCGGCGTCCTTCCGTGGGGCGGCTGCACCGTATCCGTATCAAAGTACAGATCCGCCCAGATTGCGCAACCCACCGGATTCGTAACAACTGTTTTGCCGCGAACGCCCATTTCATCAATGAGTTCGCAGAGAATTCTCGTGACAACCCCGTGTCCGCAACCCGCGCAATACTTGGTTTCTACAGGGACGAGGCTTTCAGGATGTGTATATGCTGTTTTCATTGCGCATTTCCTTTCAGTATGGTCTGTATCCGCTCAAACACTTCTTCTTCAGTCGGAATGACGCCGCCGCTATGCCCCAAAAGATGCACCGCGCTTTGCGGCGTACCGGGCGCGCGTTCAATCAGGGAGAGTTTCACGTCTTCCACAAACTGCCCAAGGCTCATCTCCACAGTCAAAATGGGCTTGCCGGATTCCGCTATTTTTGCGAGCTGCGTATAGGGGAAGGGCCACAGGGTGACGGGTCTGAAAAGACCGGCTTTAACGCCCGCTTTCTCAACCAGCTTTTTAGCGCCGAGCGCGACCCGCGCCGACGTTCCATAGGCCGCGAGGATAATGTCCGCGCCTTCCGTATCGACAGCCTCGAAGCGGATTTCCTTCTCCTTGATCTTCTCGTACCGCTCAAAACGCGCCCGTGTCTTCGCCTCAAGGTTTTCCGGCAGTAGATCAAGCGACGTGACGCGCCGCGCCTTCCGCCTCTGATCCGTCAGATGACCGACGGTCCAATCTCGTTTCGGCAGGTCTTCCAAACGCCGTTCAGGAGGAAGAACGACCCCTTCCATCATCTGCCCGATCATGCCGTCCGCAAGCACGATCACCGGAACGCGCCACTCATCCGCCAGATCAAAGGCGAGGTAGGTCAGGTCCGCGCATTCCTGTACGCTTTTCGGCGCAAGAACGATGCAGTAGTAGTCGCCATGTCCGCCGCCTCGCGTGGACTGAAAATAGTCCGACTGAGCCGGCGCAATGGCCCCAAGCCCGGGACCGGCGCGCGCCACGTTCACCACCACCATAGGAATATCCGCGCCCGCCGCGTAGGAGACGCCTTCCTGTTTAAGGCTTATGCCCGGACTTGACGATGAGGTCATAGCCCGCGCTCCGGCGGCGGACGCGCCATACACCATGTTGACCGCCGCCGTCTCGCTTTCGGCTTGTATAAAAACCCTCCCCCTGTCAAGCATATTCTTTGCCATGTACGCGATCAACTCGTTCTGCGGGGTGATGGGATACCCAAAATACGCTGCGCAGCCCGCCCTGACAGCGGCTTCCGCGATGGCGTCATTGCCTTTCATCAACACCTTGTTTCCGCCGCTCATACCGCCTCCTCATACACCGTTATGCACACATCCGGACACACCGCGTAGCAGTTCCCGCATGCGATGCACTTTTCCACACGAACCGCGCATACCGGATATGAACCGGATGCATTAGGCGTCTCGTCAACTTCAAGAACCCTCGCCGGACATGCACGGACGCACAGGAGGCAGCCTTTGCACCAATTCCGTTTGATTTCAACGCTTCCTTTCTTTGCCATTCTTTCCTAATAACTCCTGTAAAATTTCGGGGGTCGCTTCCGCGCCCCGCGCTGTTAAAGTATGTCGATATGGCGGGGTTAAGTCAATAGAGCGCGTCGCCTCAAAATAAAAATCCAGCCTAAATTAAGGAGAAGCCAAAAATACTTGGCGAATACGCCGCGCTTACCGGTTGCAACGGGATTGCGCCATCCGCATTTTGGCATACCGAGGCAAACCCGTCGCGTGAAACATGGCGGCGAATCGCTCAAGATGTCTGGGAAAAAAACTGTCCATAAAGGGCAAACGCCTCGCCAAGACGGGAAATCTTAAAACACCAGATGCAGGTCATGGGCTTCTTCACATGGGACGAGCGAAAACCGGGGTTCTTCGAGATTGACAGCGCCAGCCGTTGCGGAGCGGACGTTTCAGACGAGTTTTGCTCCACCCTCGCCCTGATCTGGAGAACGGCTGGTTCAAAAAAATCTACGAGAAAGAACCCAAAACCTCCTGTCAAAGGCTCCTTGAATCTCCCGGCGTCTCAAAGACAAGGATAAGCCGTGTGATATGTTGTAAAAAAGGCTTGATTTTGCTCTCAATCTGCTAATAGGGCGGATGCGTTCAGCGCGTCCGGCCCGGTTTTCAACCATCCGCATATATTGTTCGCCCGCTCAGGCAAATCTCTCGCTCCACAGGATAGGACTCTTGTCTGCGGCCGCCCGCGTTTTGGAACAAGCCCTTCCGGCAAAACAACGCCCTTAAATTCCCGCTTGTGAAAGGAGATTGTGTATGAGGGCCGCTACATTCGCTTTGCGCCCCGTTGTTTGTCTCCCTCCCCAACGCAAGCGGCGCCGCGCGCTTTGACGACCCGGGCGGCGTATCGGACGGAAAGAGAACGGACTTGACTTCGCGCGCTCCCAGCGGACAAAACAGGATGAATTGCTCCGCGATCCCCTCAATTGAAGCTGCGCCCAAGTCCAAAGGCGCAGCCCCTTTTCGGACGCCGCAAGCCGGGCGATCCCGGCGCTCACGAACGCGAATATCAAAGACAACTATATAACAGCTTTGGACTCAAGAGCCACGGCCCAAAATCAGACTGTCAAATTCGCGGACTGCATATCGGCGATCTACGGCAAAAGCGGCGAGTTCAAGCGCGCTTGTGCGTTTGGCTGTTCGATGAGGGCTATCCGCCGGACAGCGACGCGGCGTTCAACGCGGCTGGGAGCGTGGGCGCGGACGATGAGGCTGGAAAAGATAACGTCCGATATGATCCTGCGGATCATGTACTGGGAGACGAACCGGAGGATGCCCGACAAAGAGACGGCGCATTTTGTTTTTCCTGACAAGACTACGCGCGACTACGAAGTGGAGGCGCTCAAAGTCTTGGATCAGAGCCTTGAGGCGCTCGACCGGCGGAATATGACGCTCTTGTTCTGCCTGTTGAAGTTTCGCAAGGAAGTGAAGAAAACCGGCGTAACTGTTGAGCGGCGGAAAGCGCTGGCGGGCGCCCTGAAAGAGATGTCGCGGGAGATGGAGCGGCTTGTGGGGGTCGAACTGGCGGAAGGGCGTTTGAGCGCGGCGAAGACACGGATAATTGCGCTTTTGGAACAAAGTTGTACGCTGGAGCAAATAAAGCGGAAATTTGCCCATGAAGCCGGGCAACAGAGCCGCAACGGATGCATATTGACACGGGAAACGCTATAGGCGTCCATATAAGAAGGCTGTTTCAGAAACTGACGTAAAAAACAGCCCAATAGTCTAAACGCGCTGTTATGTCAATGTCGCCAGCAGTATCGCCTTGATGGTGTGCTTGCGGTTTTCCGCCTGATCCCATGCGCGGCTTTGCGGCCCGTCAATCACATCAGCGGAGACTTCCTCGCCTTTCACCGCCGGAAGACAGTGCAGGAATATGGCGTCCTTTCTGCCGGTCATCTCCATAAGCGTTTGATTGATCTGATAGGGTTTTAGCAGGGCGCGGCGTTCTTCCCGCTTGGACTCCTCGCCCATTGAAACCCACACATCCGTATAAAGGGCGTCCGCGCCAGCGACTCCGGCGGGATCATCGCCGACTGTTATCAACGCGCCGCTCCGTTGCGACAAGGGTTCGCATGTTTTGAGCAATTCCGTGTCCGGGGACAGCGTTTTCGGGGTGATGATAGAAAAGTTGATCCCGAGTTGCGCGGAGATCACGAGGAGCGAACGGGCTACGTTGTTGCGTCCGTCTCCCACAAAGCACAGTTTTTTGCCCTTGCACTCGCCGAAGTTTTCTTCCAGCGTAAAAATATCAGCGAGGACTTGGGTGGGATGGAACGCATCCGTCAATCCGTTGTACACGGGTACGCCCGAATAGCTTGCCAGCGCTTCCACCGTGGACTGCTTAAAACCTCTGAATTGTATGGCGCTGAACATGCGCCCCAGCACTCGCGCCGTATCTTCTATGGATTCCTTCGCCCCAAGCTGAATGTCTGCGGTTGAAAGAAACACGGGGTGTCCGCCTTCCTCGCCGAACGCGGTTTCAAATGCGCATCTGGTGCGGGTGGAGCGTTTTTCAAAAAGCAAGGCAAGCGTTTTGCCTTTAAACCGTTCATGGACGGCGTTTTTTTCGCGCTTCACTTGTTTTGACAAGTCCAGAACATAGCGGATTTCCTCCGGCGTGTAATCAAGCCACGTCAACAGCGACCTGCCCGCTAGGGCGCCCGTTAAGGCGGTTTGTAGGGTTTCCTGTATACTCATGGGGCAAGTATAGGGGATATCGCGCTTTTTTTCAAGGGAGATGCGCAATGAATTCCGCAAAACGGCGGCAAAGCCGTTTTACTTTCTGTCTTCGTTAAAAAAGCCGTCCTTCCAGTTGAAACGGCTTGCGTTAGGCAGGGGGACGCCCTCTTTTGCCGCAGTCATTACGGTCTTGTACTCCTTTTTTTTAAGCGCCGGTCCAGAAAAATCAAGGATGAACCGCCTGAAACCGGCTTCATGGAGAAAGGGAATTTTATCGACAATGGAAAAAGGTTTTTCAGGGACAACCAACGATTCGCCCAGGCCGGTTTCATCCGGTTCCGTAATGAGTGAGAAATATTCGTCTTGGTTGTCTCCGAAACGCTCCCACGGATACAGGGGACTCAAATCGTTGCGAATGCGGAAAAGCGCGGGATAGGCGAAAACAGTTACAAAAACGGAAGAACGCTCCCGCCGTTCAAACGTGCGCTCAAGGTTCTGCCGGTTGTTTTCGAAGGGGGAAACGATATAATCAACGCCGAGGTCATAGACAAAGGCGGCCGCAAACCGGTTGAAAGCGTACAGGTAGGGTCCGGCTATGAGTTTCACGGCGGATTCTGCGCCGGCGAAAGCCGTAAAATTCCGGAAAAGTGAAATATGGGCGAGGTTGTTAATCTGAAATGTACGAAAGCCTTCCTGATAGAGCCGAGGCATGGCCTTTATAAAGGAAGACTCCAGCGCCTGTGGGAAAAAAGGATCGAAGGCGAGGATAATGTCAGCGGCGCGAAACGGAAGAGGCCGCCTTTGTTTGTCAAACATGTTCAGACACTCAAGGGTGCGCTTGTTCAACGTCAGCAACACTTTTACGGGTTTTATAGACTGCGCCGCATACAGGTCGCTCGTATGGGATACCGCCGCGTACAACCCTTCCGGCAGGCTTCTTGCGCTTTTTGGCTTTTGGGCGTTTTGAACGCTTTGGACGCCGGCGCCGCCACTGGCGCCAGCTTTTCCGCGTCTCCCAAACTCAATATGCGGAGCCTCTTCGTGTCCGGGCGCGCGTTTGAACATATCAAGATTCTTTGGAATGATCGGCGAAAGCCGTCGCGGACTCCACTTCGACATCGCCTTTGTCTGAATAAGAAAAACATCGTCTCCAGCCGTGAAATCATGCGGAATCGATATCCACGCCTCAGAGCCGGCTAGTTCAACCGCCGTGAGCTTGTGTGAAAGCCGCCTGCGATCATCCGAGCTATGGATGCGGATAGAGTCTCCTTCAGCCACAGGCGTATGTCCAAGCGCAATAAGCCCCTGACAGTCCTCTCCTTTTTTTCTGACTTTTAGGATTTTTCCCAACGCGACGCCGACGCCGCCGGCTTTCCGGGGATTGAGAAAAGAAAGATCAGCGCGCAAATCATAATGAAAAATGGTTTTCTCGCGGGCAAGGTCGTTCTGGAGGATGCGCTTGGCCCGCTCTATAGCGTTGGCTGTTTGTTCCTCGCTTCCGCCCAGTGAATCAAGCGCCACACGGTAGGCGCCCACCACAACGCCGGCATAGTCCGCGCTTTTCATGCGCCCCTCGATCTTGAAGGCGTTGACGCCTGCATCCGCCAAAAACGGAATTTTTTCGATCATCTGGAGATCCGCAGGGCTAAAAAAGTAACCTTCTTCGGAAACGCGCCCCGCCGTACGGTACATCCGCCTGCACGCCTGGGTACACATGCCCCGGTTTGCGGACTTTCCTCCCAAAAAGCTGGAAAACAGGCACAGTCCAGACTCGCTTATGCAGAGCGCGCCGTGAACAAAGACCTCAAGCTCCGAGTTGGTTTTGGAACGTATGTCCCGTATCTCCTCAAGGGCAAGCTCCCGCGCAAGCACAACCCGCGAAATGCCGCGCTTTGAAAGGACATTTACGCCGCAACCGCTTGCTATGTTCATCTGGGTGGATGCGTGTAGCTTCAGCGCGGGGAAGCGTTGCCGCGCCATGTACGCCACGCCGAAGTCCTGTATGATGAGTCCGTCAGGCTCTATGCGCGACAAGTAGTTGAGAAGCTGGTACATGCGATCCGCTTCCCGCTGTTCAAAAACCGTGTTCACGGTGATATAGCACCGCTTTCCCATACGGCGCAACGTACGAATCGCGGCTTCCACTTGAGAATAGGCGAAATTTGTCGTTCTAAGCCGCGCGTTAAAGTTCTTTACGCCCAAATAAACGGCATCCGCGCCGGCTCCTATAGCCGCGTCAAGCGCTTCAGGCGAACCGGCCGGCGCCACTAATTCTATTGTGTTCATGGTTACCTCATAGTTACAGGTTATTTTATACATGCCAAAAGGATCGATACTTGGCATCCGCCCTCATTTACTCCAAAACGGGCTTGTTCCAAAACCAGCCGCATCTAGTTTTAAAACAGGTGGATGTGGATGGAGATCGCGTCATTGGCGCCGGCAACCTTGCGAGGAGCGATGTTGCCGGTGAAATCATCTCAAAGAATCTGACATCCGTATATTTTGCGGCGCCAATGTTTCCCAGGTGGAAGGTTCGAGCGCATCCTTGTCAATCTCGACATATATCTGCGGTTCATAGCCGGACTCGGGGTTAAAGGCGTTCCGCGAATTAAGGGACGCAAGGTTTGCCCCGGGTGAAGCGATGTCGGTTATGCCGGATCGTACAAGGGTCTGGGAATCGCGGGTGAGGCTGTCCCATGCGCGAGAGGAATTGATGTAGTAATCAAGCGCCCGCCTCTTGTATTCGGGATCGCCGGTGCGGGCGGTCAGGGTTTCCAATGTAACGCCCATGTTGTTTTCAGCCGCCATAAGCCGCCGGGCCAAGGTGAAGTGGTCGGGTCTTGTCTGCGGGGAAAGGACGGAGAAGCGGTTTTTGTCGGCGTTCAACATGTCGATCAACCGCGAGTAATAGGCTTGCGCCGTAAAATAATCGCCCCGAATATAGGCGACGTTTCCCAGCGCGTTCAGTATGCGCCTGTTGTAGGGCATCCTATCGGCTGTTGTGATGAACCGCTCCTGCGCCTGCGCCCATTGTTGCAAATGGTAATGGGCGGAACCCATGCGGTACTGCATTTCGGGCGGGGACCAGCCGTTCTGCTCGGCGCGGGCGTAGTACCGCAACGCCATGTCCATGTCGCCGTCTTTGGTAAAGTACTCAAGATCGCCCATATCCGCGTAGAGCCGCGCCGTCTGGGGATCCGGCGTGATAATGTTGCGGGAAAGCGCGTCTTCATAGAGTTCTATTCCCTTTTGCAGATGCTCTTCCGCGGCAAAGAATTCTTTGTTGGCGATAAGCGACCCGGCGTACCTGCGTTCCGCGTCAAGCCGTATTTTCATACGTTTGGCGCTTGACGCGTTGTCCGCGTCAAACAACGGAAGCGCGTGTTCCAAGGCGCTTCGCTCCTCATGGGTGTTGCCAAAATAATGGTAGTAGCGGGAAAGATTGTAGTGCGCTTCTGGAATGTCAGGACCTTTTTCAACGGCTTTGAGCAGAAGGTTGCGTACATCGGTGATCTGCGAAACGTATTCATCGGGAACGCCGTCTATTTCTTCAAACTGTCTGTCAAGGAGATAGCCGCTCATTTCCGTAAAAGTCTCCGCTGATATGCGGCGCTTCTTTTCCATTTCCGGATCGCTGAAATATCGTTGCAAGGGCAACACTTCCTTGAGGTTGCCGGTGCGGATGAAGCACTTCAACATGCGCTCAAGCACGGAATCGTTCTGACCGTGAGCCTCTATATAGAGGGCGTAGGCTTCACGCGCGGTCTCGTACTTTGAAGGGTCGATTTCACCCCATGCAAGGGCATTGTCTCCAACAGCAAGCAACGCCTCTTTGTCGGCGACCGTATAGTTGAGCAGGTATTTTCTGAGGATGCTGTCCGCCTTTTCATAATTTTGCAACAGATTCGTTTCAAGCGCGGCATAATCCAATACCGCCTGTTTTTCTTTCGGATAATGCTTGAGCAACGCCTCATATTTTTCTTCCGCAAACAGATATTGGCGCTTTCCGGTAAAAGCTTCGGCATATCTATAAAACCACTTCTTGACCGGACGCAGTTTGAACGCTTCGGTGAACTTTTTGTTTGCGTCCGGGTATTTTCCATCGTCAATAAGGGCGTATCCCTGTTTATAAATCGACTCGGCGAGCAGGGGGGTGTAAATAAATTTGTGTATCAGATAGACAAGGGACAGTGCCACGAGTATCCCAAAAAGGACAAAACCCGCGACAGGCAGGACTTTATGGATAAAAATGTATCTAAAACTGTTTTTTTCCGCTTCGATATCGGCGCCGGATTTCTTTTCAAACCCTTTCGGAATATTGATGATGCGTCCCTGTATTTTTCCAGCTAAATCCGCGACTTCCTGGGCGGGCGCTTCTTCTATCAGCAACGCGATAAGTTTGGACATCATGTCCGGCGCCACCGCTTCTTCCGCTATCAATTCCTCACACGCAATGCACAGGTTAAGCGGGTAAGAATCAAGCGCGTTTTTGATATGTTCGTAGTCCTGTTCGCTTAATATGATTTCTTCAATATTATCCGAACTCTTGGGCAATCCGGACAGGGACGCGGCGCTCGTATTCAAAATGCCGTCAAGTCCCGGAACTGTAAAATCCTCCTCGTTTGCGCTCAACGGCTCGGGCGTAAAAACATCGGGTCGCTCGAAATCCCCCGCATCAGGTTCAGATGCCGCCCTCTCCGGAGGTTCGCTCACAGGCGGGATGGTTTCCGCGCTTGAATCGCCGCCGCCTTCCGCGTCAAAAGGGGCTTCCTCCTCAGGCGGAACCGGCGGAACGCCCCCGTCAAAGTCCGGCAGCGCGCCGGGATCAAAGTCTTCCGCGTCAAAAGGGGCTTCCTCCTCAGGCGGCGCGCCCTCGTCAAAGTCCGGCAGCGCGCCGGGATCAAAGTCTTCCGCGTCAAAAGGGGCTTCCTCCACGGGCGGCGCGCCCCCGCCAAAGTCCGGCAACGCGTCGGGATCAAAGTCTTCCGCGTCGCCAAACAGATCTTCAAGTGAAAAATTATTGGCGGATGCGGAGGGATTGGGTTCATCCGCGCCAAACAGATCTTCAAGACTAAAAATATCATTCGCCGCCGATTCAACAGCATCCGCAGACTTCGCCGGCGCGGGCGCATCGTCAAACAGATCTTCAAAATTAAAATTCGGCGCGGACTCAAGCGCTTTAAGCCGCTCCGCCATATTACTATCATCGTCTGTGGCATTTTCACGTTGAGCCGGTATATTTCCGGCAGGAGAAGGCGATTTTTTGCCGCTAGGCAGATCAAGGTCAGCAAAGGGAATGCCTTTTGAAGCCAAATCCTCCGCTTCTTTTCCTATGCTACGAAACGAACCTCTAAATTTATCGAGATTATCTAATGACGGCACATTATTCCCTTGAACAAATTTGGTTAATCCATCTCTCTGAAATGGCTGCCGAAGGAATCTCCACAAAGTTTGCCCCGGCTTGCCGAATTTACATTTCGGCTTCTTGAATATATTGCAATATTATCCGATAATTGTAAAGAACCATGAAAGCAAAATCAAAAGTAATCTTTATAATGCTTCTTCCTCTTATTATCGGCACAATTGGCGCGCTTGATACAACATCATATCAATTTATAAACCATTTGGTAAATTTGAAAAATTCCGGCGTTCCTGAAGTGATGGACGACGGCATCCTGTTTACGGCGCCCGCCGCTTACCAGAGAGTAGGCATAGCGTTTGCCCACGAGGGTTTTTCCAAAGTCTACTGGTTCCAGAAACTCCTGATTCCCGATGATGCGCCGAATCCCCAGCCTGAATCCGACAGCAAGCAGATGCCGCCCGTAGTTTACAAGGATTCGGGAATTCTGTTTTACCCGTACACGGTGCCGGAAGGTCTTGAATCGGTGGAATACCGGTTGATTATCAATGGATTGTGGACTACGGATCCCCTGAATCCCAATCAGCGGATTGACGAATCCGGTTTAGCCCGCTCTATCGCGCCCATGCCGAAGGTTTCAAGACCCCTTGCCCAGCAGACCGCTCCGTCCGGCGCAGTGACATTCAGGTTTGACGCTTTTCCACGCGAGACGATCTATGTGGCGGGCAGTTTCAACAACTGGGATCCCTTCATGTATGAGATGAAAGAAAAAGAACCGGGACATTACGAATTGACCCTGAGACTTCCGCCGGGAACGTACCAATACGTCTTTTTCTACCGAGGTGAACGCCACCTCGATCAAAGCAACCCCGCGAGAGTGTACCGTGACGGGCGTCCCGTATCGCAGACCATTGTACAAGGAAAATGAGTGAAAATAAAAAATCCGTGAAAGAAATCGCCGTGATTATCGCGCGCGGCATGACCGTTCAGACAAAGTGCGCCGCGCTTCCTTAAAGAGCGGCGCGGACGCGGCTATTATCCGGGCGGACGCCGATATGGAGAAGGCTGTCAACAGCATAGTGCGGGCGGGATTTTCCAACGCGGGGCAATCCTGCGGCGGCGTACAGCGCGTGTTCGTCCACGCCGCTGTGTATAAACAGATAAAAACTCTCTTCGGCGACAGAAAAGCTCCAACTCGACCACAGCCGCAGTGACAGCCGGATCCAAGGCGACCGCAAAACCAACGGCATGGGGTATGATGCCGGGACCATGTTCAACCTCAAACAGAAGCGGGCGGTTGCCAAACAGGTCGCGCCTGTCTAAAAATGGGCGCGACTGTGGCCGCAAAAAGCTCTGGCGATTTAACGGCGCGTCCTCCTTGCGCCCGCGATTGTACTGTCAATGCGCGGAGCGACATGCCCATTATGAAGAAAGAAGTTTTTGGACCGGTCATTGCCGTTGTTTCGGTCGCTGGCGACGAGGAGGCGGTCAGTGGCGAATGCGTCGCCCTACGCTCTCGCCGGTACTGTGATGTCGCGCAACCGAAGGCTTGAGCGAAAACTCGTCGCGCGCGTCAATGCCGGCGCGGCGATGACAAATGATCTCCTGATGTCTCACGGGCTTGCCGAAACGCTGTGGGGCGGTTTTGAGGGATCCGGGCTTGACGCACCCACACGGAAATGGGATTCCGCAAGATGCTCAAGGCGCGGGCCCTTCTTGACGATGCGTCGCCTTTAGGCAAGCGTATCGCCGCGTTGCCGTCCGTGATCAAGATTTTTTTGGGTATTGGGCGTTCAATTAGCGTAGCGCGGACGGCGATGCTGACGCAACCGGCGCATATATCCATGTAAGCTCATGTTTGTTGTGATGAAGGTGCGTCACCCTGCTCCCTGGAATCGCGGCGAACCGCCGTGTGGTCTCAAAGTCAGGTTCGCCCTGCATTTTTATCGTGCAAACAAAATTGTCGCACAATCCGGATGCCAGCCATTTCTCAACCCATTCATACAAACGCGGCGGATAGCAGATCACATCGCAGCACAACCAGTCAATGCGGCCTATGTCTTCGGGTTTTAGCGTAAAGGCGTCATGCTTTATAAACGAGACGTTCGGCAGGGTAAGGAGCGCGTCGTCAATGGACACGCGGTCAACCGCCGCAACCGTCGCGTCCAACATCGCAAGCGCCCATGTCCAGCCGCCCGGGCTCGCGCCCGCATCAAGGCAGCGATCATGCTTGCCGGGCATTGCGCCGGTTAGGGCAAACGCCTCCCATAATTTCAGATACGCGCGGCTCGGCGGATGTATCTTGTCCTCTTCGAATTCAAGCGTCCCATTGGGAAAAGGGCTTGAGCAACGGGGAGATGCGAGCAGGGTGTGCGCGTCAAGCAACGTCCACGCGCCCATAGGCGAATCCGGCGCCCGCCACGGGAAAGGGCGGCGTTTTGCGGATAGCGGCGGCAACTTTTTCATGATGAGCGCCCCGCGCCGGTATTGGGTGAACAGCGCGGCAACCCAGTTCCGCTGAATGCCGCGAAGGATGGACGCAGCCTCAGAAATGGATGCAAAAACCGCTTGAAACGGTTCAAGCCAGCAATTTTGGAACCAGAAAACCGTATCGCGCGGAATATCCGGCGAAGCGCCGTTCGGCATGAACGGCGGAGTTTCTGAAAGATAGAACGGTCCCGCCCGTTGCGGCGCACAGCCTGACCCGCCCTCGGACAACTCCCGCGCAAGGTGAGATTCAAATCCGGGAACAGGCTGATACACCCACCCCTTGACCGGCGCATCCATTACACGGCGGAAGAACGCCACGCAAGGTAGTCGACGTACCGTTGAAATTCTTTTTTACCCGGAGAAGCCGTTATCATAAAGCCCGCTTCATACGAATCTCCATTCGTTTTTATCCATCGGGCTTCGCCATGCACTTCAAATTTGCTTATTTTGGAGATTGCTTCCGGCAACACCTCAATGGTGTATACGGCGCCTCTGGTTAATTCAATATGAACAGTCGTCTCAATCTTGCAACCGGTTATATTAAAATCTTTCAAAAGAGCGTCTTCTTCAGAGACTCCGGGAAGACGCGCCCGCGCAATGGTTCTGTACCGTATGTTTTTTCTTTGCTCAAACATGCTGTTATTGTGCGCTATTTATGAATGTCCCGTCAAGAGGGCGCCGCAAAAAAGACTGATCGAATGGAGGCTGTCCCAAAATTTTAGGTTTTGAAACAAGCTCAATTTCTATTTTTTTTCAAAAACATCTTGACAAAGATTCTTTTATTTGGTAGATTGATGTAAATTCATACTATTCACTTGGTATTTATAGGTATTATATCAAAGCCTTTCTTAAAACTACGTTTTGGAAAACCGGAGGTTGTCTCTATGACGAATGGCAATATAAAAACAAAAGCGGCGCGTTCAACAAGGGCTGGACGGTTTGCATGGCGTCTTTTTCTCCCTGTTCTGGCGCTTGCCGCAGTATTGGCGATACACATGTCGCTTCCCGCGTACCACGGCTACCGCGTGAAGATTTTGCCGTATTTTACGAGGCTTTTGTACATACTCATCGGCGTTTTCACCGCGTGGGCTGTCGCGGCTGTTTTTAATCAAAAGGCGCGGGAAAAGTTGCTTTTTAAAAGCTCTTTTTTGTCAGTTGGATTTTTGTTTTTGGGGTTATACAACCTGATAAGCCTGAAATTCAATCTTCTTCCCAGCCTCTATTTTCCGGCGCCTGAACGGATTATCGGCGTGTTTGTGGAAGATTGGTTTTTCTTGTTGCGGTGCCTGGTGTATTCCCTTCGGCTGCTGTTGGGAGGCTTTTTCCTGGGCGCCATTCTGGGAGTGTTCACCGGTACGCTTATAGGCTGGAGCCAGCGGTTTAACTATTGGATCATGCCTTTCATCCGTATTGTGGGACCCATTCCGTCCACCGCGTGGATTCCCATCGCGCTGGTCATTTTCCTGAAGCCGACCAGCGCGAGTTTATTTCTCATCGCGTTAGGCGTATGGTTTCCCACCACAGTGCTTACCAGTTCCGGGATTATGAACGTGCATAAAAACTACTATGAGGTTTCCAGCACTTTGGGCGCGAACACCTTGCGGAACATCTTTTCGGTTGCGCTTCCCGGCGCCATGCCGAATATTTTTACCGGTCTTTTTAACGGCACATCCTCATGTTTTCTTACGCTTATGGCAGCGGAAATGATCGGATGCAAATTCGGCATCGGGTGGTACATCAACTGGCAACGGGAGACATTGGCGTATGCCAACGTGTATGCGGCGCTTATTGCGATCGCCGTCACGTTTTCATTTCTCATCGGTCTGCAATTCAAATTTCGCAACCGTATTCTAAGTTGGCAGAAGGGAACAATCAGATGGTGAATGGAGGAATGCCATTGGAGAAGCAAGGGTTAATAGCAATACAGAATGTCCGCAAGAGTTTTCCCCAGGAGGAAAATGGCGATCTATTGGTGTTGAACGACGTTGATTTACGGTTTGAACCCGGAGAGTTCATCTCGCTTATCGGGCCTTCGGGATGCGGCAAATCAACCTTGCTCAGGATTATCGCAGGACTGGCGCATGCGGACAGCGGTGTCGTAACGTTGGATGGGGAGCGGATTACGCGGCCCGGCTTTGAGCGGGGGCTGGTCTTTCAGGATCCCACTCTGTTCCCGTGGATGACCATTTATGAAAATATCGCGTACGGCTTGCGCTCACGCGGCATCTATAAAGAAGAAAAACATACTATTCCCGATTTTTTCAAACTGGTGGGACTGGAAGGATTCGAGAAATCCTACCCTCATCATCTTTCCGGCGGCATGGCGCAAAGAGCCGCGTTGGCGCGGGCGCTGGTCAATCATCCAAAGGTTCTGCTTCTGGACGAGCCGCTGGGAGCGCTGGACGCCTTTACTAGGATGAATATGCAGGATGAAATCCTGAAAATCTGGCAAGGGGCGCGAAGCGGCGCGGAGCGGCGCATGACTGTGGTGATGGTCACCCATGATGTGGATGAAGCCGTCTATATGGCTGAACGGATTGTGGTGATGTCAGCCCGTCCCGCTAAAATCGAAAATATTATTACCGTGGGAATCGGGCATCCCCGGCGGCGCGATGATCCGGAATTTTTGGAACTACGCGCAAAAATTTTAAGGATTCTGCATTTTGCCGGAACCCGCGCGGATTTGGAATATCACCTGTAGGCGGATGGCGCATTCGCAGGGAAAGGAGCTGACTATTACGGTAAAAAGCATGGCGGTCACCGACGTTCTCCCGGCCGTTGCGATCGTCCCCGGTACTGCGAGGCTGAGCTTCATTGTCTTTCCCTTTGGAGCGTCAAGCATGATCTTACAGACGCCGGTCATCATAGACGCAATTCTGGAAGCTCTTTTCGGCGTGTTTTTCATAGGGTTTTTGTTTGGCGTGTTCAACGTCATTCAATCAGTCCGCGCTCATGGCGGCGACGCCCATAGACATGGCTATGGGCCGCTTTTATATTGCGACAGTCCCCCGCATTCTGATTGGTACCGCGGCACGGCTGATGTACGCGCCCGGAGCAGATGTCCGCGCGCCGCTTTCTGTCCGTACATGAAATAGGGTTAGCGCTTTCCTTTAGGAAAGAAAAACAGGAGCCGTTGGTTCCTTATACTAATATTCTTCATAGAAGGAGTGAAAAATGAAGAAAATCGTTTTAACAGCGCTGGCGTTTTGCCTAGCGAGTTCTTTCATGTTTGCCCGCGGCGACAATGACGCGGCGGCGTCCGCCGGCGGGGACTATGTCCTTAAAATCGGCTATCCGGTTGAGGGCGGGCTTTGTGAAGCGCCGTTCTATATCGCAATAGCCAAAGGGTTTTATGAGGCGGAGGGACTCAAGTACGAGTGGGTCAATCTGGAGCCGGGAACCGCGATGAACCTGTTGACCACAGGGCAAATCGACGTGACCAACAACCTCTTGGCTACGCTGATTCAGCCCATCGCCAATGGTCTGGATGTGAAAATCCCGCTTGCCCTGCACACCGGTTGCGTCAAAACATTGGTGAGTCCTGACTCGCCCATCAAAACGCCGGCTGACTTTGCGCCGGTAAACGGCGTTAAAAAGAAAATCGGCGTACCGAGTCTTAATTCAAGCACCAAGGTGATTCCCTCGCGTGTGCTTGCGGCTGAAGGCTTGAAAGTGGACGGAGACGACGCGGATATAGAATGGGTCATTTATCCCAGCGCGGAGCTTCCCTTGGCGTTGGAACGCGGTCTGGTTGATGCCATCGGTTCGGGAGATCCTACGGCCACAATCATTGAGAACGAGGGCAAAGCTCGAGTGGTCATCAACAACGCCACAGGTCATGGCTTGGAAAATGAATTTTGCTGCGTAACCCCGTTCCGCTCGGCGACTATCGCCGCCCACCCGGAAACGGCGGCAAAGTTCCTCCGCGCCATCCAGAAAGCGGCGAAGTGGGTGCAGGAAAACCCTGAAGAGACCACAAAAATTTTGGCTGAGAAAAAATACATTGCCGGCGATCCAGAGGTCAACGCCCAAGTGCTCAAGACGTACAACTACAAAGCTTCGGTAAGCCAGGCTCGCACCGCTATTGAACGCAATGCGCGCGAGTTGCAACAAATTGGTCTGGTCAAGGCCGATGTCGATGTGAATGCGTTGGTCGCAAATACGTTCTATGCATTGCCGGGCGTACCTGACTCGTTGTTCTAACGATCTAACACGACGTGGGCGCCGGAGGCGCGGAAGACGCGCTCCCGCGCTGTGAACATTGCGCCGCCGGCTTTCTGCAACGGCTTCGCGTCGTTCCCGTTATGTTTATGAGAAATGCGAAACGAACTGCCCCGCTTTTCAACGCGGGGCAGTTCGTTTCGCGTGTTTCAAGCGCGGTTTAACGCCTCGCGGCGGATTTATTCCGTTGCGAAAAGCCTTTTCTTTCTGTGCGCCCAAAATTCCATTTCATATAAAATGAAGGAATTTTCATATTAGGGCGTGTTCACACAAGACAAAGAGACAACAATAATCGCCGCATACATACATGCGGTGAACAGCATGTCAAGTTTGTCATAACGGGCGCAAACCCTGCAGCGTCCCTTTGTCCGTCGAAAGAACCGTCCGGCTTCATTTCGACCCCTTATAGACATACCGGACGCGATTCCACAGATGCGCCTGATTCATTGACCCCACCCTTTTCAGCGAAAGACGGCCCGCCGCCGCGCGAGCCTTCGCATTCCTGCCTCCGCGACTTCCCTGTCGCTTGCCCGCCGATCCCTGGTCGTCAGAATGGACTTTGATTGCGGCCGCGTCCAATGAAAACGCCTTCCCGTCTATCAATCCCCCATCTGCAACGCGACAATCGCCTGTTCCAATACCCCCTTATTCGCCCAACGGTTAAAGCGCGCGTAGACCGAATGACAGGGACCAAACTTTTTCGGCAAGTCCCGCCATGTACGCTCGTTCTCAACGGTATAGACAAAACTCTGTTTTTACGCCCCTCTCCGCTTCGGCGGCAATGACGCCGCCCGTTTAACCAGTATATCGAGCTTTTTCCATTAGACGCTATTTTACATGATCCTTTGTTTTCGCCAATTTGCGGTGAGATTGCCTCCGTATGTAAGGAATTGGAGCGGGTTGGACTTGAGCATGGCGGCGAAAAACGCGTCGCGCTATGACAGCGGCTTATTATCTGGATTTGGCTG
>JAIROG010000131.1 GCA_031257675.1 Treponema sp. | reverse complement strand
AGCCCCACCTCGTATAAGTCTTTGGGGGACAATGTGAACACGAAGGGCGATTATCTTGAAATGGGCGTTTATTTTACGGAAGACGATGATTATATAGGCGCGATCATCCGCCGGGTGATTGCGTAACCGTTCATAAGGCGCCGGACGGATAAAGTGGGGCGGGAAATGCGCCGGATCGGGGCGCGGGAATAGCCGCTTGGCAAGAAAATCGCGCCATGACGCCATGGGTTTTCGCTGGTCCCGTCATGCCCCCTTACGTATCGCTCCAAAGCGTCCCGGCCGCAAATATCCCCC
Organism: Treponema sp.; assembly: GCA_031257675.1. GTDB lineage: Bacteria > Spirochaetota > Spirochaetia > Treponematales > Breznakiellaceae > JAIRKH01. Next base: position 12,964 of record JAIROG010000131.1, on the reverse strand, counting down.
AAGACGCCAGAACCGCCGCCGCAAGCATGGCCATGCCGGACGCGGTCGTCTTGTGAGCCGGCGCCGCGCCGCTTGCGTCCGTATGGGACGGAAGCGGTTCGTCTGGTTTGGATAATGCAAAGAGAATGGCGTCAATATCCGCGACAAGGCTTTTCGGCGATATGCGGCGTTTCAGTCCGGCAAGCGCCGCAAATATGCGGAGCGATTCGCCCAAAAGCCCTCCAAAAGCGCCCGGAAATCGCAGGTCTTGCTGGATGCCCGCTTTCGACAGCATGACGAGACCTTCCAACGTTACGGCGCGGTGGACGCCCGTCAATAAGGCGCCTTCCGTTATCCTGAATGCGCCGAAAGACGCCAGCACTCGTCCATACGGCGCGAACAGATTGAACAGTACGACGCCGGCAATCACAAGAAACGTCGCCGGCATGTTGTTTTTCTTGCCGAGCAACGCCGCAAAGAACCAAAATAACAGAAATTGGGCGATTCTGCCAAAGGTGTTTGGATTGAAAAGCAGGGACGGCATGATAAGCAATCCAGCTATGCACAACGCTTGGCTGCCGCACCGGTCCGCTATCTTCGCTCCGCTCACGTCATGCCCGCCCTTCGATCCCGCGCGGTCTGGAGATACGCCTGCAAATCATCTTTTCGCTCCTCAGTGATAAGGGCTTTCAGCGTGTCAAGACTGCCCTCGAATTGCGCGATTCGCCGCAACAGTTCGCGCTTGTTTTCGAGGAAAAGCTCGGTCCACTGCGGGGCGTTGAGCATGGCGATGCGAGTGAGGTCTTCAAAACTGCCGCCCCCGAAGCGGGTGATGTTCCTGTCCGGTTCACAGTCAATAAGCGCCGCCGCGATGACGTGGCAGAGCTGGCTCGTGAAGGCGATTTTCCGGTCGTGATCTTCCGCGGTTGTCTCAGTTATGCGGCTAAATCCCATGCGGTAGATGACGTTTTTAATGAATTCGATGTTTTCGGCTTTATTGCGTTTAAGCGGGGTGAGAATGTAGTTTTTCCCCGTGAAAACGCAGTGTTTCGCCTGCGCAAAGCCGCCTTTTTCGCTTCCCGCCATGGGGTGTCCAGGAACAAAATCAAGATCAGGGCGCAGTTTTTCTTCCATCGCCGCAACAATGGGTCCTTTCACGCCGGCAATGTCGGTAAGAAGGGACCCCACGCCAAAGAAGGGCATCCATGCGTCCAAAAACGCAAGCATGGTCAAAGGGTTGAGGCACAGATACACAACGTCGCACATGGGAAGCATTTCTTGTGGACGTATAAATCCTTCGTCAATGATCCCATCGTTCTTCGCCATTTCAAGTACGGCCTCGTCGATGTCGCAGGCAAGTATGCGCCGCGTTTTGCCGCGCAACGCCAGAGCGATAGCGCCTCCCATTAGCCCTAAACCGGCAACGCCAAACGTACAATCTTCTATTTTCTTCATCAATACGCCTTTTGGACGGCGCGGCGGCGCCGGCGGCGGGCGCCACTCGGCGTCCACGTCTACGCCAGCCGTTTTCCTTCCAGTTCCATGTATTTTTCCAGCGTCTTCATCAATTCGACGAAGGCGGCGGGCGTAATGGACTGTTCGCCGTCGCACAGGGCTTTTTCCGGGTTGTCGTGGACCTCCACGATAACGCCGTCCGCGCCCGCCGCAACCGCGGCTTTTGAGAGCGCCGGCGTCATCCACGAGAGTCCTGCGGCGTGACTTGGATCAACGATAACCGGCAGATGGCTCTGTTTTTTCAAAGCCGGAACCGCGCTTATATCAAGCGTGTTTCTGGTATAGGTTTCAAAGGTGCGGATGCCCCGCTCGCAGAGGATGACATCGTTGTTGCCGCCCGCCATGATGTACTCGGCGGCCATGAGCAGTTCCGTGAGAGTCGCCGCATAGCCGCGTTTCAGGAGGATGGGTTTTTTGCAATGTCCGAGTTCTTTGAGCATGGAAAAATTCTGCATGTTACGCGCACCGACCTGGATGATGTCGACGTCATTGAACAGATCGAGGCGCTGCATATCCATCAGTTCCGTAACAATGGGCAGACCTGTCGCTTTTTTCGCCTCAAGAAGCAGTTCAAGCCCGTTCGCCCCCAAACCCTGAAAGCTGTACGGGCTGGTGCGGGGCTTAAACGCGCCGCCGCGCAGAAAGCCCGCCCCGGCTTTTTTCACCGACCGGGCAATCGAAACGATCTGCTCATGGGTTTCCACGGAACAGGGACCGGCTATAACGCCGAAAAAGCCGTCTCCTATGCGGCGAACCGCGCCATCGCCGCCTGTTATGCTGATGCTGGTGTCGTCCGGGCGCATCTTCCGGTTCGCCCGCTTGTACGGCTCCTGCACCCGGATCACTTTTTCCACCAGGCGATGGGCTGACAGCGCCTCCGCGTCAATGGCTGCGGTGTCGCCCACAAGCCCGATCACGGTCTGAGACACGCCCTCCGAAAAATGCACCTGAACGCCCTGCTTCTCCAAATCCGCCGCAAACAAACGGATTTTCTCTTCAGGAACGTCTTGTTTTATCGCTATAATCATAACGCCTTCTCCTTTTTGAACAACAACCGCATTACGGAAAACAATGACGCGAAAGACAATAATATAGAAAAAAATTGTATATACCCCGGACTGACTACCAGCATGTTGTACATGCCGTGTATCACGGTCGCTGATAAAAAACGCCATATCGCAAGACGCGGATCGCTTTTAAGCGCAGCCGCCGCCATTCCATCACGCGCCCCACACGCTCCGTGAAGGGGCGCGGCGGTAAACGCCCGCAAAACCGCTACGCGCATATCTGAAGCGCCGTAAGACGCGCTTTCGATCATGGCAAAACCCAGCCCGACAATAAGTCCGGAGGCTGTTCCATAGGTAAAACCGTAGCCGTCTTCCCCCCCCGGTTTTAACAGTTTGCCGCTGATTCGGAGGATGATCGACAACATGAGCAGTTTGCTTCCTTCTTCAACGAGCGCGACGCGGATAAAAACATTGAAAAGCATGTCCCTCATGGCGGCGCCGTTTGCGGGAGGCATGGCATACTGCGCGACTGCGGCGGGCGCCAAAGAAAGGACGCCCGCTAAAAGGCAGAGCAAGAACCAAGACAAAGAGGCCGAAAATTGGCGATGTCGAAACCAGAGAAATGCCGCGATAGCAGGCAATGCGGATATGAATATCAGCAAAAATAAGACACCCATCGAAGTAAGGCGGGTTCAACCGCATGATTGCATCAGATTTTTGAAACAGCTAGTCATACTATACTTATTTTGCTATGATACGTCTATGGGGAAAACAATCGTTCTGCTTCTGGGCCCTAAACATTCGGGAAAAACAAGCGCGGCGCGGGCGTTGGCGGAATCCTTGCGTTGCCGTTGCGTTGATCTTGACGCTCTCATCGAAAAAAGAACCGGCAAGAAGCCTCGCGCGCTTTATCGGGAGGGCGTTGATGCGTTCAGGCGCGCCGAGGCGGAAGCCTTGTCTGGAGCCTTGCGGGAATTGCGCGCGGACGGAAGCGCCCTTTGTACCATCGTCTCGACCGGCGGCGGCATCATAGACAACGGAGAGGCTGTTTCCGTTATCAAAGCGTTAAAACCGCAGGGCAATTCGGAGCAATCCGTTATAGCAGTGTTCCTTGAGGTTTCGGCGAAGACCGCATGGAGCCGCATCTGCCGGAGCGTCGAAGCGGGCGAGGAACTGCCTCCCTTCCTCCAGACAGAGACGCCGGAAGAGACGCACCGGCTTTTGCATGAGCGGAGAAATAGCGCTTACAAAGAGCTTGCCAGTTTCGCGGTCATGGCGGAAAACAAAACAGAAAAAAGCATAGCGGCGGAAATCGTGCGAAAAGGATGTTTTTGCGGATAAAACTCATCATTGAAAGCCTCCTACATAAAATCCTTGTAACAATAGAACTTCAGTTTTAAATCCTGAGCCGCTTTGAGCAGATATTCAAGACGAGCGGGCGTTATGCCCCAATCCGCGCGGTTTGAGATGTTGTGCGTACATAAGGGCAAAATATTTTCGCTGCCGGTAAATTTAACTGCCCGCAGCATCAGCGTTACAATGGCGTGAAAATCCTTGTCGTATGTATAGAGAATATTGTCAATAGCCTTCGCCGCGATGTAGCCTTGTTTTATGGCTGCGGCGTCATACAGGCGAAACGTGACGCCGTAACCGCGCAAGATCGTGAACGAGTGGAAAAGCTCTTCATGCATCCACGGGGAAGAAAGCCCGTAAGGATAGGCGAAGGAGCGCAACGGGATGCCAGCCTTGCGGAAAGCCGCTATTTCCGAGGTGGTTTCTTCTATAAAAACCGCCCTTGACACTTGAGATAAGTTGAGGTGATGAATCGTGTGATAGCCCACATCATGCCCCCGCGCCAAAGCCCGTTTTGCGAAACCCAACGGCTTGCCCTGAACAAAAAATGTGACACGGGCGCCATACCGGTCAAACAGAGCGAAGGCGCCCTCCCACGCCTCAATATAATCATCATCAAAGGAAAGGAGCACGCCCGAATCATCGTGTTGAATATGCCAATCGAGGTTGCCGATCAGTGTTTCTCCGGTAACAGAGGTTTCTATTAAAAAAGGCACCTGAAAATAGCCGCCTTCTCGAAGGGACGCGTGAAGAATGTCATACACAGCGGTAAATTTGACGCCGCCAATCGAAAAGTTCGCGTACACGGCAATGTCATCTTGCCGCGCGCTCCACCGTTTTTGCACCGCGTTGTTTTTTACCATAACGAGGGCTTCCTCCAGAAGCGTTCTGGGAGTTTCCTTAACAGGAGGCTTTTGTTCGCCCGCAGATCCAACGGTTTGAGGCGCTTCCCGGGTTCCGTCCGGCGGCGGCGCAACCGGTTGCGCCGCCACAGGCGCCTCGTCCTCCGGCGCCCGCAACGCGCTCTCAACCGGCGGGGGCGTAGGATGCGTAGGCGCATCCTTTTGTTGGTGGGCGCAGGAAAAGAGAAAAAAACACACGAAGAGTAAAAGAACAGGCATATTTATCAGCTATTTTATAAAAAAAACAGACTTTTTCAAGTTCATTCTGACGCGACTGCCGGTCCCGCTATGTGTACAACGCCTTCATTCTTGTGAAAAACGCCGCGGCTTCCGCATCTTCATCTTCGGATGTCTTTTGTACGGCTTCATGGCGCTCAATGAGATGCTGGGGAATTTCCGCCAGAAACGGCGAAGGTTGACATTCGCTGGAAGACTGTTGCTTCCGGCGCGTCCGGCAACTTGTGATAAAGAGTTTGTCCCGCGCGCGGGTAATGGCGACGTAAAACAAGCGGCGCTCCTCCTCAATGGAGCCTTCGCCCTCCTCCACGCTGCGCGCGTGAGGCATAATGCCCTCTTCGGCGCCAGCGATGAACACCACCGGAAACTCAAGCCCCTTTGAGGAGTGTATTGTCATAAGGTTCACCTTGCCCTTGTCCGCGTCACCATCGCCGTCATCCCGCGTGATGAGGCTGATGCGGTTCAGATACGGGTAGAGGGTCGGGTCAAGGTTGTCGGGATCGTTCTCCCACACAACCATTGACTGAATCAAAGACTCGATATTGCCGAATTTCCACCGCGCCAGCTTTTCATTCTTGCTGAATTCCGTCACCAAATACCCCCAATAATCGATCTTTTCCACCAAAGAGCGCGTCTTTTGTGAAAGTCCGCGCTTCCCAAGCATCTCTTCGCGGCTCTTCTCTATAAGCGCCATGAATTCCTGCACATCGGCGCGTCCCATCGCCTCCTGAAAGAGGGCGTCCTCTGCGCGGCTGAACCGCGTCATGGCATCCCACAGCGAGGAGCGGTTTTTAGAAGCCAATTCGCTTATCGCCGCAATGGACGTTTTGCCAATGCCCCGGCGCGGCGTGTTGATGATGCGGAGGAGGTTCACATCGTCTTCAAGGTTGGCGATAAGGCGCAGATACGAGAGTATGTCCTTGATTTCCTTGCGCTGAAAAAAACTTGTGCCGCCGGACATGCGGTACGGTATATTAAGCGAAAGAAACGCCTCCTCTATGGCGCGGCTCATGGAATTGGTACGCAACAACACCCCAAAATCGTCGTAGCGCATATACTCATGGAACTTTATGCGCTTTATCTGCTCCGCGATAAAATCCGCCTCATCGCTTTCGTTCTTCGGATAAAAAATCTCAATGGGCTTGCCTCCGCCGTTTCCTGACCAGAGCCGCTTTTCCTTGCGGTTGGTGTTGTTGGAAATGACGCCGTTCGCAGCTTCAAGAATCGTTGTTGTGGAGCGATAGTTTTGCTCAAGTTTTATCTCCATAACCCCGGGAAAATCTTCCTCAAACCGCTGGATGTTTTCGTAATTCGCGCCCCGCCATGAATAGATGGACTGATCGTCGTCGCCAACCACGCAAATATTGCGCGGAGCGGAACCGGCGGTTCCGCTCACAAGCAGTTTCATCAGCCGGTACTGAATAAAACTCGTGTCCTGAAACTCGTCCACCATAATATAGCGGTAACGGCTCCGGTATGTTGAGAGAATTTCAGGATATCGCTCAAAAAGGCGTATCGGAAGCGCCAAAAGATCATCAAAATCAAGCGCGTTGTAGAGTTTCAGATTCCGTTGGTATTCTTCGTACACATGCTCATATTCGCTGTTCGCGCCGTGTCCCCAACTCACGCGCCCTATTTTCACATTGGAAAAAAGCTGACCAAGCGCATACAGGTCAACGCCTTCCGTAGAAACCTTACATTCGTGGAGGCTGTCCTTTATCACTTGATCGCGGTCGACCTCATCGTAAATCGAAAAATTGCTGCGGTAGCCCAACGCTTCAATTTCATCGCGCAACACTTTCGCGCCAAATGCGTGAAAGGTGCTGACCGTAAGGTTTTGCAGTTTTTTGCCGGTCAATTCTTTGACACGCGCCTCCATTTCCCGCGCCGCCTTGTTCGTAAAGGTGAGCGCCAAAATCGCGGACTGGGGGATTCCCCTGTCGAGCATATTCGCTATCCGGCAGGTGATAACTCGCGTCTTGCCCGATCCCGCGCCGGCTATGATGAGGAGGGGGCCTTCAATGGTGTTGACCGCCTGCAACTGCGGCCCGTTGAGGTCTTCAGCCGGCGTCATTTCGCGCCACGCTGTTTTTGGGAATAGTTCAAATCGTCCGCCGCAAAGTCAACCGGATAGTGGCGTTGGCTCTTTTTTCAGGAAAAACTGAAGCCCCTGAATGCCGAGCGTCATCACGAGGGTGACAACGGCGCCAGAGACAACCACGCCGGTAATGACTGCGAGCATGGTCTTTCGTTTGCTCAGTCCAAGCGCCCATGCGCCGAGCGCGCCTGTCCACGCGCCTGTAAGGGGAAATGGAATCGCAACAAAAACCGCCACTCCCAAGCCGCCCCATTTTTCAACGCCGTTATGGAGTTTCACCCGCGCCCTTTCGACAAAACGGTCGAACAGATTCTGATACCACGCTATTTTGAGAAACAGTTTGTGCAGGGTCGCCAGAAATATCCAACACGCTGGCGCAACCAAGGCGTTCAAAAACGCGCAAAAAGGATAGGCTATATACCAAGGAATTCCGTTTACAATGGCAAAGGGTATGCCGCCCCTGAGTTCAGAAATCGGCAAAAAGGAAAAAAGAGCCGTCCACAAAAAGACAAGCGGTGCATTCATAAGAGAAGTATACAAAAACAACGCGGTTTTGTATATGGAGGCTTTTAAATGCGCATCCTTACTTATGATAGTATTAGCGGTATTGCAATAGTCACGTACTAGAATGGTAGTACGTCTCAATGTCGTATAACGTTCCATCTGTATATGATGTTTTGGCAGACATAACCGGCGAAGACGGACTCCGGCTTGGGGTCGCTGGCGAGCGGGATGCTCTTGAATTTCTCCATGACGGCGTTGGCTGTGACGCCGATTTCCGAATTGTCCATGTCTCTCGACAATTTGTTGGAAAAGATTGTTTTTTCAAACTTCTCCGTGAAATTGTCCCTCCCGTATTCGTTGACGTACGCTTTCAATTCGGCGTCGAGCGCGTTCATTTCAACGGCGAGCGTTTCTTTCGCGTTGGCCGGACGCGGAATTCCGAGCGTGTCTTCAATGAATTCCGATATGGCGTGGAAATGATCCTTGTCTAAATTGACGCCGAGCCTGCGCGCGGCGAAATGATAGACGGGTGTTCGTCCGCGTGGCGTCCCGACACGCGGCGCCGGGACGCTCTCATGTCGACGCCCAGCCTGCCTTTATAGTCCGCCATTCATTTTTCCTTGATTTGTTGTGATTTGAAAAACACCCATTGAGGCTTGAATCCTTTCAGCGCGGCTATTTCTTGAAGCGCCCGCTTGTCCACCCCGCTCTTCCTTTCATTGATGAACCAGTACGCCCACATGTAATGACAGCCCATTATTTTCGCGTATTTTGAGCAGTTTTGCGGCCGCGTCGACAAGCCCCCATTCCCCGCCGATCAATTGAGCCTTTCGTTTGGAGCGTCATATTTCCGTCAATTTCATAACGCGCTTGTTTTGCCCTCTGTCTTTTGACACGGAAAGGCGCAAGTCCTCCAAACGCCTTTTTCCCATTGAAATAAATGTCGAGATGAAGCCTTCCCGATTTTTCCCTGATTTTAACGCCCATATACAAATTCTTCTACAAATATTTGTATAAGCATTATAAGACGGAACGCCGTCAAATGTCAATAGGAAAACAGACGTTTGTTCTGCGGCGCATACAGCTCTTTAGTCGAAGAAAACCCCGCGCTTTATTTTAAAAATGAGGTTTAATACCCCGCCCCTTGGGGCGGTTAAAACTGGGGGCGCGGGGGATTTGTTCCCCCGCATACGCAAAGATTTCAAGGAGAAATCTTCAATACCCCGCCGCTCTGCGGCGGGGATTTTTTATTCCATTTTTTATATAAAGACATTGAATATATTATCGCAAGAATACTGTCTATCAACGCAATAATTGGTTTTGAATGAATCATTAACATTTTTTCCGGTATTAGCCAAAAATTTAGCCGTAAAAATATGAAAGGCGATGATCCAATTCCATTAAAAAGCGAATGCAAAATAATTGCAAAAATAATATTATTAAATCTGATATAAATAATCGCAATGCATATCCCAATTACTGTTGTGTAAAATAGTTGTGGGATGACATCCCATAGAAATTCCGTCCTATTCACCAAATTCATTAAATGCGTAAATCCAAATATTAGAGAAGAAATAATAGAGTTGTTCAATAACTTCAGTTATTGAACAACTTCCGCTAGAAAACGGGCAGACTTGTGAGACAACCAACCGGGTTGTTGAACAAGTCCAATAGTCGCCAATAACGCTCCATTCCTTCGGTTTTTTAATTTGTTTTTTAATATATTTAGAATAATTCCTCGACACAATATTTCTTCCAGCAATCCTATGCTTAACATTTGACATATAGAACGTATAGTTCTATATTGTCCATGGTGTTGTTAATTTTGAGTTTCTAATATCAAGACATGATAATATAAAAGTATAAACGCTCCCTAAAATAATTGGCAGACCATATAACAATCCTTTTAATAGATATTCCGTCTTAAATCCAAAATATTTAAACTCTCTTGTAAACGCTGAAATTATTATAATTAATGCGGCAACTATATAGCCGCCAATTATTTGATTAAAAAAAATAGGCGAAAATAAATAACAAACAGAATGTTGTTATAAAAATAGCTAATAATATTATATAAGTATATCTCCGGTAAATATTCTTTAACATTTCCATAATATGCATAATATTCTGTATTTTTATTTTTGTCAAATGTGTTTACATTTATGTTAGGGGTTTATTGCGCCTAACGTTCCGGCTGTATGCGACGGTTTGCCAGCCGCGCAATGCCGTAGCATTGCGCGGCTGGCAAAATGTGTCTGTAGCGAGCGTGGGAAGGAGCCGCAGGCGACTGACCTAGCGAACGGAAGACCAAGCCGCCTGCTGGCGGCGAAGCGCGAGCGGCCCTGTTAGGCGAAGTCCGGTTTGCATCATTTATTTTTTCTAATCACTGTTTTATAATATCTTTTCTAAAACTCCAATTTAAATATACGGGCTTTTCTCAAAACGCGAGCCTTGATCGGGTTGGTTTTGGGGAAAGTTTCCGAAAAAGTGATCTAAAACCCACTTTTTCTATTAAATCCAAGTCGGCTTTCCCAGAAATGCCGCTCCGCGCGTTTTGGGAAAGCCTCATATTTCTACTATTATTAAAATTTCTAAAAAACGCGAAGCGCAAGAAGAATCTCCTCTATATTGGGCGGCATACTTGCTTATATTGGGAAACAGTCTTAAAATGAGGCAATGGCGCAATGACCGCGCTGAAGAAAGGAGAGCATATATGCACGAAATTCTATCAAGGCTGGAAGAGATAGGCATCATTCCAGTTATAAAAATTGACAACGCCGCAAAAGCGGTCCCGCTGGCAAAAGCGTTGGCAGCCGGCGGCATACCCTGCGCGGAAGTGACCTTCCGCACGGCTCAAGGCGCGGAAGCCATTAAGCTCATCAGCGAACAGGCGCCGGAGGTGTTGCTTGGCGCGGGCACGGTTCTGACCGTTGACCAAGCTGACAAAGCTGTCTCGGCGGGCGCACAATTCATCGTGAGCCCGGGCTTTAACCCAAAAGTGGCCGCCCATTGCATCGAAAAGGGCGTTCCGGTTGTTCCTGGTTGCGCAAATCCCTCGGATATAGAACAGGCGCTGGAATTCGGCTTGGAAGCGGTGAAATTTTTTCCTGCTGAACAGGCGGGCGGGCTCGAGTATATTAAAGCCGTCTCCGCGCCGTATACGTCCCTTAAATTTATCCCCACAGGCGGTATAAATCAGGACAATGTTGGCAAATACACCTGCTTTGAAAAAATTCTCGCATGCGGCGGCTCATGGATGGTGAGCGCAGACCTCATCAATACGGACAATTTCACTAAGATCACCGCGCTGTGCAAGGAAGCGGTGGAGCGTATGCTCGGCTTTTCCATGACCCACATCGGCGTCAACACGCGGGATGAGGCGGAAGCGCGGAACTCCGCGAAACTGTTTGAAACAATGTTTAAATTCGCATCCCGCGAGACCGCCGGGTCGATTTTCGCAAGCGAGGACATAGAAATTATGAGGGGTCCCGGCATGGGTACTCATGGGCATATCGCCATTGCGGTGAACAGCGTACTTAAAGCGTGGCGCCACCTTGAACGGCGAGGCGTCGCCTTCAACGAGGAATCCGTCAAATACGCGCCGTCAGGACGGCTCAATCTTATTTACATAAAAGATGAAATCGCTGGTTTCGCGGTACACTTGGCGCAAAAAAAGTAAGGAGGAATATATGGGAAAAATAATCACATTCGGAGAAATCATGCTGAGGCTGGCGCCGGAAGGGTACTACCGTTTTGCGCAAGCCGCTTCCTACGGCGCAACCTACGGCGGCGGGGAAGCCAACGTGGCAGTATCGCTTGCCAACTTCGGCATGGACGCGGCGTTTGTCACCAAACTGCCCGCGCACGACATAGGGCAGGCCGGCGTCAACAAGCTCCGCGAGGTTGGGGTGGACGTTTCTTGTATTGTACGGGGCGGGAAGCGCGTCGGCATCTACTTTTTGGAAAAAGGGGCGTCGCAAAGACCGTCAAAGGTGATCTATGATCGCGCAGGTTCCGCCATAGCTGAGGCGGCTGTAGAGAATTTTGACTGGAACCGCATTTTTGCGGACGCCTCGTGGTTCCACTTCACGGGCATAACGCCCGCGCTCTCGGACAATGCGTCCGCCATCTGTCTTGAAGCCTGTAAAACCGCCAAAGCAAAAGGCGTCACCGTGTCCTGCGACCTCAATTACCGGAAAAACCTCTGGTCAAAAGACAAAGCCCGTCAGGTAATGACTTCGCTCATGCCCTTTGTTGACGTGTGCATCGCCAATGAAGAAGACGCTTCGGACGTGTTCGGAATTAAAGCCTCAGACACGGACGTTTCCACAGGCAAGATAAGCCATGAGGGTTATAAAGAGGTCGCCAAGACGCTTGCCGGCCGTTTCGGTTTCAAGAAAGTCGCCATAACCTTGCGGGAATCGCTTTCCGCCAATGACAACAACTGGGCGGCGATGCTCTACGACGGCAAGGATTTTTTCTTCTCAAAGAAATACGCGGTACGTATCGTTGACCGTGTGGGGGGCGGCGACAGTTTTGGCGCGGGTTTGATCTACGGCATGTTGCAGGGATATTCCAGCCAGGAAACCCTTGAGTTTGCGGTGGCGGCAAGCTGCCTGAAACACTCCATTGAAGGCGACTTCAACTGCGTGTCCGTTGACGAGGTGAAAAAACTCGCGCAAGGCGACGGTTCGGGCAGAGTGCAACGGTAAACTGCGATTCAATGCGCCGTTCGTTCCCAAAATGGAGGGCGGACGGCGACTCGGACTGTGGGAAAGCGGGACGGCTTGAATGGCGGTTAACCGCCTTGCCTTCATGGGCAATTACGCGCTTTGTGCAGCCGTACGCCTGTAATTTCTCCCTGATTTTCCCACTGAAAGTTCTATGTGTTTGTATTACTCGATTTGTACCGCATGGAAAAGACCGTTTCAAAACAGATGCGCGTCATAAATCCTCTATCTCCCGCTCGACCGCCTCTTTTGCCTCGTTCAACAGCCGCCCGCTTTCCTTGCGGAGGGCAAAACTCTTTTTGATTAAGGATGCGATGCGGCGTTGGACGTCTGTGTCGATGAGAGGAATTGCTACATTTTCAATTTCATCAATTCGCCAATGTAGAATGATTGAGCCGCCGGCGTCGCGTTCGGCTTGCCGCCGTACTACTTCAGAATTGAGCGCCAAAGTCAGATACTCCGGTAAAATCTTCTTGTTCTTAACCGTTAAATGGAGAATAGCGCTGGAAGTAATAAAATTGGCATCTTCATTAAGCATATATGCCGTACCGACACTGCCGTCTTTGGAAAATAGAATGGTGTTTTTCTTTGGTTTAAGACTGTCTATCAACGCCGCATTATCTTTACAAAAGCTATAGT
>JAIROG010000127.1 GCA_031257675.1 Treponema sp. | reverse complement strand
CTCCATCAAGAATTCCCGTTCTTTCTCTGATAAACCTTTTGTCTGCATTTACTTCCTCTTCCCCTATCTAAATCGTAGAACTATCAAAGCTGTGAATTTCGATAAGTTCTTTCAAAATACCATTATTGATGCTTTGACATTCAATAATTAGCTCTGAAACAGAACAACCGTGTCTTTTTACGCCGGCAATTCCTCGCGACGGGGATGACTTGGGCGGCCTTTTCCATTATAAGCGGAAATGGAGGATTGGACAAGGGGCTTGACGAAAATTGTCATTTGCCCTTGTATAAATTCCTAAAGAAACGCCAGCCTTATGAGACTTTCCCAAAAACCGCCGCTTTTTAGGTCTATCGCCGGATTGAAATTAGAGAATTTAAAAGGCAATCTCATAACTGGCAGAAATGACTGCGGAAAAACGACTGTACTTGAAGCCTTGTTTCAGATTTCCGGTATGTCTAATCCGCAATTGCCCGCGGCGACACATAACTTTAGAGATTCAACCTTGAAGCCTGATTAAGAAACCGCCGTCTATGGCGGCGGCCATGTACTGACCGGCTCGCCATAAAGCCGGAAGGAGAAGAAACAATGGCAAAGAGGAAAAAGGCCGCGCGCGCCGCGCGTAAATGCGGTTGCCCCCCCCCCCCCCCGAATATCGGCGCAGGATATTGCAGGGGACTATAAAGGAATATGTGGAGAAGAAAATCAGAGCAATCCGCGATGGAAGAAAATAGAAACACTTGAAATGACGATAACACCCTCGAAGCTGGCGATTTCCGAAGCGATGGGTGTCCTGAAGGGAAAAACGGCGACAGCCGTTTTCCAACAAGCAAAAAGCTTACGAACAAAGCCATGCTGGGGAGACCGCTTCTGGAGCCGCGGCCGCTGTGTCACGACGGTCGGGATGGATGAGAAAAAGATACGGAGGCGCGTAAAGTGTCGGGAAGACGCCGAGCGGCTGGACGAAGACCAGGGACTACGAGACGGACCCTTTTAGGGGACTCCCACAAGCCGCCACCTTTGGTGGCGCTGGTTGACTGATAGAGACATCTTTTCTATTTTCGAAGGGCTTTCGCCTGAATTTAAAGACGGCTCAAACAATTTGAATTTCAAATCAGAAATTTCTTTATTGGACTTGTTGAACAAGTCTTGCGGATTTGACTAAAATCCGCCGTTTTTTTAGCGGAAGTTGTTCAATACGGCGGTAACGTCTGCGGCGCGCTCGTTGGCGGACAAATTTTTAAAGACGCGCCGACGGCTTTACATTTCTTTCCATAAGATGGTATACTGCTATTATGGAAATGATAAAATGTTCATGCGGGTTGTTTGTGCCGGGCGTTCTATCTTTGGCTCTTGTTATGGCTTGCACGAGTCAATACCCTGCCTTTCAGCCTGATTCCATAAAAACGGCAGGCGGCTTGGCGCAGCCTTTCTCAGCCCCCGTTTCCGATTCGGCCAATCCCTCTTATACCGAAAAAGGCGTCTCGCTGGACGAAGCGCTGGCGGACATTGCGGCGTATTATATGGATCACCTGCCCGCAAATACAAACATCGCGCTTCTCACTGTTGAGTCGGACGCGCAGGCGCTCTCCGATTATATTTTTGAGGAACTCTGGATTCATTTTGAGGACAGCCGGTCTTTTGCGCTCGTTGACCGGCGCAATTTGGAACTCATACAACGAGAACTGGAATATCAGTATTCCGGCAATGTCAGCGAAGAGTCGGCGCAATCTATTGGAAAACAGTTTGGGGCGCAGACGCTGGTGTATGGCAAAATGACGCGGCTGGGCGGGGAATACCGGCTTGTCATTCATGCGACGGATGTGGAGCGGGCGGTTACGAGCATACGGGCGGCGGCGGTGATTCCTAATCCGCGTTTCGCCGCGCTGTTGGAAGCGCCTAAAGGCGGCGCGGCGGAGGTGAACTTGGCAAACGCCCTCTACTCCGGCGCGGGCAACCCGTGGCGGTTCACGGCGCAAACGGATAGGGTTGGCGGCGATTACCGTGACGGCGATTATATGACGTTGCGCATCTATTCTGAGAAGGACGCTTGGTTCAAGATTACCCATATCGACGTATATGGCGACACGCAGGTGATTTACCCGCTTTCGCCCCGTGACAACAATTTTATCAGAGCCGGAGAGACCCGGCAGATCCCCGATAACACCCGGTTCAGAATGACCAAGCCCTATGGAGAGGAAATGATTCTGGTTGGCGCCTATGAAACGCCCTTTGTTGTTCAATGGAATTCAACGGCGCCGCTTTCAAACAACAGCCTTGTACGCGGCATCACCGTTGAACGCGAAGATGCGGCCATTATGCGTCCGGTCGCCACAGCGAAATGCGCCTACCGGATTGCGCCGTAACTGCTGAACGCATGCGGCGGCGACGCCGCTTTTTTATAGGAGAGTAAGATGAAAAAAACAGGCTTGTTTTTGTTGTTTTTTGTACTGTTTTTCGTACTACCAGTATTTTCTATCGCCGCCCAGCAGAAATACGCGCTGGTTATCGGCAACGGCGCGTACCGGAACCTTACACGCCTGAACAACCCCGTGAACGACG
This sequence comes from Treponema sp., assembly GCA_031257675.1. GTDB lineage: Bacteria > Spirochaetota > Spirochaetia > Treponematales > Breznakiellaceae > JAIRKH01. The sequence continues at coordinate 50,455 of JAIROG010000127.1, read as the reverse complement.
CTAACGACATGACGACGGCTCTGCGCGGGCTGGGCTTCACGGTCGACACCATAGTCGACGGCGGACGGATTCAGATGGAAGAAGCGATTGAACGCTTCAAGAACCGGCTCTCCGTGTCAAGAAACAGCTATGGCTTCCTCTTTTATGCTGGTCACGGCGTTCAATCGGGCGGCGTAAACTACCTGATTCCGGTGGATGCGGACATCAGGAGCGAATCCTATCTCCGCGACCGCGCCGTATCGGTTCAGGCGATGCTTGACGAGATAAACCAAGCGGGCAACGAGTTGAATATCGTTGTGCTTGACGCCTGCCGGGACAACCCGTTTAGTTGGGGCAGAAGCGGAGGGTCCCGGGGCTTGCAAGTGGTGGGCAACCAGCCCGCAGACAGCATCGTTGTCTACGCGACCGCCGCCGGAGCGACAGCATCTGACGGCGCGGGACGCAACGGGCTGTTTACCAGTCAGCTTCTGAAAAATCTGAAAACCCCGGGCATTGATGTAAACGAAGTGTTCCGTCTTACTGGCGGCGACGTGGCGCGGGTGTCCGGCGGCAACCAACGCCCCGCTGTGTACAACCAGTTTTACGGAGTCGCTTATCTTGGTTCGCGTCCTTCCGCGCAGGCGGCGCAACCCGCGCCGGTACAGCCCGCCAACGCCCCGGCGCAAAGCGCCAAAAGCTACGTTGAAAGCGGCGCCGCGTATTTCGCAAAAAAAGACTACGACCGGGCGATAGCGGACTATACCCAAGCTATCAGGCTTGATCCCAATTATGCGCTGGCGTATAACGAACGCGGCGTTGCGTATTACGCAAAAAAAGACTACGACCGGGCTATCGCCGAATTCTCTCAGGCTGTCAGGCTCAACCCGAATGATGTGGTGGCGTATACCAACCGCAGCGATTCGTATAACCAAAAAGGGGACTACGACCGGGCGATAGCGGACTGCGCCCAGGCCGTCAGGCTTGACCCCAGTTATGCGAGAGCGTATAACGAGCGCGGCTTTGCGCATTACAACAAAAAAGACTACGACCAGGCTATCTCTGACTTTTCTCAGGCTATCAGGCTCAACCCGAATTATGTGATGGCGTATAACAGACGCGGCGTTGCGTATTACGCAAAAAAAGACTACGACCGGGCTATCGCCGACTTTTCTCAGTCCATCAGGCTCAACCCGAATGATGCGGTGGCGTATACCAACCGCGGCGATACGTATAACCAAAAAGGGGAGCATGACCAAGCGCTTGAAGACTGCGCCCAGGCCGTCGGGATCAACCCCAATTATGCGAGGGCGTATAACGAGCGCGGCTTTGCGTATTACCGCAAAAAAGACTACGACCGGGCTATCGCCGAATTCTCTCAGGCTGTCAAGCTCAACCCGAATGACGAGGTTGCGTATAACAGACGCGGTATTGTGTATTACGTAAAAAAAGACTACGACCGGGCTATCGCCGACTTTTCTCAGGCTATCAGGCTCTCCCCGAATGATGCGGTGTTGTATACCAACCGCGGCGATACGTATAACCAAAAAGGGGACTACGACCGGGCTATCGCCGAATTCTCTCAGGCTGTCAGGATTGATCCCAATCATGTGAGGGCGTATAACGAGCGCGGCTTTGCGTATTACCGCAAAAAAGACTATGACCGGGCTATCGTCGACTATGAAGCGGCGTTGCGAATAGATCCGAACTACACCAATGCCAGAACAGGGCTTAAAGACGCCCGGCAGGCGCGGGGATATTAGACGATTTCGCGCGGGGCGAAGGGGCGTCGCTCTTGCTGGCGGTTTGTCAATTACGAAATTGTTACATATTGATGCTTTCCCAAAACGCGCAGGGCGGCAGTTTTTGGGAAAGTCTCTATTGACAAAATTACCAAACGAAAAAACAGGCGTTATAGTAGTAGGGGAATACAAGTCTTGTGTGTCGCCGTGTAAGGGGCTATTATGAAGCAATTTGAATATGCCGAATTAAAGGGATTGGGTAGGCAGATCTGGAATGCTTTCCACCCTCCTCACCGGAGCGGGTTTGCGCCATCCCCTTTGAACGCTCTCGCATAATTCCCGGCGCTGTTTGACGGGGCATGTCCGCAACTCCTCCGCCGTCTCCCGCCGCCCGCTCTCAGGCGTTTCCGGGCGGTTCCACGCCGCCCGCCGCCGCGCCTTCCGGCGTCCCAACGCTCCGCGCTTCCTTCGTCACTTCGGGCCCCGCCCCATCCCCAAAAGGACAGCCAAAGCCGCGTTCCCCTCTCCCCGTTTTCCGATCTCTACACAGCGAGCCGCCTTCCTCTCACTCGCAAGCCTCCCATCGTCCGTCCATTCCCGGCGCTATGGACTCCGCTGACTTCTGGACGTTCAGCCGCGCATCTCCGCATGGGTTGTGACGAGGGATCCGCCGCTTCCCATCCAGTCCTCCCCAGTCAAGAGACCGCTCTCTTCATCCCATGCAACCGCCGCATCTACATATCAGGGTTCAGGCGGCATTGGACTTCGCTTTGCAAGGCGCGCTGCCCTGATTCCGCCTTATATACGGCTCCTGTTCGCCGGATCGGAATTTTGCCTCCAGCTTCCTCCAGACTCCGCCTCGCGGCGGACGCCCTTGCCCTTGGCTCATGCTTCCCGCCACCAGGCGCATAGCGGACTTTCACCGCCCGGCTGCCGTCCTTGCCGGACAGCGACCATAGCTCATAGCCAAATGGAAGGACACATTATCATAAAATGGCTTGTCCAACGGTCTCGGGCGCTGAATGCGTTTCTTCTGGATATTTACAATAACAAATACATAGTCCGCGATAAAATTATTACCGGGCAATTCATCTACTCATCAAAGGGTCGCCTTCCCCAGTGCGAGGGTGTTGTTCCGCCGAAAAAAATTTACGCCCACATAGCGGGCATCGATCTTGTGCAGGCGGAGGACGATTCGTGGATAGTATTGGAGGACAACCTCCGCATCCCGTCCGGGTCTTCGTATCCGAGATGCGGATCCGAATCGGTGGATTGCCCAAGAAGTGGCGCAGTTTCGGGACATGGAAACGCTTGAAGGATCCCGCCGCGTCAAGCGGAAGGTTGCTCTTCGCGCCTTTGCGCTTTCCGGTGAAGAAACCAAAGTTTGGCAGAGCGGGCTTACCTGTTTCGCGTTCCATCCGGCTTCCTATGCGGTGAATTCGTCGCAAGGCGGCGGATAAGGACACGTGGGTGAAAAAAAGCTAAAGTCTTGGATTCTGGTGGAGAATCCCATAAGAAATTGCGCGGACGCCGGATCGCGGCGTTGGAGGAGATCAAATGTCGGAGGCTATATCAATCGCCAAAGCTGAAAATCTGTTTTGGCTGGGACGATATACACAGCTTTGCATTTTTTCAGGAAATACAGCGATATGTTCATTGATGTGGACGCCGCGTCCTACCAAACATTTTGCTATAGACCCGGCGTTGAGAACAAGCACACGGGTTCCGAAGATTTTTTAACCGTAACCGCTATTTGTTTGACAAGGGCGATGGAAATCCCTTATATCCGCGCTGACCTACGCTTACGACAACGCCATTGCGCTGAGAGAGGAAATCGAGAGCGAAACGCTCGCCTATGTCGAGATGTGCGTACGGGAAATGGAGCGATGCGTGGAGCGGCTCATAGCGCATTGCGCGGCAAAAAGCGGCGGCGAGTAGTATGAGTTGCGATTCGTCACCGACAGCCTCATGGCGTTCTGGGGTTCCGTTGATGGGCGCATATTCAGTGACATCCGCAATATGATAAAAGCCGGCTGACGCCTCGAAACGGTGGACCTGCACATACCTTCGACTATTCCTACGATAGGCTTGTGCAACTGTTTGAGCGTCTTGAACGCCATCTAAAAAAAAGAGGACGCTTTCGATCAAACCTTGTTCATAGAAGTCAAGCGCGAGATGGAAAGCCCTTCGTTTGACAATATGCGGGTTCTCAGTATGCTTGGATGGCTGTTTGTATTATAACTCACCTTTTCGGCGTAAAAACCGCCTGAACCTGTTGCAACATGGCGCGATGCGCCGGATCATCGCTGGAGTAGACGGCGGTGGCGCGGGAGGAATCCGCGTTTTTCCCAAGCGAGATGATTCCCTTGAAAAGCGCGTTGCTTTTCAAGTAGAGTGTTCCTTCCACACAGTACCGGTACGTTCCGGCTGGGACTGGATTTCCCTTGTCGTCCGTACAGTCCCATACATACGTGAGGGCGCCGTTCTTCGGCGTCGCGCCGGTAAAGGCGTCCAACGCTGCGGAAGACGACGGTTTTGCCTTGGCTGTCCACGCCAAAAGAGAATCGGGACGGTCGCTGAAACCGCCTTTGCCGGTAAACCGGCTTATGTACAGCGTTTTTATAATCGCGCCGCTTTCATGTTCTATCCATACCGCGATCTGATTGGACGCAATGACATTCTGCCGTTTAAACGAAAAGTTGATCGACACTTCTCCCAAAGCGGCGCCAATGGCGCCGCTTTGGGAGAAGACCGGCGCTGTAAAAAACACGCCCAGCGCAGCCAGCGCCGTTATTACGGAATATGACGAATATGCTGTATGCCGCATAAAGCCTCCTTCGCTCTTTTCCCAATGATATATGAAAAGAACCGGCGTTACAAGTCCTTGCGCATTCCCGCCGCATCTAGCGCATAAGGCGGTTTTTTGATATACTTGCGGTTGACAACTATGAGCCTTGAAATACGAAATATCACCAAAACCTACCCGGATATGACGATGCGGCTTGATTTCTCGGTTGAAGAAGGAGAAACCCTCGCCTTGGTCGGACATTCGGGTTGCGGGAAAACGACGACGTTGAACCTCGTCGCCGGACTGCTGTACGCCAGTTCCGGTTCCATCGTGAGCGGCGGACGTGACGTGACGAATCTGCCGCCGTGGAAACGAAATATTGCGGTGGTCTTTCAGGATTTGGCGCTTTTTCCAACAATGAATGTTGGAAAAAATATAGACTACAGCCTTCGCATTAGGGGCGCGTCAAAAGACATGCGCCGCCGCGTTGTGGAGGAGACCTTGCGGATAGTGCATCTTCCGATTTCTTTCGCCGGCAGGAAGACGCACACCCTTTCGGGAGGCGAGCGGCAACGGGTCGCCATCGCCCGCGCGCTTGCGGCGGCGCCGCAGGCGCTTCTCATGGATGAGCCGTTCTCCAGTCTGGATCCGCGTTTGCGCCGCGAGTTGTGGAAGGAATTTCTGGAGATACGCCGCGCTTCCCGCATTCCCTGCATCTTCGTCACCCACGACAGGGAAGAAGCCTCGATTCTAGGCGACAGAATAGCGGTCATGGACCAAGGCCGCATAGTGGAAATAGGTGACGCCCATACGATAGTGACGGAACCCAAGACCAAAGAAGCCGAGTCGTTCTTTAAGGGGGAGTCGTGATTTTTTATGGAGATGATTCGCCCATAGCGGCATTGGCGACGCCTCCGGGTCAGGGCGCTCTCGCCGTCATACGGACATCGGGCAAAAACGCCATAGAGTTGCTCGCGGATCACTTTTCCGCACCGCAAAAACTGAAAGCCGCCGCAGGCAATACGGTTGTGTACGGCTGGATGCTTGGCAAAAACCGCGTCCGCCTTGATGAGGCGTTAGTTTCCGTGTATCGCGCGCCTAAGTCGTATACGGGCGAAGACGGCGCGGACATTTCCTGCCACGGCGGGTATGCGGTGGTGCAAGCCGCGTTGGAGACGCTTCACGAGGCGGGGTTTCGGGATGCGCTTCCCGGCGAATTCACGTTTCGGGCGTTTATGAACGGCAAGCTGGACCTCACCCGGGCAGAATCCGTCATGGAAATAGTGTCCGCAAAAACCGGCAAAGCTCATGCCGGCGCGGTTCGCAGGCTTTCGGGCGACTTGGAATCAGAGATTCGCGCCATTAAAGAAAAATTGGTGCGGGTTCTGGCGGGCGTGGAATTGTTTCTTGATTACTCTGAAGATGAATTTATGGAAGTGGGCGCTGATGAACGCTCCGGCATGTTGCCGGAACGGGAATTGGCGCGCGAGGTTCTTGCGGACTTGCGGGAATTGGCTGCGTCATTCCGTATAGAGAAACTGTATCAGGAAGGCGCCCTTGTGGTTATTGCCGGAAGACCAAACGCCGGCAAATCCAGTCTCTTCAACAGGCTCGTCAAGGAAGACCGCGCGCTCGTCGCCGAATCGCCCGGCACCACCCGCGATTGGCTTGAGGCGTGGATCGCGGTTGAAGGCATACCGGTCAGGCTTGCCGACACCGCCGGCATTTGGGACTCAAGTGACGCGGTGGAAAAAGCCGGCATAAAACGCGGCATTGAGTTGATAAAATACGCTGATGTGGTATTATATATAGTAGATGCTACAGTTGGACTTGCCGGTGAAGACGCCCAATTCCTTTGTTCCGGGGATATTGAGGGCAAGCCTCTTATTATGGTATGGAACAAGTCCGACGCCGCGCCGGAGATGCCGGAGTTGCCGGCGGATCTGCCCGCCGGGGTGGAGCGCGTCAGCGCCAAAACCGGAGTGGGCGTCCTGAGCCTCACAGCGCGGATTGCGGAAGCGCTCGCGGGGCGGAACGCGGGCGCGGAGCGGGGCGACCGGATAGGAGTGGCTTCGGCGAGGCAAAAAGCGCTCATTGACAGAGCTGTGGAACAGGTCGCGGATGCGCTGAATATGGCGGATAAGGGGGAGACGCTTGATATTATCGCGCCTTCGCTGAGGGAAGCGGTTGACTGTCTTGGCGAGATCACCGGCGAAGTGTCCACTGCGGATATTCTTGAGGTCATGTTCGGCTCATTTTGCGTAGGAAAATGAACTGCGGCGTCAAAGGAGAGTTGTATGGGAAAATTTATTGGAACACAACGTAAAAAAGGCGAAAGAGGAAAAATAAGTAAAAACGGGATGCAGTGGAAGGCGGCTTTTCTGTTTCTGTTGTTTTGTCTAAAACCACCTGATGCGGCGCATCCGGTGGATATTGATTTCGCATGGTCGCTGGGGGATTTCAAGTTTGCGTTCAACAATGGCGGGGTAGGCAACGACTACAGGGAGGTTGCGTTTGACTTTGCCTTTACCGCTTTCTCATTTGACATCTTTGAGACATACACCGGATTAGGCGTCAAGATAAGCCCGTTCTCCGTCGAAACGGTGAAAGCCTATGATCTCCGTTCCTTTCTTCTTCCTGTGGAAATATACTACAATCCTTTTGTTTTTAGGTTAAACAATTGGACGAGCTTCAACATGGGCGTATACGTACGGGGCGGCTACGGTTTTCTTCTTACGCCTTTCGCCCGCTATCCGGGCGACGGGTTCTATGGGGCCGCGGGAGCGCGCATTTTTTTTGCGACTTTGCCCATAGGTAGAAAACCAGTCGTTGATTATAGTTCCGGGGAGAAAGGCTTCTATTATATAAGCGCATCTCTGTTTGCCGAATACACCAGCGTCAACACGGTCAAGATAGGCATTTCGCTGGATAACATAGTGTGTTTGGCAATCTTGCTGGGCGCGATATTCCAGTAGCGGCAACATAAGCGGCGGACTTATGACAGATTCACGTACCGCTCCGGTCCCAGCGTGTACAGATTGCCGCCTCTGCTGTCGATTGCCACTACTACGGGAAAATCGCGTACCGTAAGACGCCTGACCGCTTCGGTTCCCAAATCGGGAAACGCCGCCACTTCCGAAGACGTTATGCGGGACGCGAGCAAGGCGCCCGCGCCGCCAAGCGCGGCGAAATACACGGCGCCCGCTTTTTTCATGGCGGTTATTACAGCCTCCGAGCGGTCGCCCTTGCCGATCATGCAACGGAGTCCCAGTTCAAGCAGGCGGGGCGTATAGGCATCCATACGGCAACTCGTGGTTGGTCCTGCGGATCCGATGATCTGTCCGTCTTTCGCCGGCGCGGGTCCCGTATAGTAGATGCATGCGCCTTCAATGGGAAACGGGAGGGCTTCTCTCTGGTCCAGCAGATTCGCAAAGCGTTTGTGCGCCGCGTCCCGCGCCGTATATAGGACGCCGGAAAGCGACGCCCTATCTCCAGCGGCAAGCGCAACCGCTTGTTCTCTTGACAGAGGCAATGTACACGCCCTATGGTTCATGTGGTTTCGTCTTCTGTATACATAGTTTGTATGCGTTTGATAGACGGATAAATGTCAAAAAATATATCCGTCAATTCAGGATCGAATTTTGTCCCCCGCATTTTCTTCATTTCGCTCAGAACTTCCGGATCCCCCCACGGCTCTTTGTACACACGGCGCGAACAGAGGGCGTCAAACACATCGGCCAACGCCACAATGCGCCCTGCAAGCGGAATCTCTTTGCCCTTCTTGCCAAGAGGCGTTCCGTTTTCATCGGTTTTAATGGGTATTTTGGCGACCGGATCGAACCAGCCCGGATAACCAGTGCCATCCCAGTTTTCGTGATGGGTCAACGCGATGTCGCGGGAAATCTCATCAAGCGGGGAGTGGGAGTCGCTGAACAGTGAAGCGCCATATACCGTGTGCCACTGCATAATACGGTACTCCTCATCATTGAACCTGCCCGGCTTTTTTAAGATGGCGTCAGGAATCGCCACCTTGCCTACATCGTGGAGCATCGCGGCTGTTCTAAGAATGTCCTTGACTTTTTCCCGCTGTACAGCCGGTATCTTATGAAAATACGACCACCGGGCGTAGATTTCAACCGCATAGCTGGCGACGCGGTTTACGTGAACGCCGGTTTCTTTGGGATCCCGTAATTCCGCCATTTTTACCGTACGCAAAACCATGACCCGCGTACTATGGGACCACTGCAAGGCCATGGAGGAGGTGATCGCAAAATGCGATATCACCGCTTCATCCGATTGTGAGAAAGGGATGACTTCACCCGATTCATTGCGGGAATTGATAACCTGTATTACACCGATAAGCTGATCGTTGGAATCTATAAGCGGAACCGTTAATGTCGATATAGTTTTGTAATTCGATATAATATCGTATTCAGGATTAAACGAATACGGCGCTTCTTTTTCGATGTTGTACATATCTGGAATATTGACCAAATGGCGGGTAAGAGCGCAGTAGCCGGAGATTGTCTTTTTATTTATAGGGACGGAAAAAAGAGAATAAATGAGCCTCTCGCCTTTGGGCAGTCTTGCCGACAAGGTGTCATTCTGAGAGTATTTTATAGCGAGTTTTTCTATAGGGTTTCCTTTCTCAACAATGTTCTCCCGCACATAAATTGACCCGGCGTCGGCGCGTACGATTTTCCGGGCTTCAAGTAGTATCCGTTCCAACAGTATGTCAAAATCCTGAATTTTATTGAGTGTGCGCTCAAGTTGAAAAATAGTTCCATAATTGGCGGCATCCGCTTCCATAGCGACCTCATAGCTTGATATTCGTTTTCATAGGAGCTTTACCCTAAAAAGCGGCTTTAATTCTAAATGACTTTTTCCAAAAAGACAAGCGCCTTGTGACAAGGAACAAGGCAAGTCCTAAAATGGGTTATAAGGCTTACTAAAAAAGTCATATATCTACTAGTCAAAAGATACGGAAAAGACTATAATACCTATGGTGTCTGACACCTTTGGAGGATACATGAAAGTTTATATTGATTACAATGCGACTACGCCCCTTAACGAAGCGGTGAAAACCGCGATGATAGATGATTTTGCCTTTTACGGCAACGCTTCCAGTATACATACTACAGGGCGTTTGGCGCGCGCCCGTATTGAGGACGCCCGGTCCAAGGTAGCCGCGCTGGTCGGCGCGAAGCAACGTGAGATCATCTTTACATCGGGCGGCTCCGAGTCAAACAACACGGTTTTCCAAACCATGCGTATCCTTGTGGAACGTGGCGCAACGGAAGGGAAGCCTTCGGTCAGGAATGAGATCGTCACCACAGCTATTGAACACCCCTGCGTACTCAACTCCGCCAACTTCTTGCGGGAATTGGGTTTTACGGTTACGTTTCTGCCTGTAGACAAGTACGGCGTGATAAAAATAGACGCTCTGAAAGCGGCGTTGAATGATAAAACCCTGCTTGTTTCCGTGATGGCCGCAAACAACGAAATCGGAACCATTCAGGATATAAAGGAAATTACGGCTTTGGCAAAGTCCGCCGGCGCTTTTGTACACACGGACGCGGTTCAAGCTGTGGGGAAAATACCGGTGAATGTGGAGGAGTGGGGCGTTGACTACCTCACGATGTCGGCGCATAAGATTTATGGCCCCAAAGGTGTGGGCGCTCTTTATGTACGGGGACGAAGCGGTATAGCGGCGGCTCCGCTTTTCCCCCTGATTCACGGCGGTCACCAAGAGGACGGGCTTCGCGCCGGCACGTACAACAACCTAGGCGTTTTCGGCTTCGGCAAAGCCGCTGAAATCGCAAAACAACGCCTCGCGGAATACAAGGAAACCATCTTCCCGTTGCGGGAACATCTCCGCGAAGGACTTGTCAAGCGGATGCCGAATATCACGGTAAACGGACACCCAACAGACGTGATCCCGAATACGCTTAACGTGTCCTTCCCCGGCGCGGAAGGCGAGTCGATTCTCCTCGCCATGGATTTAGCCGGCATTGACGCGTCTACCGGTTCGGCTTGCGCGTCCGGCAGCCTTGCTCCTTCTCATGTGATTATGGCTATGGGCGTCGAGTCGGAAGCGGCGCACGGCTCAATTCGTTTTAGTCTTGGCTGGGGCATTACGCGGGAAGCGATTGATTACATCATAGACACCCTTCCGCCCATCATTGAGCGGCTGAGATCCATGTCAACGCTGACATAAAAAAGTCAAAAAACGCTCCATACCCCCTTGATCTAATTGAATTGTTTTTGCTATACTATCACTAACTTGGGGATATAGCTCAGTTGGTAGAGCGATAGGTTCGCAATCTATAGGTCAGGGGTTCGAACCCCCTTATCTCCAATACGATGTCTTTTACGTTGTAAATAATTGTATGTTTTGGCGCCATACTCCTGTTATGCCGCATGATTTCGCCGCTTTTATCACTATATTCTTCCATCTTGCGGTTTCTTCCGTCAAAAGCCGCCCTCCCCCGCAAGCAATTGGATTGCGGGAAAAAAAGAAACAAAAGGCTGAACAGAGGGAATTATTATGTGGGTTATATACGTGGCAAAAGTTGGCGTTGAAATTATTAACTCCACTCTAGCGGCGGCGCTTCGTACCGTTATAGTGTTAATCATGTCTTGGATCATCGTGTTTGCAAGCGGGAGGCGCAATGATCTTGCAACTATTGGACATAAGAGTTTTTTGTTTTTAACGCTTTCAGGAACAGCGACTGGTTTGCCATGGCTTTGTTATTACAAGGCGCTGCAAATTGGAGAAGTTCCAAAAGTTGCGTCAAAATAACAAAGGTTCCTGAAATAACTTTTGTTGCGGTTGACGGGAAAGGGTATCCAGATGATAAAGACGGAGAATATGGGAAGGCTGTTGAATTGTTGTATGGCATTCAACATATAATAAAAATGAGCAAAACACGCCGGAAGGATGTCTTGATTATGTTGTCCCTCCTCTTGAGGGGTTCTAGACGGTTGAAAATAAAGATGATATAAAAAATAAATGAAGAACCCAGGAGCAAGCTCATGGGTATCAAAGATTGCACTTTGAAATCTTTTCGTATGGTGGGGGAACAAATCCCCCACGCCCCCAGTTTTCCGCAGCAAGCTGCGGGGTATTAAACCAAAGGGGCTACGCCCCAAATCAAAATATATATGGACAAGGGCGCCTGAATTTGTTGATAAGAATGTGTTTGAATGGGCTTGTAATAAAATAGCAACAAAAAAGGCATACATACGGAAAAAGCGAAATACATAAAAGTACAAGAAGGGCTGCGTATTTAATGTATGCATAGGCGCGTTTGATGAAGAGCCGAAAACAATAGCGGCGATAGAAGAATATATTGATGAGAATAAGTTGGCGAATGATATAAACAATGAAAGACATCATTAGGTTTATGCTTCTTGTAATAGAGTCGGCGGCGGCTAAGAAAAAACGCCTCCCGCCCTAAGGCGGAAGGACTGCCTGAGAAATTTTGGCAACAGAAACCGGAATTTTCATCTTATAATAGGGAAGGAGTTTTTTCTTTCCCCATGCATGCAACCGTTACACCTTTTTTGTAATAAAGTCGCTTTTCAGACAGCGCGTACAAATTTTAAGCGTACCTGTCGTACCGCCAATTTTGGTTTTTACTTTTACCAAATTGGGACGCCATGTACGGCGGGTATGGTTTTTGGCATGACTTACCTTGTTGCCGGTTATCGTATGTTTTCCACAAATATCACAAACGCGAGCCATAGTATCCTTCCTTCCAAATAATCAAATAGAATGATATACTAGCAAAAGATGAAAAAAAATGCAAGGGGGTGGCAACGGCTTGCCAGCGGCGCATCGGCGATGATGATGCGCCGCTCCAATTCCACTATCTCGCCCCCACATTCAGCTTCTTTATAAGCCGCTCCTTCCTATGCTCAAGATCCGCCCGCGCCGTATTTCCAACGCCGTTCAGTGCAAGACCTTGTTCAACATACGCCAAAGCTTTGCCCTCGTCTTTCAGCCGGCGTTCAGCGTCAATGGCAAGTCCCCGCAACGCAAAGGCTTTAACAACGACGGGAAAGGCTGGCGCTGCGGCTATCGCCGAAAGCCCCTGACGCGCCTCCTCAAAGGAGCCGTCTCTCATGCGGTCAAACGCCAGAATAAGGGCGGCTTTCGGACACCCGCGATCCGATGCGTCGCGGATGAGATCTTCGCCGGTTCTGCGTACGGTTTCCTCGACTCCGGCGCCGTTGTATTTCAGAGCGGAACGCCAACGGAGCGCCAGATTTTCCCTGTCAACCCCGTAGCGTTCAACAGACTGCGTGGGGTCCGCGGCGATATGGGCAAAAGCGATAAAAAGAGATGCCAATCCAAAAACATCTCGTTTGTTGTGATCGCACATTTTCAAAAGCGGCGTCCATTCGCCTGTTCTCAGGAAGGAAAACCATATATCCGGGGCAAATGCGCCGGATATGTCGCCGGTTCTGTCCAATCCTAGAATGGCGGTTTCGATCTCGGACTGAGAGCAGGAAGGAAGCGTCCGCCTCCATAGACGCCGCGCAGGATGAAGCAGATCCACATGGTGAAAGACAGGCGAGGCAATGGCGTTCATATGGCAGCGGGTCTTCAGTATCTGGCTGTCAAAACATTTGCCATTGTAACTAACGATGAAAGGCGCGTCAAATTCGCCGCGCAAGCCGCGCAACGCGCCAAGCGCCGCTTCCAAAAAATCATTTTCACCGGGATAATCAAGCAAGAGATACTGGGTACACTGCAAGGCATACCCGCCATGCGCCTTCTTGAGGCGTCCAAAAGCCGCAATAAAGGCGAGCGTACCGGCGCCACTTGAAAGTCCGGTTGTTTCAAGATCGAAGAAAACGAAGTCCTCATATACGTAATCCGCATGAAGAACAGGAAGCAAATCCGGCGCCAGAATCGCCAAAGACTGCCGGACGCTCTTCGTTAAATCCGGAACAGGGGCGGGCATGTCCAGCGTCAGGACGCGCTTTTTTACCAAACCGGCGACTGAGAGCCAATCGGGTGGAAGTGTGTCCGTTGACGCGGCGTCAGCGACTGAAAGAACGTCTTCGGAAGCGGGGGCGGAGTTTTTCAGCCCCGCTTCCGCTTGCAGAGATTTGATGGCTTGCAAACGATCCCTTAAACTATATCCCATACTTTTCCTCTTCTCCACTATACCACATCTCGACCAAAAGCGGTTGGTATTGTAACGGTATAGTATGAACTGCTCCGCGATTCAAAGCGGGGCGCATTGGAGCGGGTTGGATAGGAAAACGTCAAAAACACAACCTTACTCAATGGGAAGGCAAGACCAATGCCGACGGCAACGATAGAAGAATTGTACATTTTTCCAACGGGACTCAATTAAACGCCACATTGTTGCGGGGACATTTGATATTATCGCGGTTAACTGTTTTGCTTTTGGCAATAAGTGGCGGTCTATATTCCGCCAAAGTCAATTGCCTTTGGCGCCGTGTTTCCGTCAGCTTCCCACATTGCCTATTCATCGCGCGACGCCTCAATGTTGTCAACGCGCCGGTTAATGCCTTGCGTCGTCATGACGTCGATCTCAATTTCGGCGATGTCCAGCCAACTTCCGCTCTTGGGCGCGCGGCGCGTTCCAAGCCTTCCCGCTTTTTCAGGCGGAAACGCTTCGTACAACGATGCAATCACACGCTCCAAACCCGACTTTCTGTCGTTGGAAAGCCGAACAGCCGGCGATTCGCCGCTCTGACGCGCCCAATCGATTTTGGCCCGCCCCTCTCGGCCCGGCGCATGACGCCAACCAGCGGGCGGCTCCGCAAAAACAAAACGCCGCGGGATCCTCCACGAACATATTCGCCGTCTTCGCCACCCTCTTTCCCGGAACTCGCCGGAATAGGATTCCCGCTTTCGCCCGGCAGCCGGCGAGGATCTTCGTCCACGCCCGCCACAGGGAAGCCGGCGCCGCGCGGCCTTTGGCGGACATCCACTATCTCTTCCATGTCCGCCGCGAAAGCGCCGGCAAGTCTTAAGCGGGGTCTTCTTAAAAGGCGTCCGGCGCCGCATCCGTAGTGTGTTCAAAGAGCGTATCGTTATTGCCCGCTTGGGCAGCCTCGCCGCTTATTGCGGGCGCGAGCGCGAGGGGCGGCGCGGCGACTGGCGTTGCGACTGGCGTTGCGACTGGCGTTGCGGCGGCGGTTTTTTTCGCGGCTTTGACTTCGGTCATTCTTACAAGCTCGGCATTGCCTATATCGACAGTTTCGCCGAACCATCCCTTCGCGGAGTTGACAATGCCGCCTATGACGTCCCCTATCGCCTTGAACGGCGCGAGTATCGCGTCTATCACCGGAGAGAGCCATTCCACAAATCCCATGACCACGCCCTTAATGCCGTCCCATACCGATGTGAACAAATCCTTCACCCAATTCCATGCGGCGGCGAACGATCCGGCCACCGACGCCCACACGCCGCCGAACCAGTCGGCGACGCCGGCGACAACGCCCACCAGTCCGTATCGACATGAATACATTGGTCGCCTCCACAGCCACCCGCACTTCATGCTCCGCTTTCTGAAAAGTCGCCGCCCGTTTCAGAAAGCCTTCATTCTCTTTATTGAAGAATTGAAAGGACGGCAAGTGGAAATTCAACGCGACAGGCGAACCGCTTGATAACTTTTCGTTATGCCGGAGCTATTGTAAAACGTTATGTTTAACTGAAATTCAACTAAAAGCGTTGAAAACAAAACTCAGAACAAAATAAGCGAGATCATCGGTCTCGCTTATTCTTGGCGTGAGAGCGATGTCCGCAATATTTAGCATAGGAGTATCCAAATCGCTATCGCCTGCGCAAATTTTAACCTTGGCGTTTAATTTGCGTTCCAAACGTTTAACCGCGGTTCCTTTGTCAAAATTTTTTGGGAAAATATATACTTTATTATAAACTGCGTAAACACTAAATTCGCTGGTGTCAATTGTCTTTTCCAACAGAGAGGCGGCGGAATCCGGTTCTTTGGATTTTGCAAAAATGAATACATCCTCAACAACCCTAATGTCAAATAAATTTTCGCTTTCCTCTATTTTCGGAAGCGGCGTGTTGAACAGATTATGCGTATCCGCTTTCCATCGCTCATCGTTTTTTCCATCTTCCAAAAACAACGCCCCATGAGCGACAACAGCATACTTAAATGAAATGCCCAAATCAAGCCGCCTGTATTGTTCAAGCGAACGGGTGGTCACAGGAATAATCAGGCATTTCTCAGATGTTTTTTTCAGCAGTGAATATGCTTTTTTTGACATAAAGGACAACTCCTTGCCATTGCGCATTTCAACGCATACATCCCCCGGCTTGGCTGTTTTGTAGGAGTGGATAAGAGTGTTATCCAAATCGCTTGCGAATATATTCAAATCAGGCATCTGCCGCCAACTCCTTTATGATTCCGCACGCTTTGTATTTGAGGAGCGGATAGCGAACGACCGGAACATTCTTTTCTTTGGCTAGTTGAATGATATGACTCACGAACTTTTCTTCGGCGTCATTCGCAATCAGCGCCATATATGGCAATCTTCGCAAAAGAACTCTGGTGGTTTCTCCAATTCCCGGCTTTATCAAATTTATATCATGAATACCGAATTGCGCCGCGATTTTTTTAACTTCGTCCAATCCCGTTGTTTGAGCGCAATTCATATTACTTTCTATTCTTTCTATGAACTCGTATGTTTTGTCTTCATCTCTCAATTCTTCATAGAAAGCGACTCCATGAAATTCGCCTTCTTCTATGCCTGAGCGGATAACCGTACGGCTCATTAAACCGCATACAGTGGAATTGAGAAAGGAGCTCGGAATTGGAAAATCCTCGCGTGTTCCGCATATATCGGTGATGTCGGCAGGATCGGAGAGAACGGCTAGCAATTCCCGTTTGTCAATTCCGCCCAAAAATTCGCCTGCGGCATTTGCGAGTTCATTGAGAATCGCTCCCTTGCCGGTCCATCCATCCACAAATTGAATGCTCTCGGCAGAATGCCTTTCCAACATATAACGCATCGCAACCCTGTCAATCCCCCGCCCCCTGACTATGGAAATTGCATAATGCGGCGGCGTTATGCCGAACTTCTTTTGAAGGCGGCGCTTAATCAACGCGCCAATTGGAATTCCCGCCCTTGCCAAAGAAACCAAAACAACTTTTCCGCCTTTTTTGGCATAAATTTTATTTGAGACATCAACGACTGATTCTGCGGTCTTCTGCGAAAAATTTTCCAAAGAGAGATAGTATTCCGCAAGATATTCTTCCGACGGCCTGTATTCCAGAGGCAACATCGCGGAGTAATGAATCCCGCTTTGAATGAGTTTTTCCCTCTCCTCTGTGGGCAGCGGAGCGATAGCTCCCGTTATGTCCGAGAGCAGCAAAGTGACATCTTGTGTCTTAAATGTTCCTCTGTCTTTAATCGGTTCCATACACCCTCACCAGATAAATTTTTTCGCTTCTCGCAACTCTCAAAGCATCTATGAGTTCATCTGCATTGCCACTTGCATCTGTCGCTATAATAATCACATCCCGTTTATCCAAATTGTAAAGATACGTTGTTCTTTCGCTGTCATATACGCTTTGAAAACTAATGCGGGAATTAAATGGATAATTGGGATCGCTGTTAGGCAAAAGCGGACTTCTGGTTGTGGATTGCGACACAACATTTGCCGCGATGTTTTCCAATCTTCTAGCAAGGGCTAAAGCGGGATACATAAATTCTTCCGTGCCGAGCGCCAAAATATTTTTGCCTCTAAGCGCCGAATTTTCAACTGAATTCACAAACCACTCGGCAAGCTCTTCGCACTTGCGAACATAGTCAGCAATATTAACCCCCAGTCGAGGATTTGGGAAATCGCCGAAAGACATTTTATGCACATATCCGATTCTCTGCAAGCAGCAAAAATCCGCGTCGTATTGGGAAAAAACCTTTTCGTCGAATCCGTTGAAAATCAATGCGGAGACAATTATTTTCTTTTTTGAGAATTTTATCTTCTTTAAAAAATTGAGTATGGTTTTGCCGGTTGTTATTTCATCTTCCACAAATATCAATCTGTCGTATTTATTAAAGTCATTGAATTTCTCACTCAAAAACAACGTTTGGTTCTTAGCGTGACTGTGTTCTTCTGAAAAATCCGCGGCGAGCAGTTTTTGCGAAAGCGGCTCTCTCGTGGTATGGATATAAACCGCTCCCTCAATCAGCGACGCCACCGCCGCTCCAACAGCCGTGGCAGTCTCCGCAAAGCCGATGACCAGAACCTTTTCGCCTTTGCATAAATCAGCCGTTTTTTTGCCTAATTCAGAAAAATAATCGATGCTCTCGCTCGGCGTTGACGGAAGATGTTTTGCGAGTAATGGATTTACCAGCACATAAGGTCTTGTCGCCGTTCTGCTGTCTCTATTGGCAAATTGCAAATTCACTTTCATATATCTAACGCTACGGGGATCTCTATAAATGACATTCTTCTCGTTATTTTTTCAAAATCCGCTTGTTTCTCAACTCCGAGCAGGCGATTCACCGCAATGTTAGGAATATTCACCCCTGTGGCTGCGCAGGAAATTTGAATGCCTCCAGACATTCTTGCATTTACCTCCAAAAGAAAAGGCGTTGCGCCATCGTATTTCAACTGCACATTAATTGGAAATTCCGGTTCTATTGCGTTTAGAAATTTATCGCATATATCAATTATATCCGTCTCGAATTTTATCGTTTCGCTTCTTCCGCAGGATTTATATCTTGGAATGATGATGTGCATTTTGTTCGGCATATATAGGCAATCGACGCTCACCTCTGTTCCAGAAAGATAAGGCATAACCATCAGCGGAGGCAGTTTTCCAGATTTTTCCAGAGATTTTATAGCATCCGAATATGTGATTTTTGCTCCTACGGGTTCTGATAAATTATGCTCTATCCTATTATCCACCACGCGAAAACCAACCGCTCCCTCGCCGCAGGCGAACTTGAAGCAAACCCGGTTGGAATCTGTTTTTATCCGCCTGTAATATGTTTCAAACTCAGACGCCGTGCGGACGATGCGATACTCAGGCACATATCCAATTCCACTATCGCAAAACAATTTGTATGTCCGTTCCTTGTTGGACATCGCGCTCATAATGGAATAATTTTCAGTCAAGACCTTGACTCCAATATCGGAGAATTCTTTTATCCTTTTGGATACGGCAAGCATATTGCGGCGGACAGCAAACACGTCAATGCGGTTTTCCCGGCAGAACTCCAAGCAATAATTCACATAATTTTCAGCATCCGGGATTTCCTCTTCCCTAATCCACTCATCGCACACCGAACGATAAACGCAGTTGTCGTCCGTGTTGCTTCCGGCTACGGTGAAGTTGAAAGAATCATCTTCTTTTAGTAGCTTTATAATGTGGTAAGCGGCGCTAAACCAATGATTAAACCACACTCTAATCGTTTTCAATCTCTAACTCCATAAATTTCAGCAAGACGTAGAATTTTGCCCGCCCATTTCTGATGCGTGGATAATTCATTCATCCTATTGCCTTCAACGCTTCTCATAACTCCAAGCTCTTTGTCTTCCCATTTCAATATGGATTTGGCGTCTTCAAAATCCGCGCGAATGGGCTTTAGCCATTTTCTGACCAACGGCAACTGCGACGGATGAATAACAGTTTTTCCTATAAAACCATTTGCAATGTCAAGCGCGAGTTCTTTTTCCAGTCCTTTTTTCCAACTCAGATCCCCCGCGCCTCCATAATATTCCCACACCGGAGCGGATACCGTATAATCGCCCGCAAACACAGTTAGAATATCTTTTAGAACATCACTGACAATCCCAATATCATAAATGCTCTGCGTAGCCGCCCTTCTCAACCCGTAAAAACTTGAAAAATCCATTGCGCCGACTCGTATATTCAAAACATATTCCTTGCATCCATCCAGCAACTTGTGAATATCCAGCAAGGAGCGTTTTCTCGTTTCCATATTGATTATGTCAAAACTTTCAAGTATCGGCATCATAAATATCGGATTATGAATTTTGGCGTTTACGCTTCCCATAATTGAGCAGTATTCGGCGGCATTGGACAAGTCAAACTTAGGAAAAATCACGCCTGTTAAAATGTCGATCAACTCTCCCAGCAGTTTTGGGAAACGCCTAAACTGTTCAACGTTGCGCAATCTGACAAACAGCAATGGCATATCGTCTTTTTTATGCTTGGAAATGTATCTTAGAGTGTTAACGAGTTGCCTTTCGGCGTTTTTCACCCCGCATTCGGAAACGGCGTCTTCCAAGCACAAAGCGAGAGAATCCAATTCTGGAAATTCCCCGCCGCAAACTTTTTTGCCAACATTAGCATTCAAAGCGGGAGTATACATCAACGCCCCGACTTTGTATTGCAGGTAAGATTTATCACGCGTCATTTTGAGACATATTGAGACATAGAAATTATTCTTTATGTTTTCATCAAAAAACCGAGTTTGCTGATGAATCCCTTCATTCCATTGGGATTGCGGGTTTGGATTAACACGATTCCCGGACCCTTAAAACGGCATACAAGGCGCTCGCCAGACATAAAACTGGAAATCCAGCCATTTGACGCTTTCTCAATCTTGTATTGCATATAGTCAGCCCACGCGACCAAATGCCCGTTATCTACAACGTATTCTTCGCCGGCTTTGAGGTTTATCGCGTGAATTGCGCCGTAACTGCTCAGAAAAACCGTGCCGCGACCGCCCACATTGAGAACGAAAAAACCCTCTTGCGAAAATATGCCCTGAAACAGATTTTGCATCTGCGTTTTGACTTCCACTCCCTCTGTGGCGGCGAGGAATCCGTCTTTTTGCACGCGGAGCCCATAGGAGCCGTCTAGTTCCACATCCACAATCCCGCCGGGCAGGGCATGCGCCAAAAGCGCTTCGCCGGGACCTCGCGAAGCGCACAGATATTGAAAGAAGAACTTTTCGCCAGCGAACATTCTCGCCAATCCGCTGAGAACGCCGCCTTCCACCCCGCCGGTCACATCAACCGTGTCGGACATCGCTACCATCGCATCCGATTCGGCTTTTAGCCGTTCACCCTGCGCTAACTGATACTTGATTATCGGAAAAGCGTCTTGATATAAAATTTCGTATTTGCCCATTTTCATTAATCCTTTGAACCCGCCACCCACTTCATTCCCCATCCATAAGCGCGGTCCAGGTCGCGGTGGCCGCTGAAAAATCTAACCAATTTTTCAACAGAGAATGTCTCGTCGCCGCTGTTCTCCAAAAGAGCGATTCCACACATATTCTGGGAAGAGCTGTAATCGTCCATACGGATGATTATATCTTGGCTGCCCGGATATTTTATGGTGACAATGCCGTTTGTCTGTTTCCAGTCGGCTGCGCCTTCGTAGATGAAAGTATAAATCAATATCCGTTTGAACTGTGATATTTTGTCGCCGTTTATGCGGAGATTTTCGCCGCCTGCGGATTCTCCCGTCCTGTCGTCTCCGTCCAAAGAGATAAAAGGCGGATTGCTCAAACTGCCGAATGCATTGCCAAGCGCCTGAACACAGCCCTTGGAACCGTTTTTCAGTTCAAAAAGACAGCCGAGATCCAAATCTATGCCTTTCCCCCTTCCGCCGGACAGAGAACTCAAAAAGCCCTTTTTCACGCTTTCTTTGTTCCAGTTGAGATTTACGAGCATCTCTCCCAAAGCGCCGTTGGACTTTTTTTCCAGAGAGATTCTCGCGCCTTTTTTGAGCTCTATCGCCATACTATTCTCCTATTAGTAGAGTTGTCCAATAACTTCAGTTATTGGACAATTTTCGCTAAAAAACAGCGGATTTGACAAATCTCCACAAGGAATTTGTCAAATCCGCGAGACTTGTTCAACAACCAACCGGGTTCTTGAACAAGTCCAATAAACGATGATTAACCCTTTGCCTTGACTGACAAAAAAGTTCTCGCAACATCTCAAATTGAGATACAATTCTCCGCCGCTTTGTTTCGCTATCTGCCAAAGAAATTCAATTTGCCGAATTTATGCCATCTGCCGTTGTTTTTTTTATTGTCCTCTTCCATAACTTTGAAGATAAACGCCGCAAAACCCGCGTCATCGCCGGTTTCGGACGGAGTAAATCCCAGCGTTTGGAACGGCTCCAATGGGGCGAGCGCTAGAAGCCCCTGGGCGAGGGCTTGGAACGAAGCCAAGCCGCTTGGCGCAAGGAGGTCTTTTTTGTTATTGGCATGAGAAAACGCCAGACTTAAAACGCCTGTTTTTCTTGCCCGGAAACCCTCAATTATCTCTTTTATCAAAAAGAACCAGCCTTTGATCTGATCCTGAACAAAGCTTTCAATTTCGCTGTAGTCTAGCCGGCTTTTCTCTTTGCAGGACGCGGGCGGAGCGCATACCAAAATGGTCTCGTTGATTTGCCCCAAACGATTTTCCGCCGCCATAACCAAAGTCTTCGCCGCAATGGGACTCCCCGGATTCCAGTTTAACACTTCCGCGCTTGAAACGGAGAGCAGTCTGTCCGACCCGTCAGGGATGAGAGCCGCCGTAAAGTGATCCACCCGTTTTGCGGCTTCTATAGCTAACGACGTTAGTAAAGGCGAGTTATTGCCCGCAATAAGAATTCCCCTTGTCATAAATAAATAGTATATACAGCTTGCGCTATAAAAGCAAGGGCAAAAAATACGGCACAAAAGCGTCCGGCGCTTTTCATACAACCCTATTGCTTGTCATACATCTGAGTCTCATCATGCACGTATTCAAGCGTGACGCCCGCTTTCTTGAACATCGACTCGGAATCCGCCATATCGTGGTACCGCCGCTGGCAAACCACCCGTACAATGCCGCAATTGATGATCAGCATGGCGCAGGTCCGGCAGGGCGTCATGCGGCAGTAGAGCGTGGCTCCTTCTATGCTGATGCCGCGTTTGGCGGCTTGGCAGAGGGCGTTTTGTTCGGCGTGTACGGTTCGTACGCAATGAGTGGTGACATTGCCATCCTCATGCACCATCTGTTTAAGCTGATGTCCAACCTCATCGCAATGGGGCAAACCGGACGGCGCCCCCACATAACCTGTCACCAGAATCTGGTGATCTTTTGCGATGACACACCCCGATCTGCCGCGGTCGCAGGTCGCGCGCTTGGCAATGGCATCGCACACTTCCATAAAGTACTCGTCCCAACTGGGGCGTTTATACACATCCGGCACATAAGCCTCCTTTTTGCGCATTATAGCATACCATAGACATAAAAAACATACATGAAGTGTCCGCATAGCATCCTCGCAAGCGTTTCTGGAGCGCATCTTTCGATCCGGCGCTATTGTCTATTCGGAAAAAGAAATGTATACTATCCTCCATACATGAAGGGAATGATACGATTTTGATAAGGAAACCATCAAAACACCACAATCAATAAGAGCGATAATGGTATGATAGCGCATATTATTCCGGCCAACATTGACGACCGCCTCTTGTCGAAGGGAGCTGACGCGCTTTCCTCAGGCGGACTTGTCGCGTTGCCGACCGATACGAGTTGGAGCATAGTCTGCTCGTATAAATCAAAGGACGGCATCAAAAGACTCAGAGCGATTTCACGGGAACGGGAGGAGCAGCGCTTTACCTTGCTTTGTTCGGAATTGTCTCAGTTAAGCGATCTGTGCAACATTGACAACAGCAGGTTCAGACTCATCAACAGGATAGCGCCGGGACCGTATGTGTTTATCTTGAAAACGTTGCTTACGACGGAAAAGGCGTTGAGTCTTCACCGGCGGGAAATCGGCGTCCGCATTCCTGACAATCCGGTTCCCATCGCCCTTATCGAAGCGCTTGGAGCGCCGCTCTATTCTATAACCGCAAAGCGAACCATGCTCTCGCCGCATCTGGAGGAAGACAGCGATGAACCGGAAGCCATGCTTTTTGACAACGGGTGGGAACTGGAAGACATTGCGGGGATCGATCTCATTTTTGACAGCGGAGAAGATCAGGCGAGGCTTTTCTCAACGGTGCTGGACATGAGCGGCGATGAAGTCGCCGTGATAAGAGTCGGCGCGGGAGCGTGGCCCCGGTGATCGGCAAGATCAGCATGTACAATAATAGATGAAAGAGAAACAGCATAAAAAAAAGAAAAAATGGGTTCGCGTAATCTTCAGGCGGAGGGTTTTTGTTATTTTCCTCCTGCTTGTTCAGATTCTGTTCATCATGTTTATTACCTTGGGATCGGATCTGCTTTCCCGTTATTTGGGATTGGCGCTCCATCTCTTGAGCCTCTTCGTATGCCTCTACATTGTTAATAAAAAAGAAAAGCCAGCGTATAAGGTGACATGGGTTTTTTTGATCATGGCGTTTCCCGTGTTCGGCGGTATTTTATACATTATTTTCCACACCCAATTTAATTCAAAAAGAATGACAAACCTCATCATACAAAACAGGGAAGAAAGCGCGCCATTCTACGGTTTATGCGGCGACACGTTCTCCGCGCTGGCTGAAGCCGAATACGACTGTCTTTCTCAAATCAGGTATTTGCAGCATTACGCGGGCTTTCCCGTATACGATCAAACTCAAACGGTGTATTTTAATTCAGGGGAGAGCTACTTTGCCCAAATACTGAAAGAGCTTGAAACTGCGGAGCGTTATATTTTTCTGGAATTTTTTATAATGCGGCAAGGAGCCATGCTGGATCCGATCATTGATATATTGGAGAGAAAAGCTGGAAATGGACTTGACGTACGGATTATGTATGACGATTTAGGCTGCTTTTTGTCTTTGCCGCCGGATTACAAGCGGCATTTAGAAAAGAAAGGAATTAAATGCCTCGTTTTCAACCCATTTACGCCTATTCTGTCATCGCAACAGAATAACCGCGATCACCGGAAAATTATCGCAATTGACGGACGGACCGCTTTTACCGGCGGCATCAACCTCGCCGATGAGTATATCAACGAATTTGAGCGGTTCGGACACTGGAAAGACTCCGGAATCATGCTTCACGGCAAAGCGGCGTGGTCGCTTACGATGATTTTCCTTGAAATGTGGAACTTTGAATTGATGCAGGCGAACCCTCGCCTTCCAAAGGACAATTACACCGCGTTCTATCCATGGAAAGACGAATCATGCGCCATTGAATCCGATGGATATGTCCAGCCTTACGCGGACAGCCCCATTGATGATGAAAACGTGGGGGAGCATGTGTATATCCAGATCATCAACAACGCAAAGGAGTATGTGTACATCAACACCCCGTACCTTGTGGTTGACGACAACCTGCTTTCGGCTCTGAGCCTGGCGGCGAAAAGCGGCATTGACATCCGCATCATCACCCCGCACCGGTGGGACAAGAAACTTGTGGCGATTGCTTCACGGTCGTATTACCGGCAACTCATTCAAGCCGGGGTCAAGGTATACGAATACACAATCGGGTTTAATCACTCAAAAACCTTTGTTTCCGATGACAAGATAGCGACTGTCGGCACCACGAACCTCGATTTCCGAAGCCTCTACCTGCATTTTGAGTGCGGGGTCTGCATTTACCAAAACAGCGGCATTGCGGCGATAAAAAAAGACTTTCTGGAGACTCAGCGAATTTCCCACCTCATCACCTTAAAAGACTGCGCCCGCAACGCTCTTCAACGGGTGGTACAGGACGTACTGCGCATCTTTGCGCCGTTAATGTGATGGGACTGTGATGCGGCGGGTATTATAGATCGCCGATTCTACGCCTCATCGTTTGCCCGTCTTTTTGTCCTTTGCTCCTTAATTTTCACGGTCGCTTGCCGCCCTTGCATCTGGTTCACTGGAAACCACGCCCTCAGTCTACGGATGCGTCTTCCAAGAGCTTTCCGGGGGATTAATCGTTTTCCGCCCAGTATTCGTCCAAGGCGGCTTGGGCGATCTTCTGCGCTTCTTCCAGCGCAACGGCGGCAGGCGCATTTTCTATCTGCACCAGATCGCAGGCGTCTTCAATGGCTGTATCAATCTTGCCCCCCGTAAAATCAAGAAAAGACTTGCGGGAGAACTCCGCCTGTTTAAGCGGCACGAGGGCATGAGGATTGCGATCTGTATAGGCTTTGTATTTCGGGATTTCCATGCAGGAAAGCCGGACTGGTATATAGCCGGTCCGCATGGAAAAATCAGCGGTCACGGCGGCGCTGGTAAAATAGTTCAACCAGCGAAAAGCCGCCTCTTTTTGAGCCGCATCCGCGCCGTTCATCGCAACCATTGCCAGCGATTCGGCGTAAGGCAATGGCGGGTGATCGCCATAACCGGGTTGTACGCGCGCGGCGACAATGTTGAAATCAAGGTCGCTCTGATCGCCTGACGAACCGACATAGCCTGCGGCTCGTCCCTGCATCACATCGTCAATGGTTTTGTACCAATACTCCCACCCGTCCCCGCCGTAGTGGATGCCGAAAATTTGATCGTCATGAAGCCAGCGGCGAACTGTTTCCCATGAATCAATCCATTCGGGGGTATTCAGAAGGGCGGTGCGCCGGTCATCGCTCAGATGGCGGGCGCCATTGCTGTAGGCGATATCCATCATGTTGCTGCTTCCCCACATCAATTCCCAGCCGTAAAACGCCACTCCGTTTTTATCCCGTCTCGTCATCCTCGCGGCGGCCGCGGCCAAAGACTGCCAACTCTTAAAGGCTTCATCGGGGGCTACGCCCGCATCCCTAAAAGCGTCCGGACGATAATACATTACCTGCGTAGTTCCATAAGCCGGCAAGGCGATAATCTCGTTCCTCTCGTTGTAGCAATACGAAAGAAAAGAAGCGACAAAATCTTCTTTATTGAAATTATGATCAGCGTTAATATACGTGTCGAGAGGCGCTATGATGCCCCGGCGGGCAAAGGCGTTCAGTACATAGACCCGCACAAGCGCGGCGGCGGGCGTCTTGTTTGCGGCCGCCGCCGCCTGAAGCTGCCTTTCCGTATCCTGATAAGAGGACTGCTGAACGCCAGTTACAAAAACTTCGCTTTGGGATTCGTTAAACGCCGTAATGATCGATTCCACCGTTTCTCCCAGTTTTCCTCCCAGTCCGTACCAGAAATCAATCCTGACAGGACCTGACGAATCGATTTTTCTTTCATTGCACGAAAAAAGACTCAGCATGAGTATGCCCGCAAACACATAATGCTTTTGTTTTTTCATAGTAGATTACCTCCTGTTCATTCTTTTATAGCGGAATCGCTTGTTAAGCCAAGCGCTATCCGGCGCTCCCCAAAGGCAAATATTAAAAGAAGCGGCAATATTACTACGCAACACGCCGCCATTATGGACCCCCACTTGATTCCATACGCCCCCTGACCGGAAAAGAACGCCCTAAGCCCCAAACTTACAAAATATTTAGCCCTGGTTTTGATGATGAGCGAAGGCCAAAGATAGCTGTTGTAGTTGTCAATAAAACTCAATATGCCAAGGGTGGCGAACGCGGAGGTGGACATGGGCGCCATAATTTTCCACAGGATGGTCCAATGCCCGGCGCCGTCTATACGGGCGGCTTCTATGATGGAACGGTTAATCTGAAGAAAAGTCTGCCGAAAAAAGAAAATATTAAATACGCTAGCCGCACAGGAGACAATATAGCCCAGATGCGTGTCAATAAGATTGAGCCGCGCCAGAATGACATAACAGGGAACATAGGTTGACGCCGAAGGCATAATATAGGTCATCATTATCAGAAGAAAAAGAATCCCGCGTCCTCGAAAACGGATTTGGGTTATCGCATAGGCGAACATGGCGGAATTAAACAGCACAATCACGGTCAGAATAGCCGAAACATACATGCTGTTTCCCATATATTGGAAGAATATCCCGTCCGAGAGGGCGTCGACGTAATTGCTCCATTGGGGAACGGCCGGGAACAATTGCGGAGGAGCCGCCCATATTTCCTCCTTTGTTTTTATTGAATTGGCGATCATCCAGAAAAAAGGAAACGCTACAGCCATACTTGTCATTACGATAATGATATAGACAGCGGCGGCGGCTGTTTTTGATACGACCCGCCGGGAGGAAACGTACCGGCTAACCATAATGCGTCGCCCGTTTTGAGAGCATCGTCTCCGACGCCGATAGTAGTACGGTGATTAGTACGATAATTACCGCGACTGCCGACGCTTTTCCTGCGGAAAAATTATTGAACGCCTCCTGGTAGTAATAGTATAACAGCGTACGAGTGGCTCCCGCCGGACCGCCATTGGTCAACACCAAAATTTGATCATAGGCTTGCAGGGAAATTATGGTGCTGATGATAACTAAAAAGTAGGTGGTGGGGGAAACCATGGGAAGCGTTATATGGACAAGGCGTTTCATAAAACCCGCGCCGTCGATAATCGCGGCTTCCAGCAAGCTGTTTGGCACACGGTTAATCGCTTCAATATAAAATATCATTGCCCAGCCGAGTTGTTTCCACACCGTCACGATGATAACCGACAACATGGCGGTGTCCATACTTTGCGTCCATTTTAGAGCGGGAATATGAAACAGGGAAAGGATAAAATTTAAAACCCCCACCCGGGGCTCAAAAATCCATGACCATACGATGCTTACGGCAATCATCGGCGTTATATAGGGCGAGAAAATAAGGATACGAAAAATGTCTGTAACGGAAGAAAAACCGCGCCCTTTCAGATCCCGGCTTCGGACGCCTCCGCGAGTTCCACTGAACAGCAGGGCGGTCAGGAACCCTAATAGGATGACGGAACCCGTACTGCCCAGCGCAAAAATCAACGTGTTTGTAAGGATTTTAAAAAACTTGAGGTCTCTGAATAGAGACGTATAATTTTTTATCAATACAAAATTGAATTTTTTTGATATCAGATCCCAATCGGTAAAGCTGATAAACAGAGAATAAAACACGGGAACAACCCAAAACGCCAGCAGGGGGAGCAAGGCGGGCAATACAAACAACCACCCTGCCACATTTTCGCCAGCGGCCGCGAGGCGCGCCTTGCCTCGAGATGCGCCGCTTCCGCCAGTAAAGGTTTTATAGGAAGATGTTACCATAGGATCAGCCTGCTGTTAAATTCACGGAAAGTGTTTTTCGCGGAACCGTCAACACAAAGGCTTCCGAAATTCATTTTTGCCGATATGACAGAACCATCCCGTTGAACCGTTCGGCTTTTTTCCGGCAGTCAACCAAAAGCTCAAATTCCTCTTCTGGAGTCGGCGCGTAAATGCCAACCTCAAAATCTGCGGGAAGATCGACAGAGCTTTTGGCGACAAGGGAGGCGACCTTATCCCAGTCTACAACGCCGGAGAAAGGGACTCTATGGCGGTCATGTTTCAATATTTCCCAGTCATCGCCGGCAAGTTCATCGCTGATAGAATCTGTGTCCTGCAAATGACAGACCAGAAGCCGGTTAAGGTATTTTTCCGCAAAATAATAATAATTGTCCCGACTCTGGAGCGTCGCGTGTCCCGTATCGTAGCAAAACCCGATATACTCACTGTCATAACGGTCAAAGAGACGGTCAAAACACTCTTCCATGTGCCGCGCCGGGGTGCAGATCAAATTCTCGAAGGCGATTTTTACTCCCGCATTTTTGGAGTACCCTTTTAGCTCATCAAGGGATTTATACGCCTGGGCATAATACTCTTTCTTGTCGTCTTCGTTTTCCTCAAACATTTTCCACGGGAGTTGCATGTGCAACACCATCGCCGAAGCGCCGACAAGGGAACATAGATCGATGCGGTTCCGTATCAATTCTACGCCGGCAAGACGGATAAACTCGACGGTGGAAGTGTAATCCTTGCGAATATCGGTAAGCAGCCGGTAACGGTTGCGGAATTTGCCGGCGCCATCGCTGTTCTTGACGGTCCGTACTCCGCCTTCACTTGCGTGGAGGGTATGACAGACAAGCCCCAGTCCACGCAAAAGATCCCTAATAAAATACATTTCACTCCGGCTGTACATATATTCGCCCTGCCAGTCGTGGATCCATTGAATGTGGGTAAAGCCGGCTTTTGCGATGTTTTCAAGCTGCCTGATAATTTCCGGCCAGCCGTTAATATCATTGTTATAATCACTATTCACCGAAGAAGGCATGGTTCTCTCCTTACATACGCCGGGACTATCCGGCGTTCTCTATCCAGTTTTTACGTTCTTCCGCAGCATAACCGCTGTTCTCAATAAAACTGATAAATTCGGCGAGGCTGCGATCCCAGACATTCCACACATGCGCCCCATCCCATTCGCGGTAAGCGACATCAAGACCCGTTTTCCTAGCGGCGTCAATGAAGATCCGGTTTTGTGAATGGATATGGTAGTCCGCCTCGTCCTGCCTGCCGCAGGTAATGAGGATGCGTTGTTT
Organism: Treponema sp.; assembly: GCA_031257675.1. Taxonomy (GTDB): domain Bacteria; phylum Spirochaetota; class Spirochaetia; order Treponematales; family Breznakiellaceae; genus JAIRKH01. Next base: position 20,659 of record JAIROG010000127.1, on the reverse strand, counting down.
CAATTCCTCTCCCCGGACGGCGGCTTTGGGAATGAGCTTCAACAAATCGGCGTCATCGGGAATATAAAGATTATCCCCGAAGATAGGCGTAAATAATCCTCGGCATGAGGTTTCCGACGCGGCGTGTATCATGGCGGCGGCGTCCAGCGCCCCCGAAAAGGCGCCTATGGCGGCATAACGATCCGGGTTGAGAATGCCGATGCGCATTGCCCCGTAACCGCCCATAGAGAACCCCGCTATATAGTTAATCTTCCTATCTCTAGGTATCCTGAATATCATATCCAGTTGTTTGGGAAGGTGATCTACAATAACGCTATATATAGGCGGACCATAAGCCATGTTGTTGTAGAATGAATTCCCGCAACTTGGGCAGACAAGAATGTACCCCCGGTCATAAGCATAGCGGCTTGCGGCGGAAAGCTGCATCCAGTCCTTTCCCGATCCGTACAATCCGTGAAGCAGAGTGATAACCCCCTTGACTTCATACCTGCCGTCTACCAGAAGTCCATCGGTAGGAAAAAGCAAATCCACATTGATGTTAGTCATCGCCTCAGGGATATAAACAGAGGCGCTGATATAGGCCATTGCATACTCCGTAATGTAGCGGCGAAGCCGCTGCCGGGGCTGCCCGAAAAACAAAAAATTCCAGACCAGCCCCTCCGCCTTATGCCGCGCCCGTTAAAAGACACAGCTTTTGACAGTTCAGGTTCTCGCGGGCGCGGATTCTTCCTTGACCGCTTCAAAGGTCTTTGTCTTCCGTATCATACGCAACAGGATAAGGCAACAGAAAAAGCCGAGCGCCGAAAAGATGGTCATCAGAATGAAGTTTAACCGGTAGCCGAAGGCGTTGCCCATGCTTGTCATAATGGACCCTATCACCAAGTAGATAAACATATCCGGCGCGTATCCCACTAGAGAGATGACGCCGGAAGAAGCGCCGGCAAGATGCTTGGGCATTTTGACATCGCCGATGGTCGAGAAATAAAGGGCTTTGATGCAGAACGCGCAGAAACAGAAAAGCACGTTGAACGTAAAAAATACGTACAACAGGGCGGGATCAAGAGGAATGAATTGCATGACAATCACGAAAACGATCATGCCGATAAAAGCCCCGGCCATAAACTTTACCCGGCTCCCGATTTTATCCGCGATGATGCCTCCGAGGTAGGCGCTGATCACCGTTGCGAGGGCGGCTGACGTGGTGGTTAGGGTCGCCGCATGGGCGGTTGAAACCTCGAATCCGTCAACAAAATAGGGATTGATATAATTGGCCAGGCTTATCGGCACATAGTTGCAAAACACGATTACGCCGCACATCCAGATATGGGGATACTTTAAAACCTCCTTGAACAGCTTATAAGAAATGATCTCTCCCTTCTGTTTTGCGGCGGCGATTTCTTCCGCTGTCTTCTTTGATTCCTTAAAAAAGAACAAAACCAGAAGTCCGGCAACGGCCACCGCAATGCTGTAATAAATAATGACGCCTTTAAAGCCCGCGATTTCATCGGCAAACCTGCCGAAAACGGCAATGGAACCATACATGGCGAGAATGCCGATAAGGTAACGGCTGCCTTCAAGGAAGCCAAACATCTTGCCTTGTTCGGCTTCGGTTCCCAAGTTGTTCACCGCCTTGACCATGGCCGCCCAGAAGATAAATACCGTGGTGATCGCAAACCCCATGTGGACGACGAGGAGCCAGATGAAGCCCGGCAACGCGGCGTACCACATGCCGAATACGGCTGTCCCCATGGCGCCTATTACGACCAGCTTCTTTGCGGAAACCCGGTCAGCCAAGTATCCGCCGGGAAGGTAGGCGATAAAGTTGACAATACCGTAAATCGTGGAAAGCAATCCCAGTTGCAACCGGGTCGCGCCGGTGGCCTGTTCAAGGGACGTGTAATATGTGTTCATAATGTAAGGAATCTTGGTGATAAAGCCGCCTACCAGCGCAATAAAGAGAATGTTTATGTAACGATTGCCCTTTTTTGTTTCAGCCATATTGTTCCTCCTTTGAATTAAACGGCGTTATACCGCCCGGAACTTAAAAGTATGGTAGCATTGAAATTTTACCATGTCAACAAAATAATAGCGGCGAGCGGCGATTTTCGCCGCTTTGAGCCGCCGCAAAAAGCGTCGCGGCGGAAACCATGATCGAAAGCGTGTATAACGCGGCGCACAGCGGGCGGCTGGCTTTTGGATCCGGCTCTGATAATATCCATACATTATGCAATGTGTTTGGCGTCTGTGTAAAAAATAAATAAAATTGTTTTTTGGATACGCTTGAAGCCGCTCCAACTCACGCCGCGGCGGCGGCTGTTTCATCGAACAGAAAAACGGCGCGGCTGTCCGCGAAGACACCGCCGCGACCAGCTCCCGAATTGCTAGAAACAGGACATCTGCGCCGCCGGCTCCCCTCCTTAACTTTTTCACGCCCGCCCAAAAACTTAAACGCAGGACCATGTCGGATTCCAAAGAAACCAAGGACTGCGGCGATCCGCGAAGTCCGTTCCAACGGACCATGGAGGGCAGGGAGCCGCCGCACGCGCGCTAGGACGGCTCACGGCGCGACGCGCCCTTACGATTCGGCGGAACTTCAGCGGCTTGCCCCAGGCAAACCGCATTCAGGCATAGAAGCTTTGCCAGCTTCGGCGGCATTTTCTAAATGAGGCGTCCCGAAGTCCGCATCGCCTCATCTTCCAATCAAATCAAAAGCGTGAAAACACCTTTTATATACCTCAGATTGAGATGAAAACGGCGGCGGCGCCTTTATCGCCCGGTCGTCAGCATTGCCGACTGCTGTGGAGGGGGGCATGAAGGGCTTCCATCGCCGCGCTTATCCCTTTGATCTCAAGGCGCGTTCCGTTCGGGTTTAAGCGGCAGTCCGCCTCTATACAGGGACGGCGCGGCGTACTTGTATGTCAGGTTACACCCCGGAAACTCTGATTTTAAAGACAAACCATACCTTTATAAAGATCATGGCTTTTCTGTATCATTCCATTGCCCACTAGATTTTTGGAATTTTACATCCATTCCGTATAGCCCGTTTGGCGCAATCACAAAGGTTTCGGCGGCTTTGCCGCGACTATTATTTCTAAAAATGATTGACAAACCATTAAAAGCAATATAAAATACTATTGAAATACATTCAATGGCGCGGCAGTTAATGCTAAAATACATTATTATGGAAGACTTCCTAAAACTTCAGTTTCTGGGAAAGTTGACATCGCTTTAGCGGCTGACGCTTTATTTTAAACAACAGAGGGTTTCTTAAATAATGGAAAATATGGGAAATAAACATAATCGCAAAAAAGAAGCGGCGCATAACCGGGCTGAACGGCGCGTATACGCCCGCCAAAATATCGCCGGCCCCGCGCTTCGCAAACAGCGGGCTTGTTGCAACCGGAACGTCAAAATAGCGTTTGCCGCCCTTGTGATGAGCGCGGTCTTTATCAACTGTATTCGCGCTCAAACGGTGGAGGAAGGCGCCGTTCAACATACGGAAAAAGCGGCGGGAGAAGCCGGCGGCCCGCGCAGGACGCTCATTGAGTTTGCCATGAAGCGACAAGGGATACCCTATCGCAGCGGCGGATCAACCGAGAAAGGGTTTGATTGTTCGGGCTTTGTGTGGTTTGTGTACCGCAACGCCCTGAACATGGATGTTCCCCGCTCTTCGCGGGGAGTATGGTCGTCGGGCGCAAAGACCGTCCGGCTGGAAGACGCCTTGCCCGGTGATGTTCTTGTGTTCTCCGCCAATAAAGGAGGATCCGGTTCAATAAATCACACGGCGATCTTTGTAGACAAAGATTCCATGATACACGCGGTTTCCAGCGGGCCGAAGCGGGGCATCGTCATTTCCCCTATGACAGACCGGTATTTTGCTCCGCGGCTTGTGGGGGTTAAAAGATTTCTTCTGGAGGATGGTTAAAGGCGTTCCCTCATCGTATGAACGCCTTGTCCGCTTGTTTGGTGAACCAGCCTAAAATGGCTTCCGCCCTGTTGGCGAAAGATTGCCCCATACGATTCTTTACGCCCGGCAGAGAGACGGTTTTTGCAAAAGACGCCGAGTAGATGAGCAGATATTCCCCTGCGTCAATCACCGCGACCACGGATCGCAACATATTTTTGCTTATAACCGGCACAATGCCGAGTGACATAGCGGTGAAGTTCCGCTGAATAAGCGCCAGCGCGTTTTCAGACGCAAAATAATCGTATTGATAGATGTTGTCGCCAAAGGTTAAATCTTTTTGACGCGCATACACGGTCAAGGATAGGGGCGGGACTGAACGGCTTGGATCGCCCGTCGGTTTTTGAGTTGCAGGATCATCAATCACTTGCGATATCTCGAACAAGGCGCGCATACTCTTATGGCTTACCGAATAGTACTGCAAGCCGGCAAGCGTACTGAGCGCAAGCATATTGTTGTAAAGGGCTGTCTTTTCGGCTTGCGTCCATGAAGCGGCGCCGGACGGTTTTTTATATAAATAAAGGCTTTCAGAGAGAATCGTGGGATTGATTTCTTTGATGACGCCGGCTGTCAGGCGCCGCACCTGCGCGTCACGGGGCGACAGCTCAGGAACAGCCGGATTTTTGGCAAGCTGCGTAATAGATTCGCCAGAGAGCAACGCCGTTTTCCATGCGGGAGCGATGAGAGCGTCCAGCGTGTCTGAAAAAACGCCCGGAACAAGAAATACGCCTGTCAGCGCAATATATACGCGCAAGAATATGTGTTTCATATAGGGACTCATGCGTGTATAAAACAACGGGAAGAGAAAATAGTTGCAAGATTGAATGAAAAACAGATGGAAAATTTGGCTTGTCTGGGAGCGCAACCCGTTGCCATGCGAGCTTTTTGTGGTATAATAGAGTATGGTAACGCTATGAACGAGAAAACCGAAAGCATCCTTGAATTCGATGCGATCAGAAGCCGCGTCGCGTGTTGTTCGTTCAACGAAGAGGCGAAACGGCGCATTTTAGCCGAAAAGCCGTGTGTTGACGCGGATGGCGTCAGACGGCTCAAGCGTTTTGTCTGGGAAACCGTTGGACGCATGAAAAGCGGCGATGAGGAAAAGCAGGAGAGCCTTCCCGATATAAAGTTCCTGCTTCCGAAACTCGCGGTTGAAGGCGCAAGCCTTGATCCTGACGAGGCGTTCGCCATAGGACTGTTCGTTGAACGCGGGTCGATTCTCAAAAATTGGCTTGCGCCGCTTTCCCTTAAAGACACTTCGCTCCGTCAGCTTACCCTCGATATACCGGATTGTACAAGCCTTGCCCGCGAGGTGTTCCGCATATTCAACAAAGACGGCAGCCTCAAAGACCTGCCTGAATTTCAGGAGATAAACCGCCGGATTCGCAGGCTTGCCTCTGAACTTGACGCCGCCGTGGCCCGTTACGCCGGCAATGAGGAATCGCGGCGCATGTTGCAATCAAAGGCGCCGTCCCAACGGGACGGACGCGCTGTTCTTGCGGTAAAAGCCAACTTTCGCGGACGCATCCGGGGCATTGTACACGAGGTTTCAGCGACCGGACAGACCCTGTTCATCGAACCGGAAGATGTTGTTGAGAAGAACAACGACATTCTTATTGAAAGACGCCGCCTTGACGCGGAAATCCTCCGTGTACTACGGGAATTGACGGCAAAAATTGCCGATAATCGTGAGATATTGACTGATTTTCACGAAAAGATCATTCTCATTGAGATCATACGGGCGAAAGCCCGCTATTCGAAGGACATACAGGGCGTTTTTGCGAAAGAGAGCGGCGATGACGCCTGCGGCGGCGGCCGGATCATCATACTCAAGCAAGCTCGCCACCCGCTGTTGGGGCATGCCGCTGTGCCGGTAGACTTTATTATGAATGAAGGCAAAGGCGCGGTCATCATCACGGGACCGAACACGGGCGGCAAGACTGTAACCCTCAAGACCGTGGGACTCTTTGCCCTGATGAACCAGAGCGGACTTGCCGTTCCCGCAGCAGACGGCACAAGCCTCCCGATCTTTGATGGCGTTTTCACCGACATCGGAGACGAGCAGTCCATAAGCCAGTCGCTTTCAACCTTTTCCGCGCACATGATCAACATTGCGGCAATCACCGCATCGGCTTCCGCTCAATCGCTCGTGATGCTTGACGAACTCGGCGCCGGCACTGACCCGGAAGAAGGAAGCGCCATCGCTATGGCGATTCTCGATTACCTGATTGAAAAGCGGGTTTCCCTCATTGTCACCACCCATCACGGCGTCTTGAAAAATTACGGTTACACACGGGAATATGTGGAAAACGCCTCTGTTGAGTTCGACAGCAGGACGCTTTCGCCCACATACCGCATCGTCATGGGCGTTCCAGGAGAAAGCCGCGCCGTGGATATCGCTTCGCGCAATGGGGTGCGGGCGGAAATCATCGCAAAAGCGCGTTCCTACATCAATGAAGAACGGGCGGACGTGTCATCGCTTATTGCGGGTCTCAAGCGGAAACACCGCGATTTGGACGCCGTCGCCGAAGATCAGAGTCAGGAAGAGAAGCGTCTGTGTGAAGAACGGCGCGCGGTTGATCTCAAAGAACTGCGGCTCAGGCGAAAAGAAATGGAGATTAAATCAGGTGAAGTGGGCAGGCTTAGAAAACTGCTTGATGAAAGCCGGAGAACTCTTGAAAATCTGGTGCGCGAGTTGAAAGAAGGGGAAATAACCCGCGAAAAAACGCTTAAAGTGAAGGACTTTCTCAATGATCTGGAAAAGAGCGCCGCAAGTGAGACGAATGCTTTGAATGAGGAAGAGAGAGCGTTGCAGGATCGACAAAAGGAGCGCGATAATGACGTTCAAGCGCCGGCTTCGCCCCAACCGCCGCCTCTGGTTGAGGGCGCGGAGGTGCTGGCGGCTTCCTACAAGCAACGGGGAACCATTATCCGTCAGGAAAAGAACGGCTGGCTTGTGGAAATCGGATCGCTCCGCATAATTCTTCCCGCGGAAGAGCTTACACCGGCGACTTCCGCGCAAGGCGTACAAAAACAACTTAAGCCCGCGCTTGTCGCCGTCGATTTATCGCAACGATCAACGGCGGTCATGGAACTCAAGGTGATGGGTATGCGCCTTGAAGAAGCTGTGGAAGCCCTGCAACGGCAGATCGACGCCGCCGTTTTGTCGGGCTTAAAGGAATTCACCGTTATACACGGCAAGGGCGGGGGCGTTCTGCAAAAAGGCGTACACGATCTTCTTAAAAAAGATCAGCGCATCGCTGATTTCCACTTCTCCCGCCCGGAATTGGGCGGGTCAGGCAGAACCGAGGTTGTACTGACAGCATAGCTGAGACAGCGTTGCCGGCGCAACCCGCGTCCGTTTGGATTTTTATAAATCTACGTTGGGCAACGATGCGAAACCCGTCTTCCCTAGGTCCTCGTCTGTGGGAATGTAGTCGGTCATGGTCTTGTTATTGTACGCCATGTACGCGCTCATATCAAAGTAGCCGGTGCCGGTGAGACCGAAAAGAATGACCTTTTTCTCGTTTGTTCGCTTGCACTCAAGCGCTTCGTCAATAGCCGCTTTTATTGCATGGGAAGATTCCGGCGCGGGCAGGATGCCCTCAGCTTTCGCAAACTGTATCGCCGCGTCAAAGACTTCGGTCTGCGCTTCGGCGCGGGCTTCGAGGTGTCCGTCGTGGTACAGTTTTGACAGAACCGAATTCATGCCGTGGTAGCGCAAACCGCCCGCATGATTTGACGAAGGGATAAATCCGTTGCCAAGCGTGTACATTTTGATAAGCGGCGTGGTTTTCGCCGTATCGCCAAAATCGTAGGCGTATTTGCCGCGGGTGAATGACGGACAGGAGGCAGGCTCCACCGCGATGAAACGAATGGCGTTTTTTCCAGCCAATCGATCCCCCATGAACGGCGCAATGAGTCCGCCCAGGTTTGAACCGCCGCCTGCGCACCCAATGATGACATCAGGTTTGACACCATATTTGTCAAAAGCCGCCTTCACTTCCTGCCCGATAATTGACTGGTGCAAAAGCACATGGTTCAAGACGCTGCCTAGCACGTACCGGCATTTGTCGGTTTTGACCGCCGCTTCCACCGCTTCGGAGATCGCGCAGCCTAAAGAACCAGCGGTGTTCGGATCAACGGCGAGAATGCTCTTGCCTGCTTCCGTGGTGTTTGAGGGAGAAGGAATAAGATGGGCGCCGTAGGTTTCAATGAGCGCTTTGCGGTACGGCTTTTGCTCGGAGCTTATTTTCACCATGTAAACCGTAAGTCCCAGCCCGTAAAAAGCGCACGCCATTGCCATTGCGGAACCCCATTGCCCGGCGCCGGTTTCTGTGGTCAGCGAAACAAGCCCTTCTTCTTTCGCGTAATACGCCTGGGCGGCCGCAGAATTGAGCTTATGCGAGCCGGACGTGTTTGTCCCTTCAAATTTGTAGTATATTTCCGCGGGCGTTTCCAGCGCTTTTTCCAGAAAGTAGGCGCGGACAAGCGGGGCGGGTCTGTAGGCGCGGTAAAACGCCTGCAATCCTTCCGGTATCGCAATAAACGGCGTTGTCTCGTCTAACTCCTGTTTGATGGCTTCTTTACAGAACACCGGCGCCAAATCATTATGGGTTACGGGTTTCAGGGTTCCCGGGTGCAGGAGCGGATCGGGTTTATCCTTCATAAACGCCCGTAAATTGAACCATGATGACGGTATCTCATCCTCCGCTAAATAAAGTCTGGTCGGAATTTTCTTTGACATTGTTGTCTCCTTGTTGATGTCTTGTCATACTTATGCGGCGCTTGCGCTCGCTATGCAATACGCTTCTCTATATAGAAGCGTATTATTAATATTTTGTCAAGCGATTTTAAAAGAAAATTGGTAAAAAATTTTGATTGGCTCTTGACTATTTTGTTTGAAACCGCTATAGTAAGACATTCTTAATCCCCTGTAGCTCAGTTGGCAGAGCAAGTGGCTGTTAACCACTGGGTCGGCGGTTCAAGCCCGTCCGGGGGAGCTTCAAGCTCGTCCTGATTGGACGGGCTAATTTTTTACAGAGACAAGCCGGACAAACGTCATGCATATTTCTCACGGCAAATCTATTTTCGTCTATTAGCGTCAACAAAATCTCGATTTTGTTGACAATACTTCTTGGGCTATAGGTCTTTAGTAAAGCAAGCCATCTTACATTAACAGGGGGCGCGTATGAAAAAGCAGACGAACATCAACTCTATTCAGGAACACATGGCTGGAGCCTTCGCGGCGCGGTAATCCACAGGCTTTTAATCCACTGACCAAAAAAGGCTCCTTTCTCTATAGCAACCGTTGTTTTTAGTTGAAATTTGAAAACGGTTAAGGAGTGAATGACCGATGCGCGTATACGTTATATATATGCATCGGTTTCGCCTGCATCTGGCGTAGCCCCGTCACATCGGGAGTTGTCATTGGACACTATTTGGTTAAGCGTCTCTGCGGGCGCTGGTCCCGAGGAGTGCGCTCATGCCGCCGCTTTGACCCTGCGGGTTCTTCAAAGGGAAATTGAAGAAAAAGGAAATGAGGTCACATTGCGAATTATTGACGCGGAACCGTCCCACGAAAAGGGCAATATCCGTTCCGCTCTGGTTGCGCTCGAAGGAGAAGGGGCGAGACAGTTCGCCCTCTCATGGACAGGCGTTGTCCAGTGGGTTTGGCGCAGCGCGTACCGTCCCCATCACAAACGGAAGAATTGGTTTGTCTCAGTAAAACCGTTCATGGAGTCTGAACAGGAAGAAACGCTTTCCCTGTCCGATGTACGCTTTGAAACGGCCCGCGCCGGGGGGCCGGGCGGTCAATATGTCAATAAAACGGAGAGCGCGGTCCGCGCAGTGCATATCCCTACCGGAAAAAGCGCGGCGGCCCGCGAGGAACGCTCGCAATTGTTGAACAAAAAACTTGCTCTTGCGCGGCTTGCGTCCCTGTTTGACCAAGAACAGGCGGACAGAAAAAAACAATCAAAATCAGCGTTGCGCCATACTCATTGGGAATTGCAACGAGGCGATCCAATTCGTATATATGACGGAGAGACGTTGCACGTGATAAAGGAGAAAAAACAGCATGGCTGACAACATGACTGGCAGCGCTGTCGCATTATCGGCAGAGACGATTCCAATAAAACCAATTCTTGTAAACGGCGCCTATAACAAAGCCTATGTGTACGCAAAATCTCTGGATGCGGCATGCGAAAACAAAATAGCGCGGTATCTCAATCATCCGGCTTTCGCGGACACCACGGTACGCATTATGCCTGACGTTCATCTAGGAAAAGCCACGGTAATAGGCTGGACCGCAACCTACACGAATCTGCTGATTCCGTCCATTATCGGCCTTGACATTGGTTGCGGCGTCTGCGCCTGCAACCTCGGCAAGGGAAATCTGCGTTTTGACAAACTTGACGCATTTATCCGTAAAAACATCCCTTCTGGTCAATCGGTGCGTTCATCCCTCCATGAATCCTTTGATGAAATGAATCTGTTTGCGTCTCAAGGCAATGGCGGCGGCGACTTATCCGATGCCGGAAGATTCAAAAATGAAATCCGCAAACTTTGTGAAAAACAGGGCAAAAGCCCTGAACGGATATTCGCCTCGCTTGGGACGCTCGGCCGCGGCAACCATTTTATCGAAATTGATGTTGACGAGGCGCATAACCGCTGGCTTTTGATACATTCCGGCTCGCGGATTTTAGGAGCGCATACGGCGGAATGTCATGAAATTATCGCCCTGCGGGAAACCGAAGCGGATAGTCCTATCAAGCGCCTTTCCGGCGCTTTCGCTGACGATTATCTGGCGGATATGCGTATCGTCCAGCATTACGCCCGGGTAAACCGCGCGCTTATGGCGCATACAATAGCAAGCGGTTTTTTCAAGGTTGACATACGGGAAACCGAATGCCGTGATTGCGTCCATAATTACATTGACATGGAAACCAAAACAGTGCGGAAAGGAGCCATCTCCGCAAAGAAGGGCGAACCTGTGGTCATCCCGTTTTCAATGTCCGAGGGAGCGGTTTTGGGATGCGGCAAGGGCAACGTCGATTGGAACTGCTCCGCCCCTCATGGGGCGGGAAGAAAAAAAGCGCGAACAGATGCGAGGGGTCTTTCTCTTGACGAATACCGTAAAGAGATGCGCGGAATATGGTCAAGCGTCATCTGCAAGGACACTCTTGAGGAAAGTCCGATGGCGTATAAAAAAGCGCGAGACGTTCTTGACTATATTGGCGATACGGTTGACGTGGAGCGACGACTTAAACCGCTCTACAATTTCAAAGCGGTGGATTGATTGAGAGAAGGCGCGGCGATTGCCCATCTAGCGAAATTGTATCAACGTTTTTTCATCCGCAAGAGGGCTAATGCCGCGCCGAACCTTTGGTTCGCGTTTTGTTGCGCGGAGGTTCATTCCAAATCCTGCGGAAACGTTATCTTTTTGTTCACGGGCGAGCCTTGAATGACGGCGACCGCGCCGCAGAATTCGCCCCAAATCTCGGCGTCATCGGTGTAGTCGATCCTTTCCCGCAATTCCCGCATCGCGGCTTTTTCGTGGGCGTAGAGGATGCCGGGAAACGCGAAGGCTTGAGGCGTTTGCGCCGTCGCCACATTCGCCCTCCTCAGATGCCGCGTTACAATTTGTACGCCTTGAAGCCCGTGAACCTCATTGGCGCCGCTGATTTCTTTTGGCGTTTCGACAAGCGGCACAACAGGCGCTACCGCCTTGTGCATCAGTACTGCGTCAATCGTCCGCTCAATAAGGTCAACGTCCACCCAAGGGCGCGCCCCGTCATGAATCAGCACATAATCGGGATAGTAAGCGGCAAGCAACGAAAGCGCATGATGAACGGACATGCGTCTAGAACCGCCGCCCGGAACAAAAAGCGTTTGTGGAATACCGTTAGATTTTCCGCCGCTCCGCAAAAATCGAGGCGGCAGGGACTCTCTCGCTTTACATTCCCCGATTTCAGGCGCAAGAGGAACGGCTATCACAATAGTGTCAATGCGGGACGATGCGGCGAATGCGGTAACTACGGCTCCAAGCACAGTGAGGGGGTTTCCTTCATCGTCAAGCGCATCCAGCTTCCGGTACTCTTTCTTCACGCCGCCCATGCGGGAAGAATATCCTGCCGCGCAAATAACAGCCGCGATGGAAAGCCCGTCATTCATTGGGCAATTCTTCAATCGGATCTACAGCGTCTTCATTGTCAACAATATCATCCAGCCCAACGGCATCTTCCGCCTCATATCCGGCGGCTTCTTCACCTAAAGCGGTGCATTCCAGTTGCTCGAATATTATGCGTTCAACGTCTTCGTGGTTTTTGTTCAGGGAGAAGGCAATCTCATCTTCCATGAGTTTTTTTGCGGAGTCGTACAATTTTCTTTCCATAATAGGGAGTTCTTTTATCTGACTGCGGTGGTACAGAGAGCGTACAATGGCGGCAATATCCATGATGCTCCCTTTCTTGAGGAGGTCGAGATTCAGTTGATACCGGAGCTTCCAGTCTGAAGGTATGGGGTCGTATTTTTCGCCAATAAAATTAAGCGCCTCTTCAGCTTCTTCCGGTGATACAATAGCCCTAATCCCCAATTCATGAGCTTTTTCCACCGGTATCATGCTTATCATGTCGGACACTTCAAAATAAATGACATAATACGGGGTTTGGACGCCTTTAAAGTTTCTATTTTCAATCGCCTTGATCTTTCCCACACCCTGACTAGGATATACAACTTGCTGATCAACATGGAATTTAGTTTGTACATAGTCCATATTCATTAATGGATACTATACCACAAATGTACTAATCTTGCAAGGCGGCTAACGGTATCGGCTTCGGGCTTTCTTCTTCCCCCTCAATGCGGGAAATTTCTTCCAGCAGTTCCCTGCTCCGCTTCGAGAGCTTTTCAGGCGTTTTGACGATGAGTTTAATGTAAAGGTCGCCGTGGTAGCCCCCCGTCGACACTCCTTCATCCCGTACGCGCAAAAGTTTGTTGTTTTGGCTGCCCGCCGGGACTTTTACCTTGATGGTTTTTCCATCAAGCGTCGTGATGCGCACCTCTGAGCCGAGAGCCGCCTGCGTGATGGAAATGGGAATCGCGCAGTACAGATCGGCGCCGTAGCGCTCAAAGTATTCGTGGGGCTTTATCTTGATGAATACGTACAGATCGCCCGCCGCGCCTCCATTCTGTCCCGCGTCGCCTTGCTTCGGGACGATGACACGCTTGCCGTCTTCCACACCGGCGGGAATGGTAACCGAGAGTTTTTGCCGTTTTTTCTGAACGCCGGACCCGTCGCAACTTGAACACGGGTGTTCTATGATGACGCCTTCGCCCCTACAGTTCGGACATGTCGTCGCCATGGTGAAAAAGCCTTGGCTGCGCCGCACCTGTCCGCTTCCGTGGCAGGTGGGGCAGGTTTTCCTGCCTGTTCCGCTTGAAGCCCCCGAACCTTTGCAGGAGGCGCAGATTTCGTTGTGGGTGTATTGAATCTCAACTTTGGTGCCGTAAACCGCATCCTTGAACGGGAGTTCTATGTCGTAGCGAAGGTTGGCGCCTTGGCGTACGCCGCTGGCGCTTGAATGCCGCGAGCCGCCGCCCATGCCGAACATATCGAAAATACTGGAGAAATCGCCGCCGAAAATATCTTCAAACCCCCGAAATGTCTGAGAAAAGTGAGAGAAATCCTGTCCGCCGCTCATCCCGTCAACACCAGCAAAACCGTATTGATCGTAAGCCGCCTTTTTTTCATCGTCGCCCAAGACTTCATAGGCTTCAGTCGCTTCCTTAAACTTTTCTTCGGCTCCTTTGTCGCCCGGATTCTTATCAGGATGGTATTGAACAGCGAGTTTTCGATACGCTTTTTTTATATCGTCTTTGGATGCGTTTTTCTGTACGCCCAAGACTTCATAGTAATCCCGTTTTGCCATTTTTAGTGGAGATTGGAACACAGGAGATGAATGTCTCGCAAGACGCCCCGCACATTATATAAGAACGCTCACAATGAGCTTCACTCCATGCGTTCCCTACATTTTCGCTGAATGCGCCTCGCGCTCAAGCCCTGCTTCCGCTCCCCATCCTCCTATTTATCGTCTACCACCTCGTAGTCCGCGTCTTCGGCAGGCTTGGTATTGTCTCCGCCGCCGCTTTGAGCGCCCCCGCCGCTATTGGCATTATTGTCAAACTCTGGCTGCGCTCCGGTTTCCGCGCCGCCCTGCTGCGCCCCTTGATTTTTGTACACTTCTTCGGCGATTTTGTAGTACGCCTGTTTCAAAGACTCGGTTTTATCTTTTATAGCCTGCACATCGCCGCTTTCAAGGGCGCGTTTCAGGTCCGCGACAGCCTCTTCCACTTTGGATTTGTCGGAAGCGCCCACCTTATCTCCCAATTCTTTGACATTTTTCTCAATGCCATAGATCAACGCTTCCGCTTCATTTCGGGCTTCGGCCTTCTCTTTTTCACGCCTGTCTTCTTCGGCATGCAGTTCCGCGTCTTTGACCATGCGATCAATATCAGAGTCGTTTAAGCCGGACGAACTTTCGATGCGTATTTTTTGCTCCTTGCCGGTGCCTAAATCTTTGGCGGACACATGAACGATGCCGTTTGCGTCAATATCGAATGTCACCTCAATCTGCGGAATGCCGCGAGGAGCGGGCGGAATGCCTTCAAGGTTGAAGTTGCCCAATGTCCGGTTCTGGCTTGCCATTTCCCGCTCGCCCTGTAGGACGTGTATGGTAACCGCAGTCTGCCCGTCAGCCGCCGTGGAAAACGTCTGGCTTTTGCGGGTGGGGATCGTGGTGTTGCGCGGAATGAGTTTGGTCATAACGCCGCCCAATGTTTCAATGCCAAGCGAGAGCGGGGTAACGTCCAGCAACAGCACGTCGTGGACATCGCCGCCCAAAATGCCGCCCTGAATCGCCGCGCCAATGGCGACCGCTTCATCCGGGTTCACCCCGCGGTTCGGCTCTTTCTTGAACAAGTCTTTGACGATCTGCTGCACTTTGGGAATACGGGTGGAGCCGCCGACAAGGATAACCTCGTCAATTTTATCCGCCGTGAGACCAGCGTCGGCAAGCGCCTTTTTACACGGTTCTTTTGACCGCTCAAAGAGATCGTCCACCATCTGCTCGAACTTGGCGCGGGAGAGGGTCTTCTGCAAGTGCTTGGGACCGCTCTGATCCGCCGTGATAAACGGCAGGTTGATTTCCGTTGTTTGCAGGTTGGAAAGGTCGATCTTCGCTTTCTCAGCGGCTTCGCGCAGACGCTGCAACGCCATTCTGTCTTTGCCGAGGTCGATGCCTGTGTCATTCTTGAATTCTTGGATGAGCCATTCCTGTATGCGGCGGTCAAAGTCGTCGCCGCCCAAGTGAGTGTCGCCGTTGGTGGACTTCACCTCGAAAACGCCATCACCGAGTTCGAGAATAGACACGTCGAAGGTGCCGCCGCCCAAGTCGTAGACCGCGAGGGTTTTTTCCTTCCTTTGATCCTTGTTAAAGCCAAACGCCAAAGAAGCGGCGGTCGGCTCGTTGATGATGCGTTTCACTTCAAGTCCCGCGATCTTGCCGGCGTCTTTGGTCGCCTGACGCTGGGCGTCGTTGAAGTACGCAGGCACCGTGATGACCGCTTCCGTAACGGTTTCGCCCAGGTAATCTTCGGCTGTCTTTTTCATTTTCTGCAAAACAAAAGCGGAGATTTCCTGCGGTGAGTATTTCTTGCCGTTAATATCAACGCGGACATCGTTGCCCTGTTCAGCCACCTTATAGGGAACGAGCTTCATTTCGCTTCCGACCTCCGAGTACCTGCGCCCCATAAACCGTTTAATCGAATAAACCGTATTCTCAGGGTTCGTAATCATTTGGTTTTTCGCGGGCTGACCCGCCACACGCTCGCCCTTGCTCGTAAAACCCACGATAGACGGCGTAGTTCTTCCGCCTTCCGAGTTCTGAATAACGACAGGTTCGCCGCCTTCCAAAACAGCTACGCACGAATTGGTCGTGCCTAAGTCAATTCCTATAATTTTTCCCATAACAATCTCCTTTATGTTGCGTCACTCCGGCATCGTTACCTTGACTTTTGCCGGCCTGATTACTCTATCTTTCAGGGTATACCCCTTCACAAGGTCTTCCGCGACCTTCGCCTCGCTTGCTTCGGACGATTTTTCCACCATAAGCGCCTCGTGCCGGTTCGGATCAAAGGCTTCTCCCGCAGAATCAAAGCGTTTTAACCCCCATTTGTTTTCAAGCTGGGAGGAAAGCCGCTTTTCTATCATGCTGACGCCCTCATAGAAGGTCTGAAAATCCTTGTCCGTCCAATTCTCCGCATTTTCGAACGTCGCAGAGGCCGCGCGAAGCGCCCGTTCAAAATCATCCATCACTTGAATAATATCAAGCAGAAGAGCGGTGTTCGCATATTCAATGGCTTCCTGCTTTTCGCGGTTCATGCGTTTACGGAAATTCTCAAAATCCGCGACTTTGCGCAGATATTGATCTCTCAACCCCTCGATCTGCCGCTCCAGTTGTTCTATTTTCGCGGCGTCGTCAAGAGGAGCCTCTTCTATTTGCTCCTCATCCGTGATTTTCTGTCCGGCAACCTGCGCATCCGCCTGTTCAACCGGCGCGGGCTGTTCTACCGGCGTTTCATTTGCGTTTGCGGCAGGCTCTTCTTTACGTTCTTCCTTTTCCATATCGTACCTTTATTTATCTTTCAAATTTGATCGTTGTTGCAATAGTTCTATTTGAAAAATACTGAAACGGAAGTTAAACGTCAAGAAAAAGCGTAATGTATGAGCAAAAAATTAAACGTGTCCCGTTGACAGACAGCGCGTCTGAACAGGGAGGATTATGAGCGGCGCGAATGGTTGTTCTCTTACGACGGGGAAGGGCATTCACGGCTTGAGGGCGCAGTCGCGCCGCCCTTAATGACAATCTATACTAGACTTGACTTGTTCAATAAAAAACAAACGGACTGCATGGCGCTTTTTGGGAAGGCGCTGAAAGGCCGCTTCCGGCGGAGCAAAAAAAGCGCGGGTTTGAAAAATAGGGCTTGCATATTCTTTCAAAACAATGCGGGACGACGCCGTTTCAAAACAAGCTCTAGAACGATCTTGCATAAAAGCAAGCGGGTCAAAAGAAAGGGGGTATAAAACACTATGACGCGGACAGCGGATTTAAGCGGACGCTCGTTCTCTTGTCACGGTTGCATTCCCCTGCAATATCTTTTATTAGCAAGGGCTGTTCCAAAACTTCAGTTTTTGGAACAGCTTCCTTAGATTTAAGGGAAAAACCGGACTTTTGGCCGGTTTTTCCAAGAGCTTGTCCAAAACTAACCGAGTTTTGGAACAAGCTCAGCACATAACCATTTTCGCTTTGGCAGACGTTTCGTTTCCGCAACCCTCAACATCGCGCGGCGGCTTCTCCTTTTTGGAACAAGCCTCGCGGTCTTTGGAATGGGCTTTCCCGTCTGCGCCCCGGAGCCGCTATCCTGCCGGTTGAAGGCGCCGGACAGAGGGGATGAAATGAACAACGCGAATATGCGGCGCGTCAAACGCGGAAAGCGTTCCGAAAGCGTCTCTGTTGCAGGCGGGAGATCCCGCGATAGACTTGTATACGACAGTCCGCATAGGAACATTATGCGTAATTTTGCGCAAAACGATTTCGGCTATTTCACAAACAAACTCATTCCCGAATGATAATCTTGAAATATTGAAAATGAAACCATTGATTTAATATACCGTGATCCGCCGTTTTTTAGCAATATGAAGTTATTTGGGACGATGACGGGGAAATAAGAAGTTTTCAGGACAGATGGACGGGAGATATAAACCGTTATATTGAACGGCTTAAAGAACGTGTTATAGAAATGAGCTGTGTATTAAAACAAACCGGATTCATATTTTTACATTGTGACCGGCGCGCCAATTGTAACTGTGCAAAAAGAATGGGAAAAATTTGCATATAGTTTGGGAATTTAGCCTGTTTTACCTAGATTTTACCATGCTTTTAACCTGCTCTCTGCGGATCGCCGGCGCGGTGTCCTCCCCATAGTTCAGCGCTGCTTGCTACACTGAGGAAAGAATTCTCTCGCCGTTATACACTATCAAAGGGAGCGTGTTTTGACGCAGCGAGCTAAAATATTTGAAATGCTCGTCTAGAAACGCCTGAAAAAACGAATTGACGACATCCCCTTTTTCATTAACAAAGAGTCCCGGGTTCAGGCTGTCGAAATTCGCCGTATAATAAACCCCTAAATCATGGAAAAAACGCGGGGCGTTGATCCAATCGGCTTGATTATGTATGGACAGCGTGTAAACCGCCGTAAGAAGCGCGCCGCGGTCGCGGGCGGTCTTGATATTCTCCACCGCCACGTCAAAGCCATCGGAGCCGCACACGTCTTTGTAAGCCGCCGCCGTCGTACCGCTTAGACTGATCGCAAACATGATTTCTTTTCCAATTCCGGTGAAACGCTCCTTCAGCAGGGCGATTTTGTCTCCATCGAGCAACGCGCCGTTGGTGACGACCTGAATTGTTTTTACATGATTCTCCTCCCTGACGGATAAAAGCGATTCCATCCCGCCGTCCCAGAAGAAATATTCCCCGCCGCACAAAACAATCTCTTCGAAATAGTCAATCGCGGCGGCGAACGCCCGTTTGGACTCGGCGGCGTCCGCAATATAAGCCTGTGACCCGTATACGACGGAAGGACACATCTTGCGCCGCAGATTACAAGGCGGGCTAAGCGCTATGACGAGACGGCTTTCCCCGCCGCTCTTCTTATACGACGGGCAGTAACAGGAGCGGCGTTTCTTCCCGTATTCCTCCGCCGCCTTGGGAAAGTCCAAAATATCGGGTGCGCGCGGGCGCCGTGAAAAAAACAGCAGCCAGACGTATAATACACGCCGGCGGCGTCACGCGATAGTTTCATCGCGCCGCCAAACGCGCAGGGTGCCATTAGGTCTGAGCCTCCCTTACAGCATAGGGCAAACTCTCTGTACGCCGAGCGGCCGCGGGTCTTTATCAAAGGCCGGCGCCCCTCCTCGATTAAATACGGGCGTGTTTGAATCGGCCCCCGCCGGATTAAACGGCTGTATCTTAACGAGACGGCTTTTTCCTCCTCCGCCGTTTTTGCGATATCGGGGAGTCCGCGCTCCGTCAAGAACGCGCCCGCCCACTCCAACATCGCCGTCATGTCGTCCGCGTTTCTCAGCGCGTTGCGGGGGTTGTTGCATATCGACAAGGGGTTTTTGATGTAGTGGTATAAAATATGCGGCGAGAACGCTATTTTACGCGCGTATACGAGGCATTGGATCGTCAGCGCCATGTCTTCGCCGAAGTTCCGCGCCGGAAAAACACAGCGGTTTAACAAGCTTCTTCTTGTAAACGGCCGCAAGGAGACGGTGCGCCGCCTTATGGCGCGCCGGATTAGGGCGTCCCTAGGAAAACCGCTCGGCGGGGCGGGCGCTCTGCCGCCGATTCTTTGATTCAACTCGCCGAAGAAGACCATATCGTTGTCCGCCCCCGCCGCCTGTAATAACAACTCCAGCGCGTCCGCTCTCAGCATGCGGTCGTCCGCGTCAAGCCAAAATATATATTCGCCGCGCGCGTTCTCAACGAGCGTTTCGCGGGCCGCCGACACGCCTTTGTTTTCCGCCCGGTTTATCAGGACAACGCGCCCGTCTGAAGCGGCGGCGCGCTCAACGACCGCTTTCGTATTGTCTTGGGAGCCGTCGTTGACGACCAGAATCTCGATGTCTTCGAGCGACTGGGTCAAGGCGCTTTCAAGCGCCGACTCTATGGCGCGCCCGGCGTTATACGCCGGGACAGCGACGGTTATGAGGGCCGCGCTCATGCCGTCAGAATGAAAAAATCGGAAAGATTTAAGCCTAGGTCCTCGTCCATCCGCCGCAACATCCGTTGTTTTTCGTCAAGAGCCGCGATATATTCCTCGTCGTCCTCAACGCCGCTTAACTGCCGCTGATACGTCTGAAAATGTATAAGGCATTCGACGACCCCGTAGAAGACGCTCCTGTCGTCCGCCCTCTGGAGGGCCTCCAAAACCTCCGCGGGCATAGTCCCGCCTATCTCGTAGCAGGCGCAATTGTCCGTGTCTTCCCTTCGCGCGTCCTCGTTGTAATACAGAGCCAAGAGCGCGGTGAAGGACGGGTCGCCGGGGTTCACATGCCAGCTATGTATGCGGGCGTATCCGACGGGGAACCCCGCATGGACTAATTGTGACAACAACTCGCAAGTGTCCGGGCGCAAAGCCTCGTTTGCCGATAAAGCCATAATAACCTCCGCTAAAACCTTTTGTATGAGATGGACCGCGCGGCGGATGAAGTCCCCGTGTCTATAGCCGCCAGTTTTTCCGCGCCCGAGAACGGGCCGCCCGCGTAGTCGTAATAGCCGCCGCCGTTGAGGGCGAAGCTGTACAAGCCTCTTGGGGGGTGTAGTCGCCCGTGACGCTTATCGACCCTGACACGGGCGACGTTCTCGGCAGAAACGGCGCTTGGCAATTAAAATCATAGCTTCCTGACAGCGCTAAACCGCCAAACGAAGGGTTGTCGCCTTGAGCTACAACTTTTTTTTCGCTCGCCGCCGCGCCAAAGGTATAAGTGGCTGGTAGTACGCGGGTTTTGCTGCCCGTCAAGCGCCAGCGCGTTCGCTTCGTTGACATCCTCAAATTGCGCGTCGTCTCCGA